>JAHLFE010000104.1 GCA_018884035.1 Candidatus Anaerobiospirillum pullicola
CTCGGATCGGCTCTAGTGTGATGGGTAAAGCGCCATCACTACCTCAAGGATTGTCACACCAAACGCCATAACACCTAGCAACAGCTTAATTGCATTGGTACTACTGCGCTTTGGTATCAACCAACTCTGAAACGAGCCAAAAACTGGTAGTTATTAGTTAATAGGTTCCTTATCAAGCACATAGCTGCTTGTGCTTACCTCAATCATTGGGAGAAAAAACATGGATCCAAGTTGGATTGTGGTCATTGTGTTCGGCATTGTTATGTTCACGATTTTGGCTGTGTTCATTTACAAGACCAAATAGCGACTCGACATGGTCGCCAGCCAACCTTGAGCAAATAGTCACTCCCCCCCCCTCACTTTACTCTGTAACCGCCATCAGGCTCAGACATTCTGTTGTCTGTGTTCTGTTGTTGATGGCAAGGTACCGTGCTGATCATAGCAACTCCTAACAGTCTCGTTGATACAGCTCAAACGTAGCGCTGCTATCATTAACACCAAGACCCCTTACTTGCGACGAGGCTGAGCATACTCCTTTGTTTATGCTCCATCCTTATCGCCTATACAAGTAGTACCGCCCAGCACTAGCCTTAACCATAGCTTGATGCTGACAGCTACTGAAATCGAAGGAGAAAATTATGACTCCTGCTGAAGCTATATCCCTCATCGCCATGGTGGTTATGTTCGCCACCATCGTTTGGGTGCTATTTGGAGCTGGAAGGAGCAAGAGAAAGCACCACGCTAAGGACGAGTAGCCTCTAACCTTTTTCACTTTAATCAGCAGGGGGTAGCCTGTATGTGGCTCAGAAACTGCGCAGAAATCAGCGTAAGATCCCTCTGAGGTGTGCCCCCAGATTACTCAAGTGAACCTCTTATGTAAGGGGCAGGTTGGATTCATCTCGGGACGTCTCGCAAGTAGTGCATCTTGCATCTGATGTACGCAAACTTGATGGCACCGTCATTTCTGCTGGTATCAGCTACAAAGCGTCTCTCCTCAGAGTTTGTGGTATAGGCTCATGACACAGCCTTAGGTGGTTAGGCTAAGACCTGTGCTAATCATCCATTAGCCGTCCCACCACCTCCTAAGCGCCCCACAAATTCTGAGTAGAGCCCAAAAAGCTGAACCAACTGCAGAAGCGCAGAACCTACTTAACTGAACTTAGAAATAGAGGCGGCTCCTCCTCCCCAAGTCAACTTGGGGTTATCCGCGCTGATTTTTGAATGGATGTAATGACGACTCCTGCTGGTGTAATGGCCGCTGTTAGCATTTTTGTCATACTTGCTACTGCTCTTTGGGTGGTTTTTGGCATGGGAAGGAGCAAGAGAAAGCACCGAAAGAAGAGGTAAAAGCGCAGTGTTGCTTACCCTAAAGCATCAAGCCCAAGCCCCAATTTTACGGTACTGATCTCTTTTCGCGTTCTGGTCCATACTCTCCCTAAAGTTCTTGCAGCAAAGTCTCTCTTTACAGCGTCAATAACAACGCACGTAGCTGCTGGGGCTTACTCCATCACAAGGAAAACGACATGAGCTTAGGTTGGTTTGCTGTCATTGTTGTCACCCTCTTTCTAGTGGTGACTTTTGTGTGGTTCGTTTACAAGACCAAGTAGACGTGCCCATCCGCACTGCTCGCCATAGTATCAGGGCAATAGGGCCTCAGATCTCAAGCTCCCCCCTTCTCAACCGTATTATTAAGGAGGGAACAATGACGCCTGCTGCAGCTTGGCTCTACATCATGATGCTAACCATGTTAGCAGATGTGCTTTTGCTAACTATTGGATTACGGCACAATAGAAAGCAGCATAAAAAGGACGAGTAGCCTGCTTCTGTGCCTACAGCTGCCTCAGAGGAACAACTACATCACACTGTCTTGGCACATACAACCTTCCCAGCATCGTGCCGCTATCATAAGTACCTACTTCCAGCACCTTGCAGAGCTGCCATCCCCTCAACTACGCTGACCTCGCCTCCTGTCCTTACAGCAAATGCTCGTACCTCTAACGCCCAAAATCACCCTCATTAGCAGCTGGTGCTTACAACCTCACAAGAAAAAGACAACTGATCCTCGACACCAAGTAGCAAGCTTCCGCGATTACCACAGTATCTGCGGATAGCTTTACAATACTGCTACAAAGGCACAAGCCCACCAACATCTTCCCACGTCACTATCAGCGCCAGCTTAGCCTACTCATGATAGTGCGCCGCTATCTTGTAGATAGTCTCGCACGCATCACGATTTAAGGGCACAAAGTGCCCAATAGTGTTGACCTCGTCCACCCCCAGCAAACGCAACATCTGCGGGATGTCCTCCTCCTTGGCACCGATATCCGCAAAGTTCAGCGGCATACCAATGTCCTTAAAGAACTGCCGTAGCGCCATGATGCCTGCCTTCGCCGTGCGCTTTGGCTCCTCAAAGTCCATGTTAATCCCAAATACCCGCGTCGCAAACTGCGCAAAGCGCAGCGGATTATGCGGCATGGTGTACTCCATCCACGCTGGGAACAGCACCGCTAAGCCCGCCCCGTGAGCAATATCATAAAGCGCAGATAACTGGTGCTCTAAAGCATGGGTAGCCCAATCTTGCTCTCTACCTACTCCACAGGTGTCATTGTGCGCTAAGGTGCCCGCCCACATCACATTAGCCCGCGCTTCGTAGTTATCAGGCTCTCGCAGCACCAGCGGTACCGTCTCCACAATGGAGCTTAAGACCGCCTCACACAGCCTATCGGTAATCGACACCTCTGGTGTGTTCGTAAAATAGCGCTCCATCACATGCGCCATCATATCCACCGCACCACAGGCCGTCTGATACGGCGGTAGCGTCTTAGTAAGCTCAGGATTCATGACCGCAAAGGTCGGCACAAAGTAAGGGCACCCTAAACCACACTTGTAGACATCACCCTCGATCTCTTTTTGAATCACCGCACGGCACGAGCCCTCAGAACCAGCTGCAGGAATGGTCAGCACCACGCCTATCCCTAAGCAGCCTAAAGGCTGGCGGCTCTTTAAAAAGAAGTCAAAGAAGTCACCCTCATTGACGATGCCCATAGCCGTAGCCTTGGCCGTGTCAATGGCCGAGCCACCACCCACAGCAAGCACAAAGTCCACCTGCTCCTGACGCCCTAAGTCAATAAGATCGTACACAAGGTCTGCGCGCGGATTAGGTACCACTCCCCCCTTGGTCACATAGGACACACCCGCCTCACGGAGCGAAGCCTGCACACGGTCTAAAAGCCCTGAGCTAATGCAGTATTGGCCCCCATAGACGATAAGGATCTTGTGCTTATTGAGGGCCTTGATAATGGCGCCGACCTCGTTTTCTCGTCCTACACCAAAGTAGTAGGCGGTCGGCCGATGAAATTCAAAGTTTTCCATGCTTCTCCTCACTACACCACGCTGTGCTCATTGTACAAAGAGAGCTGTGCACGGGAAAAGCGGGAGAGGCAGGAAACTTGAAATTGTAGTGACGCGCGGCGTCTGCCACGTATCAGCGCCAATGGCGAATGGCGTTGTTAGCCACAGCAGATGGTTAATGCCAGCAGCTGTGCTATCCGCCGCTTGGCTTCACAACCACTACTGCTGTGCAGCAGTTCCAGCCGTCTCTGGCTTATCCACAACCGCCTCTATTTCTGACTCTGGATGCAAGTTGCACTCAGCATCTGTCACCACACGACTAAAGAACACCACATCATGTGGCCATGGTCGCGCTGGATAGTCGCAGCTGCGGCGAATCGAATTCACCTGCAGGAAGTTCGCGACAATCTTGTTCGTCCAATAGTCAGGATTAGCCCGCACATCCGCCACAAAGGCATACTTGTAGGTATTGACGTGCATTGGGCTCACAACAATATCCTTTTTCCCCTGTTCCAGCTGCGTAAAGAGCTGTGCTTGGCGTACCTTGTCATCAGTGCTTAACACCACGCCACAATAAATCAAGTTAATCATGGCCGCCGTCATGATGACAGCTGCACTCACGCTTAACAGCACCTTGCAGCGGCAGGAGACCACCTCATAGCCACGGGAGATCAGCACGTCACTTAAGCCCACAATACCGACAATGGTAAAGATGGTAAAAGGCGTGGCCGAGCGAGCTGGGAAGTTAGGCGAAAAGATCATTAAAAAGAGCGAGAACAGGCCCGTGTAGATAAACCACATGCTGCCCCAATAGCGGTCTGGACGGGCATACTGTAAAAAGTGCTCTCTAACCTTCCACACCAAAAAGCACACGCACACTACCAAGAGACCACACAGCAAAAGCGCTTCACCAAAAAGCGAAATAGCGTGCACCGTATGCGCAAAGTAATCAAAGCCACCTTCTTCCATGGAGTCGATGCGGGCCTTATTGCCAGGTGCCAAGATCAGCAACGCAAAGCCCAGTAAGTAGCCTGCATAGCCCCAGCATTGCCACAGCTTTAAGCGGCGCGCTTTGAGGTTGTAGAGTAAGTAGAGGCCTAACCCCGTAGCCACAGCGGCAGCGGTATTCTCATTAGTCCAGCCTGCGAGTACACCTAAAACGAGCATCAGCAGCCACAGCCACCACCATGAGCCTTGCACCTCACGGGCAAAGGAAATGCGGTAAGGCAGGATAAACATCAGCATAATGGTCGTGGTGTACATGTAGTTGGCGGAGCTCACAATATTGAGCACCACCTCACCAAAGACTCGCAGCTGTAAAAACAGCAGCGCGCTGATGACAAAGATCGGCATAAAGCGCAGGCGCAGCGTTGGTTTAATGCCGTAAGCGTTGTAGTAGATAAAGAGGATCAGCACCACATAGCAAAAGCCCTGCGCCACCGCTGATACAGGCTTACCCCAATACAAAAGGATCTGGGCAATCACATGCGCTACCGTGCGTCCGCCCCACGCAAAGTAATGCTGATATTGCGATACCACGATATCGCTGTACGATCCTACCAGCTCATGGGTTCCTTGGATGAGCATGTAGCGATAGTCGTTGGCAAAGTAAGGCATGAGCTCTGAGCACAATAAGATCAGGCCAAACCAAAGCATAAGATAACAGTAACTACGCAGAGAAATCTTCATCTAAGGCTCCTGTAAGGATCCTGTCATAACCTTTTTGCGCCACTTTCGCACCCAAAAGTGGCTCTTGCAGCAAAGCAAGCAAACAACGCGATAGCGAGGCTGATTCCTGCTTGCAAAGCATACTACGCGCAAAACAAGTGCCGCAGTGCTCGCGGTTCTGCCCCTCATGTTAACTAAAGCAAAGCTGCGCTAAGTAACGCTAAGGAGTACTCCGCACCGTTACCTCTTTTTTGGGACAATGCAGGTACCAGCAAGCATTGTGCGGTAGCGTAGCGTGATGCACAGTCCATACTGCTACTACGATCCCAATTTGTACCAACTTAAGCCCCTTGAGGCAAGGGCTCAACCCATATGAGACAACTCTGACTGCTTGATGCTGTGCTCTTTTGAGGCAAGTGACTCTGTGGCAACGCCAGCGGCAGCAACACGCCTGCAAGCCGTATCTTCACGGCGCATCAGACTGTGCCAACAATATGCCCATTTACCTTAGTGCATACGAGAAGCGCCCGCGCAGCAGGCCATAGCGCGACAGAGCGTGCTACGATCCGGCCTTCTTTATGGTGGTGTTAAGGCCAGCACAAGCTTATCGCCACAAGAGTAGATAACACGCCTCAATGGCAAATCATGCTGCAAGCACAGAAAAAAGCACATATAATTTGAGCCCTACAAACGAGCACGCATGTACACCGTGGCACCATAGCTCTCGGCACCTTGGTACCTAGCGCCTCGGTCTTGTGCTCCCTTGGTGTGAAGAGGCGCGACCGCTGCCTTAGTGTGATAGCGCTCCTCTGCGGTGGCCTGTAAGCCCCAAGCAGCGCGCCAGCCAACTATGCTTCCGCGTCAGCTCAATGCTTCTACCTAAAGTGTTACCACCGCTAACCTCGGCTTATTTACCCGTAAACGTGCTAAAAGACGGCTCGCTCTGCCGTCACTCATGGCGTCACAAACGCCACTTACGCCACTTACGCCACTTACGCCACTTACGCCACTGACGCCACTGACGCCACTCCCTCTGCTTTTAACCTCAGAGCGAGAGGCTAAGAGGCGCTGGCGCCTTAAGGGGTAACACTTTTGGTAGAGTACACGCCGTGCTCTTACCACTGAACGCTCTTATCACTCTCACTGCTCTTACCACTCTCACCACTCTCTTTGCCCACTATGACCTTCTGTTAGGAGTTTTCATGCAACGCTCTGAATTGCTTCTCAGTAACATCAGCCCTCAAGGCAAGGTGGTGGGCAACCTCATTGGTAGTGCATTGTCCTTAGAAATTGCTGTCCATAAGAACCAAAGCCCCGACACCGTGGTAGTCATCTGTGCTGACAGCAACGAAGCGGCGCGCCTTGAGCAAGAGCTGCGCTATCTCTGCCCGCAAGAGCGCATCATGGTCTTTCATGACTACGAGACCTTACCTTACGATGTGCTCTCGCCGCATCAGGACATTATCTCCTCGCGCTTAGAGTTCCTCTCCCTTGCGCCAGCCATGCACGGAGGCATTGTCATTACCTCAATCAATGCTGTGATGCAGCGTCTGCCACCTATAGAGTACATCAGCCAAAACTCCTTTGTTCTCAAGGTTGGTGACCGCTGCGACCTTGATTCCTTGCGTGCGACCTTTACTGCACATGGCTATTTGCAAGTGGAGCAGGTGTTAGATCACGGCGAGTTTGCTATTCGTGGCTCTATTCTCGATATCTTCCCTATGGGCTGTACCCAGCCATTGCGTATTGACTTCTTTGACGACGAGGTAGACACCATTGCCTACTTTGACGTGCAAAGCCAACGCTCGCAGCAAAAGATTGACGAGATTAAGCTCCTGCCAGCCAATGAGTTTCCTCTAGACGAGGACAGTATCTCCATTTTCCGCAGCCGCTACCGTGACGCCTTTGCTAACCAGCATTTCCAAAGTCACGTCATTTACCAAGCTGTGTCCAAAGGCAGCATTCCCGCAGGTATCGAGTACTACCTGCCGCTCTTTTTTGCCCACACTAACACCTTCTTTGAGTACCTCAATCCGCAGACGCAATTTATCCTTGTAGGTGACATCCGCAACACCCTTAACACCTACGACCAAGAGCTGCACAACCGTCATCAACTCTTTATCGGCAATATCGACCACCCTGCGCTGCCGGTCTATGAGGTCTTCTTAAGCCCTGACGAGTTCTTTACCTCTCTCCACAAGCGTGACCGCCTCTTCTTAAAGAGTGACTCCCTGACTCTTGAGGAGATGGGCACGCGTCTACACTATCAGGCCCCTTGTGTGGCGGTACCGGACATCGCTTTAGACCACCGCCAGCAAAACAGTGCACAAAAGCTCATCGACTTTGTGCAGGAGTTCTGTGTCAAGCACCATGGCCGTATTCTTATCTCCGCCATGAGTGAGGGCCGCCGACAAAACGTCCGCGATCTCTTACCCCAAGAGCTCATCAAGAGCGTCGGCTTACAGCCAGCCTCTAGCATTGATGACTTTTTAGCCTCTGATGCTCCCTTCATGTTGACCATTGCGCCTTTTGATCAGGGTGTCATCTGGGATAGCAGCCTCAGCAAACAAACGCAGGTCTCAGCTAGCACGCTGCGCCTAGCGCAGGCGGTCTTTGCAGATAATGCAGCTGACGCAGACAGTAACGAAGGCGCAGACACAGAGCTTGCTGACGCGGCCGCAGACAGTGAGATTGCCCATGCTGAGGGCCAAAGCGCGCTAGAGGAGGATCTGCTTGCAGTCACCACCGAGGCGGCTGCCTCTGCCGCTGAAGCTGAGGCTAATGCCCATGAGGGCAATGTCCGCATCAAGTGGGCACCACTTAAGCTCAGCACGCCGCTGGCCTTTATCACCGAGACCGAGCTCTTAGGCTTCAAGCTCGTAAGACAGCGTCAAGGCAATAAGCGTCGTCAGCAGCTCGATCAGGACACCATTATTAAGAATCTAGCCCAACTGCAAGAAGGGCAGATTGTGGTGCACATCGATCACGGTATCGGTAAATACCGTGGCCTCAAAACTGAGGTCATTAACGGCATTAAAGGCGAGTACCTCACCATTGAGTACCAAAATGGTGACATGCTCTCCATTCCTATTACCTCCTTAAACAAGGTTGCGCGTTACTCCGGTGAGTCCAATCCTCAGCTGTCCAAATTAGGCACCGACACATGGTCCAAAAAGAAGAACAAGGCGGCCCAAAAGGTACGTGATGTAGCCGCTGAGCTTCTTGACATTTATGCCCAGCGTGAGCTGAAGCGCGGCTTTGCTTTCCACATTGATGAGCACGCCTTAGATGAGTTTGTCTCCGCTTTCCCTTATGAGGAAACCGAGGATCAGCGTAAGGCTATTGAGCAGACCTTAGCGGATATGGCCCGTCCGGTGGCTATGGATCGCCTCATTTGCGGTGATGTGGGCTTTGGTAAGACCGAAGTGGCCTTACGTGCGGCCTTTGTTGCTGCCAGCAATGGCAAGCAAGTAGCGGTATTGGCTCCAACCACCATTTTGGCTGAGCAGCACTTCCAGAACTTTAAGGAGCGCTTTGCGACCACAGCCATTAATGTGGACATGTTAAGCCGTTTCCGCTCGAGTAAGGAGCAGACGGATACCATTAATAAGCTGGCCCGTGGCGAGATCGATATCATCATTGGTACGCACCGCCTGCTCTCTAGCCGCATTAAGTTTAAGGACTTAGGCCTGCTCATTATCGATGAGGAACACCGCTTTGGTGTGCGGCAAAAGGAAGCCTTAAAAGCCTTACGCGCGGAGGTCGACCTCTTAACCTTAACGGCGACGCCTATTCCGCGTACTCTCAATATGGCCATGGAGGGCATGCGCGAGCTGTCCATTATTGCCACGCCACCAGAGCACCGCTTAGCGGTGAAGACCTTTATCCATGAGGATAACGATCAGCTCTGCCGTGAGGCTATTTTGCGTGAGCTGCGCCGTGGTGGACAGGTGTACTACCTGCACAACGATGTGGCAACCATGAACATAAAGGCCGATAACCTCGCCAAGTTGGTACCTGAGGCCAAAATAGAGATTGCCCATGGCCAGATGGATGAGCGCATGCTGCAGCATGTGATGCAGGATTTCTATCACCAGCGCTTTAACGTGCTGCTGTGCTCGACCATTATTGAAAATGGCCTTGATATTCCAACGGCCAACACCATTATCATTGACCGCGCGGACTTACTGGGCTTGGCGCAATTGCACCAGATTCGTGGTCGTGTCGGTCGCTCGCACCATCAGGCTTACGCCTACTTCTTTACGCCACCACGGGCGGCTTTAGGTGTCGATGCCAAGCGCCGCTTAGAGGCGATTGCCAGTATCGATGAGCTGGGTGCAGGCTTTGTGCTGGCCTCCCATGACCTTGAGATTCGTGGTGCGGGTGAGCTCTTAGGTGAGGAGCAGTCTGGTCAGATTGAGTCGGTGGGCTTTGCGCTGTATATGGACATGCTCAATGCGGCGGTAAAGGCCTTAAAGGAGGGTCATGAGCCATCGTTAAGTGAGATCAGCCTCAATGAGTGCGAGGTGGACATGCACTTAAGTGCGCTGCTACCTGCGGACTACATCCATGACGTGAATACGCGTCTGTCGATGTACAAGCGCATTGCCTCGTGCAACACCTTAGACGAGTTTGATGACCTCAAGATTGAGCTCATTGACCGCTTTGGCTCGCTGCCTGTAGAGACAGAGAACCTCTTTGCGCTGTCGCGTTTAAAGCGCATGGCTTCGCTCTTAGGCGTGCTCAAGATCCGTGGTGATGACAAGGGGGCGAGCCTTGAGTTTGCCAACCACCATAAGGTGTACAACGAGTACATCATTTCCTTGGTGCAAAAGAGCAAGCATGGCGAGTATCGCATCACCCGTGACAATGTGCTGCGCTACAACCTGCCGGAGAATCAGAACAACTCACGTTTAAAGATCCTCGGCATGGTGCTCAGAGCGCTATACACGCACAGCAGCCTCTACGATGCGCCAGCGGCGCAACAGTAATGAGCAGACTAAAGCGCTAAGGCAGCCAGTAAGTGTACGCTGCTCAGTATTGCTGCTGCCGCTAAGGCAGCGCTGCCTCGAACTCACATTGCTCCTGCTAATAGCCTTAATGGTGAACGCCATGGTAGCCAAGAGCCCCGATAAAAACGCGCTCTGCTCTTGAGCAGGAGCAACCTGCACGGAGGCGCCAAAAACAGCGCCCACGGTGCGTCGCTCTGACTCAAGAGTAAGATGCGCCAAAACCACTCTCAGGGCTTTGGTCTTTTGGGCTCTCCTCATAGTTTGGTGAATAAGGTCCCCTGACATCGGGCATGAGATGGAGTCACGCTCAGCTTTAAGGCTAGCGCCTTACCCTTGAGTAGTTGTCGTAAGCAGATCCACCTTGAGGTAAAAGCCTTATCTTAGCGGTTTGGGAAAAATCAGCCTCAACTCCTCGTCGTCAAGCACCAACACAACTCCAAGGTTGGTCACGCCAACCGCCATCACATGGTCTCCCCTGCGAGATCGCTGTAGCACTGCTACTTTTTGGTATACAACAACTCTAAGGAAAACCGACTTTTGTGAGGCATACCCACCGCCTGCCCCCATCGTATCTTGGCCAAGCACGTCAGGTCTACGGAGCGTGGTGATAACGCTCTGGTGCTTAGCAACACACCGCAGGCACGACCAAGCCGCGCCCAGCACGCGCGCACTCGCCTGCACAGCAATGCAGCTCTGATAAAACGTACCTCTTTACACTACCCCGCGCCAATCGCACATCCCGTCACGTCCCAGCTCGTTTCTCTTCTGTGGGGCCCCGTCTCTTACCACTACAGGCATACGTCGTTTCACGCCCAGCACAGCCACGGCTACTGCCTGCGCGTTTCCCTCTCCCGCCTCTACGAGGGCTCAACACATAACTCCCGTCCCCACTTTTCTCTAAACACAAAAGCTCTGCTCCGACAACGTATGACCTGCAGTGCTAAGAGCGTTACGCTTAGTGAAAATAGGCTGTTAGAAGCTGTAACCTAGCGCTGCACCGTGGCTAAATTACAGCACATATAGGCTCGGTTATTACAGGTAGGTGCGTTTTGCCCTGTAACGATTCAGAAGGTAGTGCGTGAGCCAAGTGCACTGCCCTTTGGAATCCACCACGCCCCAAAGCGTGGCTTCCTCCTAAAAGAAAAGGTAAATCTCAAGCTCCACTAACCGAGCTTTATGCCGCATTCGGCAAGACGGCCATAGTGCAAAGCCTTTGCTCTTAAGTCTTACAGCATGACCTTAGGATCTTCCCTAACGCAGGCATCTGACCTGAGTCCGAGGCTGAGGCCTTTTGAGTATTCCTCAAACCTCAGCTCTAGGTAGCGGGATTTACCCTCAAATATCATGCGGTAGAGCAGAAATAAACCTTCTCCTCTTGTCTATATATTAACCGATATTCAACCAATCAACATAACCCGCCGTCAGATATTTTTCGCCACCAAATCGCTAATTTTCGCAGAAACAAGCTAAGATGGCATGGTTAAGCCATTTGCCTCACCCCCTAAAACGTTAGCGAAAATTAAACTTTTAGCTGTCAGCCGATTTTCAGCTACGCTCTTGACGTGGCACGCGCCGTATAGTTTCAATTTGGCGATTTTGCGCAAAAGAAAAACTACTCTGCATTGCCGCAGCTATGGGGGCTTACTTTCAATACATCCCATAAACTGGCTAAGGGCCATAGGATATAGAGAGCAAGGCAAAAGACCTTTATACACTAGATTGACCTCACTTGCTAGCAGTAAGGCCCAGCGCCACAGCTTTTGGCAAAAAGCAGGTTGCGGCCCTTCTTGAATTTATATGTAAGCGTAATGGGCTTTATGGGGATTTATCTACTGTATTGCGCTTTGCGGGCTAAGCTGCGGCTTAAGATGGCGAGATTTATCCACTATTTTGCTCTGGTGTACTGAGCAGTACTAGAAGTGGAATGACGGATAGTGCGGGAGCCTGTAAAAAGCTGGCACTTCAGGGCGCAGAGGGGGCATTGGTTCCCTTACAGCAGGACATGAGGATGGATACGCCCAGCAAAGCTGATGGCAGAAGTACAGGCAAAGTTGGTGACAAACCAACACGCTGTAGGTAAAAAGCCAAGAGCGCTGAAGCGCAAGGCAGTTAACGCCTTGTGCTGTTACCTCTTTTTGCGGCTAAGGAGGTTGCATCTGACAGGGGTAATGAGATGCACGCTGTGCAGTGCATTGCAGTGCAGCGGGAAGAGCAGCCAGCGTCTTATCTTGAGAGGTTCTTTAGAGGGTGCTGTAGCTATTTGCCGTCACCTATAGACACTGCGGGCAAAGCCATACTCCTCAGGGTAGTGGTGAGGCTATAGGCTTGCTGCCACCACTCTGAGAGTACCTCCAACGAGGGCAGCCACGCAGGGCTTTTAGCCCATACCTGCGCCTCTCAGGTCGGACGGTACACCTTATAGCTACCTCAGAGCAACCTCACAGCAGCCCTCAAGTGTTATGAAGCCCCCATATCTCGCCTGCTGGTTGGATAGCAGCCACGTGAGATGTATCACCACGAGTACCTTGCTGCTATTGGTAATTTAAGTTTGCGGGTATGCTTTTAGCACCGCTCTCTTGGTTTGATGCGGCTAAACGCCTCAGCCTACCTGCCCTCTGCACCTCACCACCACCACTACAACCATGTGCACCCCACTGCCTTAACCACGAAGATCTGAGGTTACTGCAACGTAGCTACCCGCTAAAGCCCCTGACGGCGCCTTTATCTTAAGTAAGCCCCCGCCCGCACCAACGCCCATGAACATGGTGGTTTCTTTTGGTGTTACTCACACCTAAGCCCAACACTAACAGCACCAACACCTGCGCCGGTCTCCTCACACCTTCTTGAGCATGAAAAAAGGGATGTGCAGCTCTCACCACACATCCCCTCTTTGCTTTTGCTTTGCTGCTGCCACCTAAGACGGCTCTAAGCTCTGCCTTATAGAATAAGGGCCAGTAACGGAATCGTTACCACCGACAGCAGCGTGCTCATAAAGGTACCCTGCGACATCACCTTAGGGTCAATGCCCTCTTTGAGGCAGATCATGGTGCCATAGGAGGCCACTGGCATCGCCGCTAAAATCACCAGCACATCAGTGTAACGGTGGTCAAATGGGCTCAAGCTATACAGGCCATAGATTAAGCATGGCACACCCAACAGCTTCAAGGCGCACATCACGTAAATGCGCCACGACCCCAGCATCTCTAAGATCTTGATCTCCGCTAAAGTCGAGCCAATCACCAAAAGCGAGGCGGGAATGGTCATCTGTCCTACCAGCGAGAAAGCCTGACCAATTAAGCTTGGCGTCTTAATCTGGAAGTACACCAGCGCAATCACAATGTAGGTCGAGCATAACGCAGGCGATAAGATCATGCGCCAATTAAGGCGAATGCGCCGCTTTGGCGTCTTCAGCTCCTCTGGTGGCAACTCTGGCGCCGTATCAGGATCAGGCTCCTTTTTGCAGCTGGAAATGAAGAGCTGACCTAAGAGGAACACCAAGAGATTGAAAGGAATGGTAAGCACCGAAATGTAGAAGATAGCCTGACTGCCAAAGAGGGCGGCTACTACCGGAATGCCAATAAAGTTGATGTTGCCAAAGGCAAACATGAAGCGGTAGATACCCTCTTGCTGCGAGTGCAGAAGGCGCGCAAAGATGCAGCCGCACACCAGCATGATAAGCAACGTCAAAGTACCGATTAACAGTACCGGCAAGATCTCCTCACGCGCTGGCAGCGTGTCGCCCATCACCGAGGAGAGAATAATGCTCGGCGCCGTCACGTTAATGATCAGCACCGACAATGAGCGATCTAAGTTCTCGCCCATCATCTTCAGCTTGTGGCAGGTAAAGCCAATGATTACCAGAATGAACAGCACGCTCATCTGGGAAAAGGTGTCTAAGAAATTCATGAGAAGGTAAGACAGGACGCAAGCCTTGCTGCCTGTCGTCTCTTTAAGCAACCAAACACATACTGCGGCTGGGCTGTTACCACCCGCACTCTCTACGCAGAGACGCTATTAGCTTGAAGCCAGACAGATAGCCGCTGCGCAACGCGGTTGCATTGTACCACCACCCCTCTACCCCTACACAAAAGTGTGCACCAGCGCACACTTTGCGCCCCACTTTTGCTTAAAAGAGAACACCAGACATGCCAAGCTGCGCCTCTTACCGCCTCTTACCGTGATTTGCACCATGACCTCTATCTGAGGGTGGTATGCACGCACAGCAAAAGGGCAAGCAAGCCTCTCCTTTCGGGGTAAAAAGTCTTATACTTGTTTGCTTTATGACTGTAGGTGCACGCAAGCAGCTTAGACCACAAGCAGCTTAGACCATAAGCTACCGACCTTGTGAGGGTGTTGCTCTCTTGTGCTTTCCCCTTTCCTGAAATAGGAACACTGAACAAACTATGCCTCAACATTCTCCAGCGCTTAACTTACACGCACCTGCGGCTACGAGCACTCCTCGTAGCTTCAAGCTTTTGTCGTTATGGCTAAGACCTCTCTCACGGTGGACACAGGCTTTAGGATTGCTCACCTTAGGAGCCCTGTTTAGCAGCGTAACTCTAGCTGCGCCTGAGGACGAACAGCCTTTATCCCCAGCACAGGAGAAAGTTGCCACCTTGAGCAAAGCAACTAACGAGCATCTGCTGCAAATGCAGGGGCAAATCCAGAGCATTAATGAGGAGTTAAGCTCCCAACGTGCGACCTTAGGCCGCCTTAGTGCCGAGCTGGTAGCCCAGCGGCAGGAAAATGACGAGTTTCGTCGCAACCTCTTAAATGAGCTCAAGGCTCTGCGCCGCCAAAACCAGTCCCTTTTAGATAACCTCTACGACAACAACCTGCTCTTAGGTAGTAACGATCGATCTGAGGTCAAACCACTGCGTAACTACGATCTGCAAACACCTGATGGCAAGATCTACTTAGGCGAGGACGAGTACATCTACATCAAGGAAGCTGATGCGACCTTTGACTCCCGTATTGATACGGGTGCGGCGGTGTCCTCGATTTCGGCACGAAACATCACGGAATTTGAGCGCAATGGCAAGCGCTGGTATCGCTTTACCATTGAGGCTAACGACCACAATATTGAGGTTGAGGCTCCTTTTGTCCGCACCTCGATTATTCGCCAATCCTCAAGCCAAAAGAGCATCGAGCGTGTGGTGGTAGCCTTAAATATCAAGGTGGGTGACTACTCGGCGCAGACGGAGTTTACCTTAACTGACCGCTCGCACATGCAGTATCCGGTGCTGATTGGTCGCACCATGATTCAGGATATCGCGGTGGTGGATGTCTCGCGTGACCACATCCAAGGGCGCAATAAGGACACCTTCTTGGTCTTAAACGGCGACGACTACGAAAAGGCCATGAAAGAGGGTAACGATCCTAACGCGGAGTACAAGGCCAAGCGTGAGTCGATGGCAGGTCAGGTTGCCTTCCCATCACAGGAGTATGGCGATAACTTAGGGCCAAACTCAGAAAACGCGCTGCCAGCAGTACGCAATCAGCGTCAAGATGAGGCTAATGATAAAAAGCTACGTCAGGAGCAACAGGCCAAAGCCAATGATGCTGCAACGACTGCTCAGGACAAGGCTACTGACAAGGCAACTGACAAGGATGCCGCCGCTAAGGACGATGCCAAGTCTGACTCTAAAGCCGACGCCGATACCGACAGCAAAGCTGACGACGCGGCAAAGAAGGAACAGTAGCTGTTAGCCCTATTCCCGACAAGCGCCGCCCCTCTTTCTTAAGATACTAAGGAGGAGTGGGGTGCTGCTCATGAAGTGGTGCTTTACCCCATATCTCGGCTCTCCTCAGAGTTTGGTGGATACCACAACGTAGCCTTACACCTTTAGGCAAGCATATGAGCCGTGGTTATGGCGTTTTATGTTAGCCACCTAAAAGTAGTGTGGGGCTCTATCCACCGATCTCTGAGGAGATCCCATATCTCCCACCCACTCCCACTCACTCCTACTCTCTAATGCTTACTCCTGCTTACTCTTGCTCACTCCCCTCGCAGCTAATGCCACCACACCAGCGGCACTGAGCGAGAGTAGGTGGCAGTGCGGCGCCAAGCCACCATTAATTTTGTCTTATTTGCAACCTCCCCCAAAGAGAATAAGCCCATGGTTTCTCGTGGTGTTTTCTATGTGGTGACGGCCATCCTTTTTGTCACCGGCATTTTGTTGATGGCCTATCAACACGTTACTTTTGAAATCCCCTTTCTCCCCGGAGAACAACGCACCGTTTGGCAGGTAGAGGCCAAGGTCGAATTTGAACCCCAAGGCAGTGCCCCTGCCACCGTCGATCTGGTCATCCCTGACGAGCAACCTGGCTTCTTCCAGCTCAGCCAAACCACCGCCAGCATCGGCTATGGCTCCACCTATATCCAAAAGGATCACATCTCCTATGTAGAGTGGACGAAGCGCAATCCTGTAGGCTTACAAACGCTCTATTACCGTGGAGAGTTCCTGCAAGATGCCAACGCCACCCGCTCGGCGATGATTGTGCCTGCTATCCCTGAGGTGGTGATCACGGAGCCTTACGCTACCGCCATTGGTGAGATTACCTCCAAGGCCCGTGAGCGCTCGAGCAATCCTTTCTCCTTTACGGTACAGGTGATCTCCGAGTTAGAGCGCCAAAGTGAAATTCGTACCCTGCTCTTACAGCAGTACTCCCGTGCCGAACTCATCGTTAACATCCTGCACTACGCCAAGATCCCAGCACGTATTGTTCACGTGCTCGACTTAGAAGATGGCCGTCGTAACCGTACTCTGACACAGCGCATTGCTGTCTTTGAGGGCACGCACTACGAAATCTTTGATCCTTTAAGCGGTGCCTCGGGTATTAAAGAGAACCAGCTCATCTGGAATAGCAATGGTGGCTCCTTACTTGACGTGCAAGGAGGCCGTAACGCCCGCTTATCGTTCTCGATTATCCGCACCTCGGTGCCGGTAGCGCAGGCCGGTGTGCTTAAGGTCATGACCGAAAAGGCCCAAGGCAATGATGTGGTGTCCTTATCCATTGAGGCCCTGCCACTTGAGGAACAATCGCTCTTTAAGGGTATCTTGCTCTTGCCTATCGGCGTGCTCATTGTGGTCTTCTTGCGTATCATCATTGGCATTAAGACCTCTGGTACCTTCATGCCAGTGTTAATCGCCATGGCCTTCTTACAGACCTCATTATTAGTAGGTCTGATCGGCTTTGTCTCCATCGTCTGTATTGGTCTTATTGTCAGGTCGTGGCTATCGCACTTAAACCTGCTGCTGGTAGCCAGAATCTCAGCGGTGATCATTGTGGTGATCGCCATTATTGGCAGTATTTCGCTGATCACCTACAAGATTGGCCTCACCGAGGGTATTAAGGTCACCTTCTTCCCAATGATCATTCTCTCGTGGACGATTGAGAGAATGTCGATTCTCTGGGAAGAAGAGGGCTATAAGGAAGTCTTAAAGCAAGGTGGCGGCTCGCTCTTTGTAGCAGTGTGCGCTTTCATTGCCATGGACAGCGCGGTGATCCAGCACCTGACCTTTAACTTCTTAGGTCTGCAGTTGGTGATCTTAGCCATTGTGCTGATCTTAGGTAACTACACTGGCTTCCGTTTAAGCGAACTCAAGCGCTTTAAGCCATTAGTAGATCAGATTAACGGCACGCTCAATGGCGATGAACAGGAGCATGAGTACGTGCGCTTAAAGCGCGAGTTAGGTGAGCTTAAGGCGAATCCACGTGCCTTTGATCAGGAGAACACCGCGCCCCGCAGCAGTGATACCACCAAAGATACTGCCTCTGCTTCTGCCACGGATACGGCGTCAAGCACTGCTGATGGCAAAGCGCCAGCGCAACCACAGCAGCACAAGGCTCAAAAGTAAGGAGGGATCATGGCTCTGCTCTCCTCTTGGTTGACGCGCTATACCAGCCCTTTTTTGCTCATGAAAATGGGCATCATGGGCATGAATCAGCGCAATGTGAACTACATTGGTCGCTACAACAAGCGTAAGCTGTATCCGCTGGTTGATAACAAGCTCCTCACCAAAAAGATTGCCCTGCAACACCACGTCAATGTCCCTAACCTCGTGGGTGCAGTGCACAATCAGGTGGAAGCACAAAACATTGTGTCGATCATTGGCGATCGCACGGAGTTTTGTATCAAACCAGCACAAGGCTCTGGTGGTAAGGGCATCTTGGTGATTACGGGCCGTAAGGATAAGCACTTTATCAAGGCCTCAGGCCAGGTCATTAACATTCATGACCTGCGCCGCCACGTCTCCAATATTCTGGCAGGCTTGTTCTCCTTAGGAGGCAAGCCTGACTTTGCCCTGATTGAGGATCTCATTCACTTTGATCCGTGCTTTGAGGGCTACAGCTACGAGGGTGTGCCTGATACCCGTGTGATTGTTTTTCAGGGCTTTCCCGTGATGTGCATGATGCGCTTATCGACGGCGGCCTCTGATGGCAAGGCTAACCTGCACCAAGGTGCGGTGGGTGTGGGCATCGACCTGCGCACGGGACGTGCGGTGCGTGCGGTGCAACACAATGATCCGATTGAGTTTCACCCTGACACCAATAAGGATCTCTACAAGCTGCAAGTGCCACACTGGGATGAGGTGCTGCACTTAGCTTCATCCTGCTACGAGATGTCGGGCTTGGGCTACATTGGTACTGACATTGTGCTGGATAAGTTTCGCGGTCCGATGCTGCTCGAGCTCAATGCCCGTCCAGGTATGGCCATTCAGACGGCGAACAATGCGGGCTTATTGCCGCGCTTGCGCTTGGTTGAAGCGCTGCCACGTCGTGCCAGCATGAGCGTTGAAGCAAAGGTGGCTTTTGCTAAGAAGCACTTTGGTGTGTACAACGTCTAACGCAGCAGCAGAAAACACTCCCTACCTCATTCAGCACAGCAGCGACAGCATCAAGCGCCGCCCATTAAAGAAAGCAGCTAGCAAACACCTCTGCGTGGTTGCTGGCTGTTTTGCCAGCGTCAGCCCCTAAACCTCAAGTGCCACACTGATGTGGTGCCCTTCCTCCAGCATGCTATCAGGAGCAACTGCCTGCATAGATGACGGAATTTAAGGCAAGCATGCGTGCCCCAGCTTAAGATAGGCTTAGGCTCACCTGCACCGTTACTCTTATGGTGTGGGACGTCCCCTAACTTAACCTTGCAACCGTCACTTACGAGATCACTTGTTACCTCTTTCCCCAGTGATAACACTTTCGAGGTGCTGACGCTGAGCATGGCGCCGCCCCGTCTCCACCACGGTCAGCTCTCGCCTCCCGCGCCTTTGCCCTTTTGCCCTTTTGGGGCCTATCCTGCCTTATCTTTGCCCTAAGCCACACTTTTGTCCTAAAACCTCCCCCACCAGCTCCGTTATAGGCACAAAAGACCATGTGTGGCCCATACTTTGTTTGTCTGCCTCAAACACAATCCGTGGTCATTTCTCTCAACATAGAGGAAAGCAACAGCAACAAGATCGTTTTCCCCTTGTTCCTTCAAAGTATTTTCCCCTATGTCATTGGCTTAAAAACGTCCTTTTAGGTGGATTTAAGCCTCTTGATTCAGAAACCTAATATGGAACGCCGAGCGTCGCTACCGCGACGTATCTTGAGGTAGGTTAAAGGCAAGTAGCTGTGCTTACACAAGGGAAAAACGCCCTCGCAGCAACAGCAGCACCGTGCTGCCTCACTTCTTTTGTGCGAAGAGTATTTAGCAATAGCGTAACTCCCATCATCGCCCCGTGCAAAGCACACCCACTACCCATGCTACGTGGAGCATCTCATGGCCGTATTCTCAGGCTTGCACCAGCAACAGCAGCGTAATCCACGCGCTAAGCGTAGCACCCGCCTCTCTTACTATGCCCTGCATTTTCATGAGCATCGCTTAGGTCATAGTAAGCTACCAGCATATCTCAACAGCCGCCATGGACGCCTGCGCGTGCGCCAGAGCAATGTAATACTCAGTGCCCAGCAACCTACCGTAACCACGGTAACAAAAGCAGACGCCGAGAGCCCTGTCGTGTCCTCAGCCCGCAATATGGTACGCCGCCATATTCCTCAGGATTTAGCCCACGGCTCGGTCAGAGGACGGCATAACCGCGTCTTTACCCGCACCTCGACGCAAGTTACGGTTGCTGTTAACCAATACAAGCACCAGAGCTTGCAACAGCAGCGTGACTTTATTCAGGCCATTAACGATAGCCACGGTAACGGCGATATCGAGGCCCTTATTGCCTCCGGTCTGCTCCCGCAGAATCTCTACGACCATAACGCCCGTCGTATGGCAGCAGCTCTTGACGATAACACCCAAGAGCGCCAGCAACTGCTTAACATCCACAGCCACTCGGCACTGGCGGCGGCACATCATGCTGCTGATGCTGATGCTGATGCTGCCGCTGCAGCCACAGACCCAGCCACTGCGACTACCGCAGCTTACGACCTGAGTACCATGAGCAGCGCCCGCCCCGTAGCAAGTGGCAGTGATAGCAGCGCTAGCGTCAATGCTGCTAGCGGCGTCTTGCCACATAATGCGGCCACAAGTGCTTCCCCGGCAGAGGAAACCGCGCAGGGCACAAACACAACTGCGCACCGCCATGTCGCAGATGTCGATCTGGCTACCCCCCAGCCGCGTGATCTCACGCCTCAGGAGATTGCCACCGTCTTTACCTCCGAAGATGACGACAATGTCCTCTCGCAGCTGGTACCAAAGTTTGAGCGAGCGGAGCGTAAGCACGAGCATACGGCGCTGCACTCTAATCGCGCCCCACGCCATCGCTTTACCGAGCCGACTGACAGCGCCATGCGGGCCCAGGTGAGCTTTAATCGCCCAGTGACCTTACCAGGCTTTGGTATTTACGACGTTAAAAAGAAGCAGGTCTTTTTAGATCCGCCTGCCGTAGCTCTCTTGCATTTGGACAGCAGCTTTAGTGGTAAGTGGCTGACCTTACGGGCGCTTTTAAAGCTCTTAGGTAAAGAGATCACGGCACAGATCTTTGAGCATATCCACCATTTGCAAGATCCGCTGATACAGCAGCGCTATAAGCGCCTTGCAGGTGAGCGCTTTAGCACGGACAAAGGGGCAGCATCCGCCACGCCTACCGCTGGAATAAATAGCAGCACAGGCAACAGTAGCAGCAACATCAGCACTGCCCCCCTCAATGATGCCAGTGGCCACAGTGCAGAACAGCTTAACCACACCGCGCAAGGTAGTAACGCGCTCCCAGATACTGGGCTTAACCACACCGCTAACGCCAGCGCATCAGCCACCACTGCCACCACTCATGCCAATAGATCCCCTCATGCCGCGATGCCGAGTCTAAGCGGGGAAATGGCCCTGAGCGGCTCATGGCTCACCGCCACGGGTATGGCCCTACCGGAGCACGCGGCCACTGGCCCCGCCTCTCCTGTGAGCACCATACTGCAAGCTTTTCAGGGAAGAAAGCCAACCAATCTCCTCGCTCCTCTTACGGCCTCTAACTTTGGTTTCTGGCAAGCATCTTCTTCTGTAGAAGCTAATGCTAATGTCCATCAGGACAGAGCGCCTCTCTACGAGCACATCGCCACAGAGGGTGCCCGTGGACGGGAAAGCACCACTTTTGCGATTTTTGTGACCACAGCGGCGGGGCAAAGAGAAAAGCTCTATCTGCGTCTTAATGGCTTTTTTGATCACGAGCACCACCTGACACATGCCAGCTTAACGCTGACGCGTATTGGCTCACGCTTATTTGAGCAGATGCCGCATGTGGTAGCTGACAGTGCCAGTTTTGATTGGCTGGTGCCTACAGATGAGTGCCTCTACGGGCGCAACTACTACACCATTTTGGGCTACCGCAACAATGACCCGCGTGTGCCTTACCGGCAAAAGCAATGGCAGCGGGCCATTATCCATCCTGATGATATCGCCACTTACAAAAAGGAAAAGCTCATTTTGCAAGATGATAGTGCCGGTAACGCCTTTGAGCTGCTCTATCGTAGTCGCTGCCGTGATGGCTCCTATATCTGGACAAAGGGGGTGGGTACGGTGATCGCCCGCGATCAGAGGCATCATGCGACACGCATCTTAGGCATCAACATTGACATCAACCGTGTGCTTGAGGGTTACGAGCAGCTGCAAAACAAGGTTTTTACGGATATCTTGACGGGACTAAAGAACCGCACTTACCTCATTACCCACATGGAGCAGTTTATCTACCATGCGACGGGTCCACTGACCATTCTCTTTGCGGATGTGACGGCCTTAAAGGTGTACAACGACTACTTGGGACATGCGGTGGGCGATAAGCTTTTGTGCTCGGCGGCCATTTTGATCAAAGGTGCCATTAACCGCATCAATGAGCTAATTCGCATCAGTGGTGACGAGCTGATCTGCCTGTTGCCTAATTGTTCTTTACAAGAGGGTGAGCAGGTGGCACGAAAGATCACCCTAGCGCGGAGTCAGTACAATCTCAATGCGCCAATTCGTATGCCAGTGTTCTTTTCTGTTGGTGGCACCACGGTCGATCTTAGTGCCTATGCAGGGCGTAAGCTCAAGGCAGAGGAAAAAGAGGAGGCGATGGCACTCTTTTATCAGGCTATTCAAGAGGCTGATGCGCTGATGCAGCAGAACAAGCGCTTAGCGCGAGTGGAGCACTATAGTCTGGTTAAGGCCTATATCGAGCGCTCCCTCAATCAAACTATTGAGATCCACGACAAGCGCTTACTCTAAGGTCTCTGGCTTAAGCCTACGCTTACAGAAGCCAGCTGGCAGTAACAGAAAGATCCTTAGCTCTTTAGAGTGAGGCGGCGTCAGTGGGCTTAATGCTCTTGGCGCGAGGTGGTAGCCTACAGGTTAGATAGGTTAAGACCTCAGGCGTCGGCTCTTAAGGAACAAGGGAAAGCCCTCTTAACTCTTGCTCTTGCTCTTAAAGATGCACTCTGTAGTCGCTCAGAGAGGGACATGAGACTGTGCCCTTTTACCTACAACATAGGGTAAAGATAGGCGCAATCTTACGGTGCGTAGCGCGCTCTCTGCACTCACCCTATCCTCGAGATACCAGAGGCGCAACCGCATGCATCTCAGGGCTACCCCTTAGCCACCACATACACACCATCATCCTACGGGGAGGTACATATGGCTCCAGATAATACGATGCAAGGCCAATCGCCCGCCCCTGCTCAAGAGGATGCGGACAAGCAAAACACCGCCATCACCAATAAAGCTGAATCTACGGCCGAAGCTACCGCCCAAGCCCAAGCCATGCAGCACGCTCTCCAGCACAGCGCCTCACGTGATCTCCACATGGCCGCTGCCATACTCGCCCATAAAGGACGTGGTAACAACGTGTTCTCCAGCTACCCCGATCCCAGCGAGGCCTTACAGCGCACCACCTCAGCTGAGCGTATGGCCTCATGGCAAGAGTGGAATGCATGGGGCAACCAAAACGTGGGTCGCGCCCCTGTACAGGAAGAGTCAAATATCAGCTCTCCAGCCCGCACTGAACCAACAGACCTTGTCACTCCTACCACTCCTGCCACTATCGCCACTTCTGCCACTCCTACCAGCCTCTATGAGGAACTGGCTACGCCCCTGACCCAGATCCTAGGTCACTGGTACTACTCTGCTTTTGAACACGGCGTAAAACCAGAGCAGACCCAGCCTCCCCTGCCACACCAAGAGGCTGAGGGTGCCTTTCTCTATGATGAGGTCATGGCGGGCATCTTAGGGCTTAACGACCACCACAGCTGGCACGATCCTATAAGCCTCACCGCACTCATTTCCGCGTTTGACACCGCGCGCATTTGGCTGACCGTCAAGCACCGCGTTATGGGTGATGTGATCTTTGAGCGTATCACCTTTATTGACGGCCCCTTTGCCGGACAAAATTTCCTCCTACAGGGTTCGATTCTCGCCCGTGATGAGAACAACCATGCTCTCTACGCCACTGGCTATATCTCCCATGAGTCCAGCCCCTACTCAGAGTTTATTCCGCGCGAGATTTCGGGTGATGGCATGTTTATCTGGAACCTGCCACAAGATGAGCTCATTTGTAGCGCCTCATTCCAGCACATGCTCGGTTACAGCGATGACGAGTTTCCTCACAGCTTTCATGAGTTTAATGAGCGTTTGCTGCACCCTGATGATAACGACACGCAACTGGTGCAGGGACAAGTGCTGGCTACCAATCTCTACGGTGATTACTACGAGTGCTGCATGCGCCTTAAGCACAAGGCGGGGCACTACGTCTGGACGATTAGTCGCGGCTTAGTCTTAAGCCGTGATGAGCACATGGTGGCCACGCAGATCATTGGTACGCAGACCAATATCAACCTCGTGCAGAGCAACTTTGATCACATCAAGCTCATGATGTTCAATGACTCGCTCACCGGCTTGCACAACCGTACCTATTTCCAGCAAAACGCCCTACGCTATGACTCGCCTGAGCAGCGGCCGCTGTCCATTATCTTTGTGGACGTCACGGGCTTAAAGCTGACCAATGACATCTTAGGTCACAGCTTTGGTGACTACCTCATCATTAAGACCTGCGAGCTCATGCGGCAGGCGATTGGTGAAGAGATCAGAGACCAATTACGCGCTGAGCCGCAGAAAATAGCGCAGTTACGGGAGGAGCTTACCCAAAAGCAACAGCAGCAACGCCAAAAACAACCGCAACCGCTACAGCCACCTGCTCCACGTAGCTCCGCGCTTAAATTAGATGCGGAGCCATCGATAGCGGCGGCTTATATTCTCGATTCCACACGCGCTAATACCGCCAGTACTGCCAGTACTGATAGTGCCGCCAATGCCGCTACCGAAAGCACGCTGAATTCTGCTGACCACCTCTCTCAGGTGGAGCTGGCACAGCTGGTACAGCTGCAGATTGAGAAGTCTGGGGTAGAGATCATGCGCCTTGCAGGTGATGAGTTTCTGCTGCTCTATCCACAATGTCCGAGCGTACAAGCGCAAGCACTGGCGATGCGTCTGAAGCACCTACGGGATCAAAACAACGCTTTTCATGAGCAGCACACCTCCATTGAAGAGCGGCCGGTACCTGTGTGCTTTGGTGTGGGCGTGGCCACCACCGGAGATGAGCGCAGCCCTACAGGGCAGGTGCAAAGCGATAGCCTCAAAAAGATCATTGATCGAGCAGACCGGCGCATGCAGGCTGATAAAGATCAGCATCGTGAGCATGACTACCGCTATCTGCAGCAGTACTTTGAGAACAAGAAGGGACGTCCGGTATCGATGCGCGATGACCGCCGCTTTACGGTGCTGCCGGAGAAGGAGCGGCAGATCATTCGCTCGCATCGGATCAGCAACATCATTTTCTAAAGTGCTGATGCGAGGCTGGGGCTCTGCTACTTAAGGGCAGCGTGCGCGCTAAGAGTAGCGTGTAAGTAAGCGCCACTCTATCCTTTAGAGGGTGGTAGTGGGGTGGTGTAAGTGTGGCGCAAATTTACCAAAAGTTATGACCCTCTGTAAGGGTTTCTTTTAGGCATCCTTACTACCCTCTTGTTAGGTGAAGGATATCGCACCAGAGACGTGGGTATGGTGAGGGACAATGACGCTACCCTACAGAGGGAGAGAACTTTTGGTTAGAATTGCTCTTTACTACAGGGTGGTAGCCTGTGCGCTGAGGTGGGATGTTACTTGGGCTGCTGCCACCATAAAGAGTAGCGTTGCAACGGCATGGGGCGGGAAAGTCTCTTTTACGACACTGTGTGCTACGGCCGCTTCAGAGCCTGCAGCCGAGGCGTGTTTTAGGCTAATTGCTACGTAGTATTTACCAAAAGTTTTAATCCTCTTTAAGGGTAGCTCTTAGGCCCTCTTACTCCCCTCTTGTTAGGTGCAGGAGATCGCACCTAAAATGTGGGTATGGTGAGGGTACATGACGCTACCCTACAGAGGGAGAGAACTTTTGGTTAGGATTGCTCTTTAATACAGGGTGGTAGCCTGTGCGGTGAGGCGGGATGTTGCTGGTGCTGCTGCCACCATAAAGAGTAGCGATGCAGCGGTATGAGGCGGGAAAGACTCTTTTACGACACTGTGTGCTACGGCCGCTTCAGAGCCTGCAGCCGAGGCGTGTTTTAGGCTAATTGCTACATTGTTTTTACCAAAAGTTGTAACCCTCTGTATGAGCCACTATATAGCCCCCTTACTACCCTCTTTGGAGGTGCATCTGATCACACCTGAGACGAGGGTATGGTGAGGGTCAATGACGCTCCCCCAAAGAGGGAGAGGACTTTTGGTTAGGTTTACTCTTTAATACAGGGTGGTGGCTATTGCTGGCCTTGCTGATACCGGCAAGACAACGCAAAGACGAGCGTGCAAGCAAGCCCCTTTAGCGACGCAGTGTAATTCAGAGACAGCAGCCTCAACAGAGCTTGCTCCGTTACCCATCTACTGCCTTTTCACTAGCAGCGTCGCTATCAGACGTTGGTGGGGAGCTTTGAGCATCGGCTTGCACTGCAGGCAGGTAAGTGCGAATGTCACCGAAATCACCATCGAAAAACCTCAGGCTATCGAAGTAGTAAAACCATACAAACGCTAACGCACTAAAGGCATCATAATGGGCATAACTCGCAATCTCTTGCTTAGAGGGAACCAGTTTCACTAAGCCGTCGCCTCTAGCTTTAGGCCTACGCAGGTAGGTGTGGCCATACGTGAGCACAGCTTGTACGAACTGGGTGCTCAGGCAAGCCTTGTTAGCCTTGCGATACCGTTTGGGTGTAGGTGCGGAAGTGGCCTCAGCCTGCGGTGGTAACAAAGTCATGAGGATGCGATAGCCGAATCTCTCGCATTTAAGCTCAGACATGTCATGCTTATCCAGCTCTTGCTTGTACTTGTTGAGCATATATGCTGAAGGAATGCACTCTGGAGCATTGAGCACCAACTCAGAGATTTTTCTATAGTTCTGCCTCCAGAAGATGACGATGTCGTCACCTCGGTTATATCCTGCAATCGCGCCCAACAAGATCACTGTCCTCACAGAATCAATCTCGTTAGTGCTGTGTGAATTAACAATCACGGCTTTTGCTCCTTCACTAATTAGGGTGATGACATCAGTCCATCTACCGTGCATCACAACTAACGATTACCAAAAGTCGCCACCCTCTGTAAGACCCGATCAACGCTCTTACTACCCCCTCTCGAGGTAGCGTCTGCTAGTACCTAATCGCTATGGTTGAGGCAGGTGATAATCCTACCTCAGAGAGGGAGAGCACTTTTGGTGAGGATTAGACTACCAATAGCTGTCCTTGCTGCTACCAGCAAGCCAGCAAGACAACGCAGCGACGAGCGTGGAGCAAGCCCCTTTAGCGACGCGGTGGCTTTCTAAATTTGCGCCCCATTCCGCCCTTGAGCATTTGCGCCAGCATGGACTTATCACCGTCCACGTCTGGATCTGGTGGTGGCGGGTTGTCGTGCTCTTCTTCGATCACCTCAGGCTGGTAGGTGCGCATGTCGTAGAAGTGCCCGTCTAACCACTCATCTTCATTGAAGAAGTAAAAGCGCACAAAACCTAATACATGCCTAGCCCTAACCTTAGCCCAATACTCAATACTGCTCTGAGATGGAGCTGTTTGCACTAAGCCCTTGCGGTTAGCTTTCAGCTGGCGCAAATACAGACTGCCATGCTTACGAACCGCTTTTCCAAACTTGACGCTTAAGCCGTTCTTGAGCGGCAGTTGTGAGGCAAGCAGAGCATTGCTCTCTAAGGCATCAGGCTCCGGCGCTGGCAGAGTCAGCTGCATGCGCTCTCCAAACTGCTCGTACTTAATCTCAGACAGGTCGTGCCTATCGAGCTCCTGCTTGATGCGCGTGATCGCAAGCGGTGAGGGCATAAGCGCAGGATAGTTATGGATAAAGGCGGAAAACTCGTTAAAACGAAACCTCCAGCTGGAAACGATGTCCTTAACGTCTGTGAGGCCACCTATAGCGTACAGCAGGATAATGGTTCTCTCCGCATTGATGTCGTATGCGCGGCGTGCGTTTGTGACCATAGCTTTTGAGCATCCTCCAAGCTGAGAAAAAGAAATGAGCTACCCCACTTATCCTCAAAATTACCAAAAGTCGCCACCCTCTATAAGGCGCGCTCACCGCTCTTACTACCACCCTCTCGAGGTAGCGTCTGCTAGCGCCTAATCTCGAGGGAGGGCATGAGGGTCATAACCCTACCACAGAGAGGGAGAGGGAGAGAACTTTAGGCAAAGTTACGAGTGCAGCTAGGTCGTTGGGTGGTGGTGGTGGCAGCCTGTAATGCTACTTCTCTTTCTCGACCGGCTCGAAGCGCCGCTTGTCGAGGTAGCTGCCACCAAACAACGAAACGTCATCAAAGAAAAAGAAGAGCACCAAGCCTACCGCCGAGCAGCCCTCAAGCTCGGCCATAAACGCCAGCATACTCTTAGAAGGAGCGTTTTTCACTACCCCCGCACCATACCCCTTCCCCCGAGGCCGGCGCAAATACTTGTGGCCATAATTGCGCACAGCTAGAGAAAAGATGTAACTCAAGTCGGTCTTGCTATTCTGTTTTGCGTTAATCAGGGGGCCAGAGAGCACAATGTTCTGTGCAGCGTCAGGCTTTGGCGCTGGCAGAGTCAACAGCATACGATCTCCAAATCGCTCGCACTTCAGCTCAGACAAGTCATGAGCATCCAGCTCCTGCTTAATGCGCGCAATCGTCAGAACTGAGGGTATATGCGCAGGGTAGTTGTGTATTAAAGGAGCGAGCTCGGTATCAAGATTTTTCCAATAGTAGAGAGTTTCTTTGGCATTGCTAGCCCCCGCAATCGCGGCCAGCAAGATCACTGTCCTTACCGCATTGATGTCAATTGCGCGGCGTGCTTTTGTGACCATAGCTTTTGAGCATACTCCGAGCTGAGAAATAGAAATGAGCTAACCAACTTATCCTCAAGATTACCAAAAGTCGCCACCCTATGTAAGGCGCTCTCACCGCTCTTACTACCACCCACTCGAGGTAGCGTTTGCTAGAGCCTAATCTTGAGGTAGGCATTAGGGGCATAACCCTACCACAGAGAGGGAGCGAACTTTAGGCAAAGTTACGAGAGCAGCTAGGTCGTTGGGTGGTGGTGGTGGCAGCCTGTCGTGCTACTTCTTCTCGACCGACTCGAAACGACGTTTGTCGAGCAAGGAGCCCTCAAACAGCGAATCGTCATCAAAGAAATAGAAGTGCACCAGTGCTGCCGCATGCTTAGGACTATCACCGGCGCTAGGCGCCAGAAGCTTCTTACCAATAGGCTCTTTGAGGACGCCACGCCCATAAGCCCTACGGCTACGCAAATATTGATGGCCATGATTGATGACGGCTTGAGCGAACTTGTAAGTAAGGTCGGTCTTAAGCTGTAGCTGCGCATCAAGCAGCGGACTACTTGCAAAGGCATCAGGATTAGGCTCTGGCAGAGTCAGAGTCAGAAGCCTGAACTCTTCTATCTCAAAACATTCGCAATCTAACTCTGCAAGATCGTGCGTCTCCAGCTCCTGCTTCACGCGCGCAATCCTCGCCAACGATGGGACTTTCGCGGGAAAGGGGTAACCGCAAACATAGATAGGGAATTCAAGGTTGTACTTCTGCCAGTACCTTAAAATGGCTCTAGGCTGGTTCAATCCCGCAAGAGCGGCCAGCAAGATCACCGTCCTCTCCACATCCAAGTATTCGATTCTTTGTGCTTTGTCGCTCACAGCTTACCTTCCTCACCACATAAGGGTAATGATGTCAGACTACCTACCTACCACCTATCATCAAGATTACCAAAAGTCGTAACCCTCTGTAAGCCACGACCTCCACTCTCAATCTCCCTCTCATGGAGCAGTGTCAGATGGAGTCTAACCCAGATGGTGACTAATGGTAACAGCGCTCCCCCAGAGAGGGAGCAAACTTGAGGTGAAATCTCTATGGCAGATAAGCGCGTAATGCCGTAGCCTCATGCAGAATAAACTGCGTCTTCATGCCCTGCAACTGCTCCCATGTGCACACACCAGAAAGCACGCCCAGCTCCCCACTGTGCGCATTGCGGTACATCTCAATGTCCAGCAACGCATCACCCACGCCTAAGATCTCTGTGGCCTCACAGCCGCACTCTTGGGCAATACGGTGCATCATCAGGGGATCTGGCTTACACGCCGTGCGATCACTGGTGACCACAGTATCAAGCAACGCGGCCATATCAGGAAAGGCCTGCAGCACCAATTGCACATCAGCATAGTACTTGCCCGAGGCCAGTGCCAGCTTGTAGCCATGCGCCTTAAGCTCTGCGAGGAGCTCCATAACCCCCGTAAAGAGCACAGGGCGACTCAGCTCTGGATCCTGCTTGAAAAGCTCCAGATAGCTCGCCGTCACTTGCGTCATCAGCTCACGATCTTCAGGATCCGGCAATAAGCGCCTAATCCCCTCATGCAGACTCAAACCGATAATGCTGTGAATCTGCTCCGTGCTCGGCACCGGTAAGCGCTCTTGGGTAAAGGTCTGAACAAAGCAGGACTCAATTTGCGCAATGCTGTTCAGCAAAGTGCCATCAAGGTGAAGTCTCCATGTGCTTACGCACATGGCTTCCTCCCATTTTAATAGGGAGGGTCCTGAACAAGAATACAATCCTACCTCAGCACCGTTCCAAACAAGCAGTTTGGGCGTATGTTAGCCCTTGCATGCTAACGCCTCGCGCTAAAGCGCACGAAGCTCCGCGTGTAGTTTAATTAACGTGTTCAGGCAGCACGTA
>JAHLFE010000105.1 GCA_018884035.1 Candidatus Anaerobiospirillum pullicola
GAGGCTACATCATAATTGGTGAGAGCACACTCGAATTTGTAGGCCTCTACATTGGCAGCATTCTTGGTACCCTTAATGATCGCTTGGATAGAGATCATGCCACTTTGCACCATGATCTGGTCTAGAGTCACGTCTGTGGCCTTGACGGGGCTGGTCATATTTCCATAGCCCAATACAACCGGCTGACTATACCTGTCAGCAAGCTTAACGACGTCACCATGGTAGCTATTGAGGTACGAACGCAATGCTGGCGCGGCACCGGCGCTGTTCATCCAAAACGAGCCGAAGTAAATCTGCTCTCTACCAATGTTGTCATCTTGCAGCAGATTGGCTTTGAGCAAGGCGTCGAAAAAACGGTTAATGGCCCATGGGCTGTACAGCTTAACTGAGGCTAAGTAGTCAAAGCAAAAGCCATCGTAATACAGCTTAAGCTGCTGGAGCAGCTCATCGTGAGTAAATCCTAGCTTGGCGGCAGCAAGATCAATGTAGTGAGCGTAATTGTTTTCCAGCTCCTCTTGGGTATAGCCTAAGATGTCCGCAAAGGCTGGCTCCATGCTTAGATCGACAATATCGCTACCAGTGAACAATGAGGTATCGCGATAGCGCATAATGCCTGTTATTAGCACAAATCTAGCATCGCTCTGCCTCCGCAACCAGCTGTAGAATTTACGTAATACCAGCTGAAACGAGGCAAACAGTTCTGGGTCATCAAGCTTAGAAGAAAGCGGATTATCCCACTCATCAATTAAAAACACGAGCCTCTGGCCAGCTATGATAGCTTTGAGTTTCAACGTAAGATCAAGGAAAGATGTTATCCCTGCATACTGCAAAGCAGCAGTAAAACCTGCATTGCAATAGGCTTCAATCAGCCTCTGGCAGAGATCGGCTTCAAACGTGCTGACATCGACTAAATCCATGTCAAAGAAGGTCAAGCTAATCACAGGGAAAAGCTCCTTCACTGGCCAGTTGCCATGGATTTTCATGCCGACAAATTTGTCGCTATCACCATGGGCAAACAGCTCTTCTAGCGTGGAGCAAAGGGTTGTTTTTCCCATTCTCCGCGGCCGAGAGAAAAAGACTCGTCTATAGTTGCTAACCAATGCTCCCAGCTTTGCTGTCTTGTCCACAAAGAAGAGATCGTCAGCACGTATAGAATTGAAATCAGATAAACCCAAAGGAAAGGCTTGTAAATTACTTAGTTCTGGCGCCATAAGCTTGCTCCTTACTGCTACTACTTAGTCCCATAGTATAGCCAGTTTTCCCGCAGCCACTATAATTGCTAATGCGCACGGACTTGACCTTAGTTAAGGCTGGGCCATAGATTTATACCCAGAACGCCGGAGGAGAACCAGAGTTTGCTATGGTGGAAACGCCGCTGCCCACATGGGCTTAACTCTATGTGGATTTGCCGCTGAGCCATCCCCAAAGCTGCTGTGGAAATACTGCAACCCGAGGACGAGCTAAGCGCCCACCCAGTAATCCACTTCACCTCAAGAAGAGCGTCTCTAAGTAAGAGCTTACAGCACCTCACGGCGCTAGGATCTTAAGCAAAGACAATGACGCTGGCGCGCCTAACTGTTTACCGTCCCCCAACCTTTCCTCAGTCTTTTACTCCTTACATACCGCAACACCTACAAGAACCAGCCAGCCCCATCTGCTTTAGTTAAGCAGAGAGCGCATCTCCGTCTCAGAGAGCTGACATGGGTTGTTTGCTAAGCGCTCGCTATTGACAGTAGCTAAGGCTTCATTGATGTCCTCCGCGCTTAAGTGCAAGTCAGCAAAGGAGTCCTTTAAGCCCAGCTCCCGCAGCAACCCCCTAAACCATGGCGCAAAGTCACTCACTTCCTTTAAGCCCAAAGCTGCAAGCAGCTGCTCTTTGTGGGGCATAATGCTGCAATTAAGCGCAAAGAGGTCGCGCATGATTAAAGCCACCGCCTGACCGTGCTTTAGGCCAAAACGCGAAGTAAAGAAGTACGAGAGAGCATGAGCGGCTGTGGTCTTGCTCTGGGAGATCGCAAGTCCTGAATAGGCAGAGGCCTGCGCTAAGGCCATAAGAGCGCGCTCATTGCTCTTTTGGGCCTCGACATCATCCTCAGAGCGCAAGTACACCGCTGCTTTGAGGTTAGCGACACAGAGCTTAATGCACTCAAGGGCATACTCCGTACTCTGCTCCGTGGCGCGCTTTGACCAAAAAGCCTCGATACCTTGGCAGAGGCAGTCAATGCCTGAGCTGGCGCGCTGCTGCGAGCTGGCGGAAGCTGCAAAGCGTGGGTCGACGATGACCACATCTGGTTTGAGATGAGGTGCAGAGAGTGAGACCTTGACGCCGTTGTCATAAACGACGGCAAATGGGGTGATCTCACTGCCCGAGCCTAAGGTGGTGACCACCGCAATAAAAGGCTTATTAGCCAGTGCTGTGGAGTTGTATTTGAGGGTCTTAGCAAAGTCGAGAGGGCTGCCACCACCTAAGGCGATGATGCTGTCGCACTTGTACTCAATCTCAGGGCCCCATGCCTCTAACTGCTTTTGCGCGTCTTGTAAGGATGGATTCTGGGTAAAGGCATCACAGATGGTGTAGCTGCCAAACTTACCTTTGAGCAGGAGGTTACGCAGATAGCGCTCTTTGACGGCACCTCGGGCCACAATCAGTGGATGCTTGCACTGTGGGACTAAAGCGTTGAATTGCGCCAAGATGCCTGATTTAATGTGGATATACTCTGGCAGCATTGCGTGCTCTCCTGTGCAGGTTACAGCTCTTTTCTTGAGCAAGCGCGACTCTGATGAGGGGCTCAATTTCTCATTGTGGAGGTGAGTGCAGAGCAAAACAAGAGAAGCACATCACACTCTGCAAAAGAGCCGCAAAACAACACGCCACGGCCACAAACAAGGCGGTAGGCACTACCTTAACAGCGTCAAGCAAACTCGCAAAAATACAGTTGCCCAAACGCTGGGGCGGCTAACTTACCTACAAAGGCTACATGCAGCCGCAAACCTGTAACCGTCATTACTTTGAGAGTGAGTGTTTGCTCTCTCTCTCTCCTCTCGAGATAATAGGCTTTACTAAGAGTTTGGTGGATACCACAACGTAACCTCACACCTTTAGGCAAGCACATGAGCCGTGATTATGGCATTTCATGTTAGCCCCCCTAAAAGTAGTGCTGGTGCTCTATCCACCAACCTCTAAGGAGCTCCTGATAATAGGGCCATTGAGCTGCTTACAACTACCTACACCGCACCATACTCCCTCATGGTGCTAATAGCGCTGACGTTCATAAAAGCGCTGGCGGTGGTAAGCCAAAAACGGCAGGTGCTGCGATCGTACAAAACGAGGTTATGCAGTCACAGCTAAGCGACGCGGCTCTTGAAGAAAAGGCCAGCGCGCATGTGCTCTATCATGTGCTCTATAAAGATTGCTATCAGTTTACCGCATAGCTGCACCATGCACAAGCTGCTTAAATACCACCCAAAAGCCCCACTCAAGATCTGTAGCAGCCTAAATCTCTACCCTCAGGTACAGCCCACACCCCCATAGCCACGAACCTAAGAGCTGCCAGCTCAACTCAGAGCGTCAGCAACGCATCCCTAAGGGTGATTAAGATGCGCCAAACCAGCTTGTAAGCGCTATAGCTGCCACTTACTGCACTCATCTCCAAAGGGCATGGATGCACACCAAGAGCGACATAAAGCCATGGTGGTGTTAAGTTCGTGGCAATGCCACATACCGCCTCAGGTTATATGCAACCGCAAACAAAAAGGGCAGAAAGCTTGTGCCCTCTGCCCTTTCTTTAAGCTGCTCACGCAGCCTTAAACGGGAAAACTCTGAAGCTCAGCGAAAAACAGCGCTGCGCTTACTTCACAAAGCTCATTGCCGACTTGGCAATCACCAGTTCCTCGTTGGTTGGGATCATCATGATCTTCACCTTGGAAGCTGGGGTAGAAATCACACCGCCATCGTGGCCAACACGGCTTAACGCATTGACGTTAACTTCTTGATCCAGCTCCACACCTAAGCACTCACGTAAGTACTCACAGGTGATCTTACGGGCTTCCCAGCAATTCTCACCAATACCACCAGAGAAGACGATGGCATCAACACGGCCTAATGGCACATAGTAGGAGGCGATGAACTTAGCTAAGCGATAGGAGAAAGCCTCTAAGGCTAAGGTGCAGCGCTCGTCACCCTTCTCATAACCCTCGCAGATTGGACGCATGTCGGAGGAAATGCCAGACAGCGCTAAGAGGCCAGACTTCTTGTTGAAGATGTCCTTCACCTCTTCTGGGGTTAAGTGGTAGCGATCGCATAAGAAGAACACGACCGATGGGTCGATCGCACCGGTACGGGTACCCATGATGAGGCCGTCTAATGGGGTGAGGCCCATCGAGGTATCCATGCACTTGCCGCCCTTAACCGCGCACACGGAAGCACCACCGCCTAAGTGGCAGGTAATGACATTGGTCTCCTCAAGTGGCTTGCCTAACAGTAAGGCCGCCTCTTGCGAGAGGTACATGTGCGAAGTACCGTGAGCGCCATAACGACGAATACCACCCTTGGTGTAGTACTCCTCAGGAATAGCAAAGCGGTACGCAATTGGTGGCATGGTCTGGTGGAAAGCAGTGTCAAAGACCACCACGTGTGGGATGTTAGGGAAAGAGGCGCGGGCTGCCTTAATACCTAAGATGTGAGCAGGGTTGTGTAAAGGAGCGAAAGGAATGACCTTCTCAATATTGGCCACAACCTCATCATCGACTAAGGTTGGGGCGCTGTAGAACTCGCCGCCGTGCACGATGCGGTGACCGCAAGCTACGATCGACTCTAAGAGCTCCTTGTGCGAGCCTAAGATATCCTTAACGAGGAACTCTAAGGCCTTCTCATGGTTATAGCCGGAGATGTTGGTCTTCTTCTTGTCCTCACCAGCAAAGCGCCACGAGATAAAGGCCTCAGGTAAGCCCATCGCCTCAGCGATACCGCTTAAGTAGATGTGGCCATCCTCAGGATTCATAATGGCGAACTTCACGGACGAGCTGCCGCAGTTGATAACTAAAACAGTCTGAGAAATCGGAGTAGACATTATTGCCCCTGCAAACCAAACAAAACCATGCCGCACGAGCACCACCGCGCTCTCTTGGCATATCTCCCGAGCCCACACGCCATTGGCTGCGACAGCTCAGGATGCTGCTCGACAATCCTCACAAAGCAGCACCGTAGCTTGCACTTGCTAGCCCGCATTGCTGCAAGTACGACCAATGGAGAAGATGTAGCCCACCACCGCGACCTAACGTCACCCCTAGTGAGCGCCACAAATTGCAGTGATAAAACTTGATACGCTGACAATGAGATGTCAACCACTCATTGAAACCGCATATATCCAAGCTTAGCAGGATGCGTCAGCCATCATTTATCAGGAGATGCCTTGATTGGGAGCGTTTTTAAGCCAACTCGCATTTTTGGCTTATACATCAAGGGCAAGCACCTGTTGACATATGCCGCTAACTGGTTCTCTTTTTTTCAAAGCAATTTGTGGCGCTCACTAGGTTAAAGCCCTCTGGTCACGTCAGCGCCGTGTTGTGATAACGGCGCCCATTATAGCATTAGGGGCAAAATGGCCCCTGCGCAATATTCAAAGTTTGCTCACTTTTAAGCCAAAATTTTCCCCTATGTTACAACCATGCACTACAGCTTTGGCTTAAATATGCCCTTTAACCCCTGTTGCAAAGCCCAATGTTACTGATAACATTTGTAAAACTACTTTATAAAAAGACTTTAATAAAGCACTTACATACCAGTTGCCCACTTTTTGTGCTGCAAAGATGATATTTACCGTGCACGCAAGGCTTTAAGGAGCATGGATTTTTGCCTAATCATAAGCGCTGCTTATGAGCAAGTTAGATGCTACATCAGTAGCACATACCAGCCCTAAAGCGCATACCTTTGGTCTTTTTGCGCCAAAATGCGCGCAGTACAGTGCTTTTATTACGCATGAAAGTTCTGCCATGATAGATAAGCGGATTTTGCGGGCAAAACGCATGATGGGCACTGCACTGTTACGTTACCGTAACATTAAGTGTCTTGGTAGTGCGTTGGTACAGGTGAGAGCGGTGACAAATGGCGTGCAGATGGGAATTTGGTGCGAGGGTGTGCACGGCGGTGGTATCCGCGCTACACTTAGGGGCCGCTTACAACGGGGGCGTGAGTGTGTACGCAGCGCTGCAAGGCGCCGTTTAGCGCTAAGAGCCACTGGTAAGACCGGAGAGCTCACCTCAGTGACGGCTGCAAGGTTACATGATGGTACATCACACTCCTTTAGATGCAGGGTGTAGGTGAGCCTAAGCCTCGCTTCAGTTGGGGGCCAGCGCTGGCGACACTGACGGCAAAAGCTCCCTCCCCCTGCTCACGCAGAGGCTGCGGCCAACCGCCAGCGTTAGCACAGCAGTAGTGATAACACTTTGAGACTGCACGCGCGCAGCTGTGCTTGCGCGCCGCCACTGCTGCGGCTACTGTGGTCTTAAACCTCGTCACGCTAAGTATCATGACCCCCATGTAAGCACGCCACTTTCCACTACACTCCCCAGAATTACCCTACAACCACTCCCCCACTACCGAACCACTCTCTACTCTCTACTCCCCACTCCCCCAGCTCCTTTGCTGCTTGTGTTTTTTCGAGGCACACATGATTGATGTCAGCCCACTGCGTCGCAGTTACACCATGTCCGGCTTGGACGAAAAGGATCTCACCCCTACCCCTATCCCGCTCTTTGAGCGCTGGTTAAAGGACATGATTGACTCCAAGCTCTTTGACCCTAACGGCATGGTCGTCAGCACTGTGGATGAAACCGGTCAGCCCTACTCCCGCATGGTGCTCTTAAAGAACTACGATGCTGAGTCCTTAGTGTTTTTTACCAACTTAGGCTCGCGTAAAGCACAGCAATTGGCTAAGAACCCAAAGATCTGCCTGCTCTTCCCATGGTATTACTTAGAGCGCCAAGTCATGTTCATTGGCACGGCCGAAAAGCTCTCCGTACCTGCGGTGATGAAGTACTTCCACTCCCGTCCACGCGACAGCCAAATTGCTGCATGGGCTTCGCACCAGTCCAGCCGTATCTCCGCTCGCTCTATCCTCGAGGGTAAGTTCCTTGAACTCAAGCAAAAGTTTAAGGATGGTGAGGTACCACTGCCTTCGTTCTGGGGCGGTTATAAGGTCAAATTCCACCAAGTGGAATTCTGGCAAGGCCGCGAGAACCGCATGCACGACCGCTTCATTTACGACCTGCAAGCAGATGGCTCATGGACAATTAACCGCTTAGCCCCGTAAGCGCCTGCTTAGCCCCTTAAGCGACCGCTTCACTCTCTGCGCGACGCTGTGCTGCGCTGCACAGCACTGCGCCGCTTTCCCCTGCTCTGGGTTACGTTATTCCTTGTGGTAGGTGGCTGTTATTGCCTTCCCTGCACTGATCCCTTATGGAGTCTCTATTGGACGCCCTTTTTGCACTCCTTACTAGCTTTATGGCGCTGTCGCTCTCAGGTAAGGTCATGTGCCTTGCCTTAGGGTTGCTGCTGTTTATGGCGCTATATTGGGCTCTCCCCAGTCGCGGCAACCGCAAGAGCAGCAATAGCACCGAGACAAGCTCATCTAAGGGCAAGCGCAGTAAGGCTGTAAGCACCAAGGCCACTAAGGATAAAGCGTCCAGTAAGGGCACAGCGGTGGCAGCGACAGCAGCCACGGCACGCTGCACCATACCGGTAAAAAAGCAGGGCCTTATCAGTAGACTGCTTTTTGGTAAAAGGCCGACGCTACGACCACCTGATCCCAACAAGCTTAATGAGACGCTGGACTTCTTAGACCCTAATCCCGAAAAGGATTACAGGGACTTTAAGCACGGCCGTGTGACTGACCACTTCAATGAGCTCATTAAGCCAGGCTCGGTGATGGCTGATAACATCCCTGATCTTGATGAGACCGATGAGATCTTTACGGCCATGCTGCGGGCGGGGGCGGTAACGGGCAAGCACCACTTAGTAACCAACTACGAGCATCAGTACTTAGAGAAGCTCAGAATGTGGTTTGGTGAGCGCTACCACGTTTACTGTCAGGTGAGCGTGGGATCGGCGGTACAGATTAACGCTGATGTCTCCAGTCTCAATCTGCCGCAGCGACGTACCTTTGCCCAAAAGTGCAATAACATGAGTTTTGACTTCATGCTTATTGATAAGCGCACGGATCGCATTGTCTGCGCCATTGAGCTTGATGACCCCACACACAAGCGCATTGACCGTAAGATGCGTGATCGGCGTTTAGATCGCGTGTGTAAGGCGGCCAATATCCCGATTTTTCATGTGACCAATTTGTACCAAAAGCCGGATATATCCCGCATTCGTATTTAGCGCTGACAGCGCTGAGGCACTCACTCCCAACGCCGCGCCAAAGGCCACAGCTGCTGGCGCTGACACATCTTATGGCCACAGTCACGCCCTATCAGCACCCGCTCTCACACCGTCTTTTCCTCAGAGCGCTCTTACATCCGAGCACGACACTCATTTGTCTCTTTGCCCTTTCCATACCATCGTAGAGCCTACTGCCTCTTGCTAGTCCCAGTCCCGCCATTGCGCCCGCGCCCTGTATCACCGCAGAGCAGTCTCCTGCTGCCTACTAAGCGTAAGCGTCACCACGTGTCTCCGCTCTTAAGAGCTAAGAGATCGCGGCACCACTCTTAGGGTTAACGGCACTACCAGCGCCGCTCTGGGCTGGCTGGGCTGTTTTTGCTGTACGACCTAATTGATAGCCACCACATTGAAGCTTGAGATGGGGGATACCCAGCTTTAAGGATATCGCCTTACCATTGAGTGTTAGTCGTCAGTAGCTCTACTCTAAGGAAAAAGCCGTATCTTAGAGGTTTGAGAAAAATCAGCCTCAACTCCTCGACGTTAGTTACGCAGGGTGAAGCAGGAGTTAATTCTGCCTTTTGCCTCTGCTCTCTGCCCCTGCGCACTGCGGCTGTGGCCGAGCACCATCTCAAGTACCACGCACCTCCCACCTGAAGCAACAGCAGGCACACTTTAACCCCCCAACCACCAAAGAGCCTCAGTGCTCAGGGGTTTTCTGCGATAAGTGGCGGCTAGCGGCGGCACTTCAGGAGGTGCTCGTCTTAAGCTCAGCATGTGAGCTGATGTTAGGGTGCTCTGCGCTCTTGAACTGCTGCCTACAGGCAGCTGTGGTGCGCCTAAGCTGCTCTTTAGAAAACGACGGTCTTATTGCCGTGGATAAAGACCTTATTGTCAAAGACACGGTTTAAGGCACGTAAGAGCACCACACGCTCGACGTCACGACCGGCCTTGGCCATATCCGCAGCATCGTAGCGGTGATTGACCTTGATCACGTCCTGCTCAATGATTGGGCCCTCATCGAGGTTGTCCGTAACAAAGTGCGCTGTAGCACCAATGATCTTTACGCCACGATCAAAGGCCTGCTGGTATGGCTTAGCACCAATAAAAGCAGGTAAGAACGAGTGGTGGATATTAATGAGCTTGCCTAATGGGTAGTGCGCCACCATCTTTGGCGAGAGGATACGCATGTACTTGGCTAGCACGATGTAATCTGGATTGTAGTCATCAATCACCTTCATCATGCGCTCTTCATGCTCCTCACGGGAGATGCCCTCATGCGAGACGCAGTGGAATGGGATATTGAACTTCTCCACCAGATTGCCCAGCTCAGGGTAGTTACCCGCTACCATCACGATCTCGGCGTGTAAGGAGCCAGAGTAGCTCTTAATGAGGAGATCGCCTAAGCAGTGCGCCTCTTTGGTGACTAACACCGCGATACGTGGCAATACTGCCTTATCCTTTAAGGAGACCGTAGCGTCATCAGGGAGTTTAGCCGTCACACACTGTAAGAACTTGCTCTCATGATTAGCACTAAAGTCACCCTCGACAACAGAGCGCATAAAGAAGCGATTGTCTTCGTGGGAGGCGAACTGATCTTGGCGCACAATATTGAGGCCAAATTCCGAGCAGGTAGTGGTGATCTTCGCAATCAAGCCCGTAGCATCGGTGCACTCAGTGAGCAAAATCTTCTGTTGCATGGAAAGAGGTCTTCTCCAATATAGCGTCCACCCCGCGCCGGTTGTGCTTACAGGAGCTTAATCCTGTACAGGAGCTAATCCTGAGGTAAAAACTGACAGAACAAAGTGCCAGTGCTGGCACTTGGGGGCAAGACGCACACACATCGCAGTGCCTAGCAAAACAACAAACCACTCATGTTAGCAGAAAAATGACTAAGCGCGCACGGCCAAAAAGAGCAATATCTCGCCACAGTCACCCACGCTCACCAGAGCTACTATGGCCCGCGCGTTATTCCCACATCTCCACCTGTGTACGCGCCACAGCGTTACGACCACACTCAGGGCGCAATAAGCTCCTACCTCATACCGCCTTACCTCAGGGGAGAAAAACGCTTAGAGAGCGGTGCAGCAGGATAGCCACAACGCAGTAGGAATCCCCAGAGCACTTTTGCTGCTGTGATGGCTTAAGTTGCAGGTAAGTTGCAGGAGAGAGCGTCACACCTGCCCACACGCGCAAAGCAGAACTACGCAGAGGTGTCTTCTACACAGCTTTGCCCAGCTGAGCGTACTGCGGGCAGTACATTAAGGGTTAAGCACGACTTAGCCGTTGTGCACATCATCATTCAAGTGCAGTCACTACTTGTCCCTTGCCTAAGCTTTTCGCCCGATAAACGCACCTATCAGCTTTAGCCACCAGAGCCTTATACGCAAATCCCTCATCGCAGGTGTAAGCAATGCCAATGGAGCACGAGACCTGCACCGAGCCATCTCCCACCGCAATGCTCTCCACTCTGCTCAAGATATGCTGCGCAACTTGCTGCGCGTACTCTTTGTCCTTGATATCGACCAGCAGGATCTCAAACTCATCACCGCCCATACGCCCTGCTAAGTCCTTACCCCGTAAGGATTCCTTAATGATAAGAGCAGTCTGCTGCAGCACCTCATCACCCGCTGGATGGCCAAACTTGTCATTGGCCTGCTTGAAGTTATCGAGATCAACAAACAGCAGAGCACACATGAGGTTCTGCTGACCTGAGATACTCTCTTGCAGTGAGGCCACATTAAGCTCAGCAGCTTGGCTTGGAGTTGTACCTGTTTGCAGCAGAGTCGTGATGCTCACAGGTGGTTTTACCCCCATGCTCTCGTATGGCGTCTCAATCTCAACCTCAGCGGCTACAGTGGCAGCTTCTTGATTAACTGCAACACTCGTAGAGGTAGCGGTAGCATTAGCGGTAGTGGTAACGGGAGCGGGAGCGGTAGTGGTAGCAGTAGCGGTAACAGGAGCGGGCGTCTCACTTGCAGCCACCGTTTTGGCCGGTGGCTGCTCTTGGTGCTGCTCACTTACCAAACTCTCCAGCAGGCTGGTGCAACGGCTTTCCATGCCTTGGTGATTGAGCAACGAGGTCAGAGCGTCGGTGTAAGCACGCTCTAACATCTCCTCTAAACGCTTCACCTTAAGGCGCTCCTCGTTGTAGATCTGGGTCACGTCCGTGCGGTACAACAAGATGATGTTCTTGTTATCATCAAAGTAGCGGGCCTCTAACTTCTTACGCGCGTAGCGCCCGTTCTCGATTAAGCCACTGTAAAAGGTCAAACATTGCTGGGTCTCTAAGGCCTTGACCATGCTTTCAATTTCCATCAGCGCGGTGATGTGCTCATAATCCTCTGGCGCGACAAAGAGCTTATTGTAGCGGTGCATCTCCTCGGTGTAGCAACCCGATACCATCGGCAGTGGCGTATCACGCGATGAGGTGGAAATCATCGAAAAGTGGTCAGTGTCAACCTCGATGCGCACAAAGTAGTCACAAACATTGAAGATAAAGGTCTTTACGATGGAGTGCAGCAAGCGCTGCTCGTTGTCACGAGTAACCGTAATGTAAGCGTATGTCTTGAAGCCATCATCTTTGAAGACGATGTTTAGGCTGTAGAGGGCAGTCAAATCCTCAGAGTGCACCAGCACACGGTTGAAGACTTTTTCATCCGACAGCTGCGCATTGACCGCCAAACGCTTGAGCGAATTTGAGGTGATATCTTGGAGAATGGTGGGATTGGAGCCAAAGAGGCCCTTTAAGCAGGTGAGCGCATACGAGCGCCAGCTAAAGGTGTAACCATTCTCTACCGGACGAGCTGAGTTGCTAATGACTAAGACCTCGTCGGACTCAAAGTCCACACGTAACAAGGCGATGCTTAGTTTGCTGCTTAAAAAAGCCAATTCGTTAAAGCGTGCCATGGTGTGCTCCTGTGCCTGCTTGCTACGGCAGAGCGTTGTAACTTATCCCTGCGGGGTGTGCTACACATCCTGTAAATGAGAGTCAAAGGGCAGCAGCAGGTCTTAGCCCGCTGCCGTGACACCAAGCCCTACTCGAACACTACCGTGCGCTTGCCACGCCGCTTAGCCGCATAAACACGAGCATCAGCGATGCGGACTAAATCAGCATATTGATGCCCATCGTCAGGGCTAAAGGCCACACCAATCGAGCAAGATAGCGGCACATCAAAGTTGTGCTTTTGTGGCAGGTCTTCGATGGCGTAGAGAATGCGCTGACAGATGGCTACACCATCCTCACGAGAGTCAAGGTGGGCAATAAAAGCCTCAAACTCATCGCCACCAATGCGGGCTGCAAAGTCATCGGCGCGCAAGTTTTCTTTGAGGGCCGCCGCGATATCTTTAAGGACTTGATCGCCCATGAGGTGACCACAGTGGTCGTTGACCTGCTTGAAGTTATCGAGATCGATGAAGAGCAATGCTGATAGTGGCTCCACATCACGCAGCCCGTTGCCAGCCATAGCCTCGACACTCAGAGCCATCAACTTCTCATTGACGTGATCCTGCATCCCCTGTGCGTTGAGAATGCCGGTTAACGAGTCAGTGTAGGCTTGGTCAATGGCAGCTTGTAGCTTTTGCGCGTACTGGTTCTCTTCGTTGTACATATCGGTGACATCTGAGCGGAAGAGCAGAATCATCTTCTCTTCTTTGTTGAAATAGCGATACTCCAAGTATTTGCGATGGATTTCGCCATCCTCGTAAATGCTGCTGTAGAAGCTGTGCACCCCGTACTTATCCAGCTGGTCAATGACCCGAGCCAGTGTCATCTCGTAGATGGTGTTCTCTTGCTCTTCAGGCGTGCAGTAGGTGTACGCATACTGGATGATGGCTCCATCGTAATCTGCGCAAAACATTGGCGGCTTAGTCGAGCTCTTATCAGTCATGGCAAAGGCCGTATAGCTGTTGCGGCGAGCATCAATATAGATGAAATAGTCGCAGTGCGCGTAGATAAACTGCTGGGCAATGGCAGCGAAGAGGTCGGCCTTACGCTCACGACAGCAGACGAGATAGACCGCTTGGATATCGGCCTCAGGCACGTAGATATCCAGCGCGAATTTCATATTGGGTTGGTCAGGTGACTCAAAGTCGAAGTGCTCTTGGCCTTTGTCCTTATAGAGCTGCTGTAAACGATCTAAAGCAAGGTGCTCGTACAGCTCAGGGTTTAAGTCCTTGAGCCTCAGAAATTGCGTAGCGTAGTAGTCAGCATAGGCGAAAGTTTCGCCATTTTCCCGTGGGTTGAGGCTATTTACAATCACGCGAATGCTCTGCTCATTGAGATTCACTGCAGCACAGGCGTAGCAGACTTGCTCCATGAGCAAGGAAAAATCGTTATGGACAGGCAAGAGCGAAGTGGCCACCGGATGCACCTCAAGTTGGTATAACAGGCAAAGACACTGAGGTCATTATACAAAGCTAGTTGCAACTTAATAGATAGCACCAATTTTAGTCAGCAGGGCAAAAAAAGCCATTTCACTTTTACATGATGTGAGCAACTTCCCATATTTAAGCGGCAAAACTAGGGTTGCTCGCAGAAATTGTGTCCCGCGTTTCCTTTGCCACAACGCCTCTTTGCGTACTCCTCAAAGCAGGCTTGTGATTGATCTAAGGGGATCTAAGTAAGAATGATCCACCGCAGAGCCGCCCTCACTCCCATAAGCCCGTCGACAGGCTCTCAAGCGCTCCAACTGCCCACTGAAAGAGAAAAATGCTAGAAAGCGCTCAGTTTTAGTGCACACATTGCCCTATGATAGTAAGGTTAGCGCCAAAAGAGGTCACTCCACAGCAAGCTCGCCTCGGCCGCGCTCACATGCGCTCTCTACCACAACTATGCTGCACCGCTACCACTGCTCCTCTGCCGTGGCAGCACCGCTCAGTGCCCAGCACAGTGACATTGCCCACCGCCCTGTGTGAGCACCATTTTGTATCGTTTATGGTCACCTACTGCACAAATAGAGTGCATTTATCTAACAATGCACCACGAACAAGCAAAAGCCGCGTTTTTGTGAAAGTAATCGCATAATGCGGTTATAGTCAGATAAAACTGTTAGTGGCGCAATCTGCTTTCAAGTTTGCTCCGAGCACGATCCCCTCCAAGGACGCGGGCATCAAGCCCGCTGCTAACCCCCAGCAACCTTGCCCTACAGTGTTTAGTCTGAGGCTACGCAACGCTACAGCAGCAAGTAGCAGAGAAAAGCAATATCGTGAGCACGACTCTGCCGCCGCTTTACGTTTCAAGCGGCGCGGCGCTTAAAACAAAAAGCGGTGCCCTCATGGCGCCTGCTTCTCATTCCCCACCGTTATTATTCCCCTGCCTTTTGTCCCCATCAGCTGTGAGATGGGACTACTAAGCACGGCCGCTAAGCGGCAAGCACGCTGAGTAAAGGCCCCCTGTGCTGTGTAAGGAATGCTGTGGTTTAGCCCCAACTCCTCTCATAGCCAGCCGTATTTGTCTTGAGGCTATATGCCTTAAGCTCACAACACGCACGTAAACCGGCTCCTTTGATACTGCCCAAAGCAGTTTCAGGCGGCACTAGGCAAACCTGCCCCAGACAGCTAAGCTGCGGCCATGAGCTCAGGGCTGTTGGTGCCATTAGCAAATCGAAAGTGCGTGTCTGTTGTTCACCATCAAAGGAGTTTCATCGATGTCAGAAAACACGGAACACGAAATTACCGTTCTGGACAAGGTCGCAACTCTCACCATCCCTGGCCATGACCCAATCCAACTGCCTATCTTAAAAGGCACCTTGGGCCCTGAGTGCATCGATATTCGTGAGTTAGGTAAGCAAGGCTACTTCACTTACGACCCAGGCTTTGTCTCCACGGCAGCTTGTAGTTCGCGTATTACCTTCATCGATGGCAAGAAAGGTGTCCTGCTTTACCGTGGCTACCCAATTGCGGACTTAGCCCGCAAAGCGGACTATCTGCAGGTTTGCTATCTGCTCTACAAGGGTGAGATGCCATCCAAGCGCGAGTACGACGAGTTCTGCGATCGCGTCAAGCACCACACCTTAATCCACGAGCAAATCTCCTCGCTGTTTAAGGCCTTCCGCCGCGATTCCCACCCAATGGCCATTATGTGTGGTGTGGCAGGCGCCCTCTCGGCCTTCTATCACGGCAGCCTCGACATCTACGATCCAGAGCACCGTGAGGCCACTTTAATCCGCCTCATTGCTAAGATCCCAACCTTAGCTGCCATGGCCTACAAATATTCTATTGGCCACCCATTTATCTACCCACGTAACGATTTAAGCTACGCTGCTAACTTCCTGCACATGATGTTCGCGACCCCATGCGAGCCTTATGAAGTCAACCCAGTGATTGAGCGTGCCTTAGATCGTATCTTCATTCTGCACGCAGACCACGAGCAGAACGCTTCGACCTCTTCGGTGCGTTTAGCAGGTTCCTCGGGTGCTAACCCATACGCCTGTATTGCCGCTGGTATCGCCTCCTTATGGGGCCCTGCCCACGGTGGTGCTAACGAGGCCTGCTTACGCATGTTAGAGGAGATTGGCTCGGTTGATCGTATTCCTGAGTACATTGCCCGTGCTAAGGACAAGAACGATCCATTCCGCTTAAGTGGCTTTGGTCACCGCGTTTACAAGACCTACGACCCACGTGCTCTGGTGATGCGTGAAACCTGCCATGAGGTCTTACAAGAGCTTAAGATTAAGAACCACCCAATCTTGAGTGTGGCCACGGAGTTAGAGCAGATTGCCTTGAGTGATGAGTACTTCATCAAGCGCAACCTCTATCCAAACGTGGACTTCTACTCCGGTATCATCTTAAAGGCCATTGGCATCCCAACCTCGATGTTTACCGTGATCTTTGCCTTAGCCCGTACTATTGGCTGGATTTCGCACTGGAACGAGATGCAGATCATGGAAGAGAGCCGCATTGGCCGTCCACGTCAGATCTACATTGGCTCTCCAGAGCGTCACGTGGTTGCCATGGACGAGCGCTAATATCGCTAAGAGCTGCGCCTTACACGCACAGAGCGTCACAGGCGTGCTCTGCGCTTAAAGCACCGCGCTAAGAGAACTGCACGGGCGGCGCGTGCCACGCCACACAGAGCTCTTTACACCACCCCAAAGCACCGGTTTTGCAGCCTTATGCTGGCTGTAAGCTGGTGCTTTTTGCTTTTTAGGACGGTACAAATCAAGGTACAAACCCTGCCACGCCCTCATGACAGTGCCTCTTGCTTTGTGGTTGGTACCTACAAGGAGCTTGTGCTAAAGGGAAACAATAGCAAACAGGATCAAGAGCAGAAGCGCCATAATGACAAGCCACTCTCTAAGTGGCAGCGAATCTACGGTTGTCCATAAGTAGGAGCCAAAAGAGACTAGCATTGCCCCCATGGCAGAGACGGGCTCAGACACCAGCGATAAAAGGCTGGTCACGTCGGTGCGCACAGCTTTCTTTTCGGCTGCATCAGACAACTTATATAATGCCTCTAGCAGCATCGAGACTTGGTCGGTAATCCGAGAAACTTGGTCATTTTGCAACGAGACTTTTTCTGACAGCAGCTCGACTTTTTCCGTTAAAAGAGCGACTAACTCAGCTGTCTGCGGATTTGGTTCAGCTTCCATCTGACTCTTTACGGTACTAAGCTGGTCTTGCGCCTCTTTAAGTTACTCGCAATCAAACTTCAGCTGCTTTGTCTCGACTTTAAGCTTGTCTTGTGCAATGCTCAGCTGTTCTTTCAAATCATCCAGATGCTCTTGAATAGATTTTTCAGCCACAATAATCCTCCTCTTAGGACTATGGGGATTATACCGAACTCACTGCGCCGCTCGCTAAAAGTGATCTTGCCACTCTGCAGCGCAGCCTGCTAAGAGAGCGTGAGGCCGTTGCGTTACACCGCAGAGTAAGGTATTTTGGCTTACATGCGCCTACAGAGCATTGTTGCGCACTGTAGTCTCAAGAGCCGAGACGCATTAAGTTTAGGCACCACCTCACCACCTTTCTTTCCCTACTTACCGCGCACACTAGCAGCACATATCAGCAGACCGCTATATGGCCCCAAGCCGCTTAGAGTGCAGCAAATCACGGCTCTACTCAGAGTTTGGTGAATACCAAAAAGCAGCAGCGCCCTGCGATCAAGCATGGCCCCATGTGATGGCGTTTTGCATGACCAACTTTAGAGTAGTATTGGTGCCCTATCCACCAAACTCTGAGGAGAGCCCAAATCACAGGAGTACGTCTATGCCTTGGGCATTAGCTGGCGACGGCAAACCACAGAAAAAAGCAGCTGCCACGACCAAAGCCAAAAAGAGCGAGTAGTCGCGGCAAAGCACTCCAAAGAGAGCTCTCCTACACGGTAGCTCTCTACACGCCTACAAGGGCTAACGCGCCTTACGGACGTTGCTGGTGTCATTTAGCCCTGTCCCTATGGCGGCCACGCTGGTAGTATTTGGCGACACCACTCTCTGTGCTGCAGAAATGAAAAAAAGCCAGCTACCTTGCGATAACTGGCTTTTTAAGAGACCTTACGCTTCCCCTTACACAGGGGACTGCATGGGGGTCAGATCAGGAATTACAGACCTAAAGCGCTGCGAGCTTGGTTAGCAATCGCCTCGAATGCCACCTTCTCGTTAATGGCCAGCTCAGACAGAACCTTACGGTCGATGTCAATGTTAGCCTTCTTTAAGCCGTACATGAATTGGCTGTAGCTTAAGCCATACTGACGAGCAGCGGCGTTGATACGCACAATCCATAAAGCGCGGAATTGACGCTTCTTCTGACGGCGATCACGGTAGGCATACTGACCAGCCTTGGTCACAGCCTGCACGGCAACACGGTAAGTACGGGAACGAGCACCGTAGTAACCCTTAGCTGCCTTTAAAACCTTCTTATGACGGGCACGAGCGGTAACACCGCGCTTAACTCTAGCCATTGTTCACGATCCTCCAATTAGGCGTAAGGTAATTGACGCATAATAGCGCGTAAGTTAGACGTGTGAACCACAGTCATCACGCGTAAAGAACGCTTACGCTTACGGCTCTTCTTGGTGAGGATGTGACGTAAGTTCTGGTGACGGCACTTGTAGTGGCCGCTGCCGGTCTTCTTGAAACGCTTGGCAACGCCACGATCGGTCTTCATCTTGACCTTGACTTTTCCAGCCATTTTTTACTCCGCATTCGGTGTGGGGATATCGGGGGTCAGCACCTTGTAAAGCTTGCGCTTTACATCGGCACTCAAGCTTACGCGGGCAGACCAAAGCTGCTCCACCTAGAACCTAAGTGAAGCTAGCCTCAGCGCCGCTGGCAGCAGGGGGACAAAGCCGTCCTACCACTCATCACGCACGCTCTACTGACGCTTAGGGCCCTTTATCCCTGCTTTTTCTTCGGGGCTAATACCAAGATGGCCTGACGACCCTCAACTTTGGAGGCCGTCTCCACCGTGGCAATGCCCATGTTCACGCACAGATCATTCTCAATGCGCTTTAAGACATCAAGGCCTAAGTGCTGGTGAGACAACTCACGACCACGGAAACGTAACGTGATCTTGGCCTTGTTGCCATCTTCTAAGAAGCGGATCAGGTTGCGTAGTTTAACCTGATAGTCGCCCTCGTCGGTGCCAGGACGGATCTTTACTTCCTTCAGCTGGACAACCTTCTGCTTCTTCTTTTTCTGATCCTTGCTCTTCTCGTAGAGGAACTTGCCATACTCAATTAAGCGGCAAACTGGAGGATCAGCATTTGGGCTAATCTCAACGAGGTCTACACCAGCCTCTTGAGCCATGCGTAGAGCCTGAACCGTAGGCATCACGCCTATGACTTCATTGTCCTCGCCCAGTAAACGCACTTCACGGCATCTGATGTCACCGTTAATGCGGCTGCGTGTGGCAACTCTATTACCAATCTTTCTTCCGTTAGTGATAGCCAAGCTAACTCCGACGATCCTCTAAACAATGATCAGCCTGCATCTGAGCTCTTAACAGACAAAAGAGCCATGATTACTCATGACTCTTTTGCCTGTGAGCCCACCAAAAACTGCGACTTGATGCAGCTTTTAACTACTTGGCCGCAGCTGGCTCGTCAGCCTTGGTCAAAAGTTTGCGCGATATAATATCAGATTTGATCATGCTGATCAAATCATCAACCGCCATCGCACCTAAATCGACACCCTTACGCGTGCGCACCGCAACCTGACCATTCTCAGCCTCGCGGTCACCGCACACCAGCATGTAAGGCACGTGCATTAAGGTGTGCTCACGAATCTTGAAGCCCACCTTATCGTTACGCACGTCAGCGCGGACACGAATACCAGCCTCATCCAGCTTCTGTACGACTTGCTTGACGTACTCAGTCTGGTTGGTGGTGATATTCATGACCACAGCCTGCACTGGAGCCAGCCAAGTTGGGAAGGCGCCAGCAAACTCCTCGGTTAAGATACCAATGAAGCGCTCGAGCGAGCCTAAGATGGCGCGGTGAATCATCACTGGCGTCACCTCATTGTTCTTCTCACCGATGTAGTGCGCGCCTAAGCGAGCAGGTAAGGAGAAGTCCAGCTGCACAGTACCGCACTGCCAGGCACGACCTAAAGAGTCATGTAAGGTGAACTCAATCTTAGGGCCGTAGAACGCACCCTCACCAGGCTGCACCTCGTACTCTAAGTTGTTGGCCACTAAGGCTGCGGCTAAGTCTTTTTCGGACTTATCCCAAATCTCGTCGGAGCCAATGCGCTTCTCTGGACGGGTCGAGAGCTTCACATCGATCTTGTGGAAACCGAAGTTATCGTAGATCTCGTACACCATCTTAATGCACTCTGAGACCTCACTTAAGATCTGGTCTTCGGTGATAAAGATGTGGGCATCGTCCTGCTCAAAGCCACGGACACGTAACAGGCCGTGTAAGGAGCCAGATGGCTCATTACGGTGATCCTTACCAAACTCAGCCATACGGATTGGCAGATCACGGTACGAACGGGTACGGCTGTTGAAGATCTGGATGGCGCCTGGGCAGTTCATTGGCTTGATGGCATAGTCACGGTTCTCTGAGGAGGTCGTGAACATGTTCTCAGCGTACTTATCCCAGTGGCCGGAGCGCTCCCACAGCGAGCGATCCATGATCTGAGGGGTGTTAACCTCGATATAGCCATACTTGTGGAGCATGCCACGCATGTAGTCTTCGACTTGACGGTAAATAGTCCAGCCGTCGTTATGCCAGAAGACTAAGCCTGGGGCTTCCTGCTGGAAGTGGAATAAGTCGAGCTTCTTACCTAAGACGCGGTGGTCGCGCTTGGCGGCCTCTTCACGCTTCTTTAAGTAGTCAGCTAAATCTTCCTTAGTTGACCATGCGGTGCCATAGATGCGTTGCAGCATCTTGTTCTTAGAGTCACCACGCCAGTAAGCACCTGCAAAGTGCGTGAGCTTAAAGTGCGAGCAGAAGCCCATACGTGGCACGTGAGGGCCACGGCACATATCGATGTACTCTAAGTGGTGATATAAGGCAGGGTGGTCATCCTTAGAGATGTTCTCTTCTAAGATGAGCTTCTTGTAAGGCTCATTGCGCTCATTAAAGACGTCCCAAGCGCGCTGCCAGTCGACCACTTCCTTAATGACCTTGTAATCGGTCTTAGCCAGCTCGTGCATCTTCTTATCGAGAGCTTCTAAGTCCTCAGCAGTGAGCTTGTGATCGAGGTCGACATCGTAGTAGAAGCCGTTTTCTACCACAGGGCCAATGGCCATTTTGGTATCTGGCCATAACTGCTTAATAGCGTGGCCTAAGAGGTGGGCGCAGGAGTGGCGGATAATCTCCAGACCATCCTTATCCTTAGGGGTAACGATTTCCACCGCAGAGTCGTGGTCAACCAGATCGCAAGCGTCGTGTAAGACGCCATTGACGCGGCCAGCGACGCAATTGCGGGCTAAACCAGGGCCGATGCTAGCAGCGATATCAGCGATGGAAACTGCGCTCTCAAACTCTTTGATGGCGCCATTAGGAAGAGTAATTTTCACCATGAGAAAAAACCACTGGCACCTACGACGTGCCTCAATGGTCCTGCACAAGAAGGAAATAAAGGAAAAGGCCAGCTAAACCACGTGCTGAGTCACTCCTCGGCACTATCCCGTCAGCTGTGCCCAAGCTCCTAGTCATCCTCGGCAGGCCCTGTAGCCTACCTACCCACCTTGTGTTTAGTGTAAGTGGCGGGGTGATGCTAGAGCATAGCTCTTGTGTAACGCCGCAAAAGGCAAACACAAGCGGGCCCATTATACGCCTGTGTGGTGCAAGCGGCGGAGAAAAAAGCGCAGTGAGGGCAATTGCTGGTTTTGGGGGCAGCAGGCGCATTCTGAGGGCGTGAAGACGCAAGAAAGGCGGCAATATGGCAGGCAGCGCAAAGGTCGCACAACGAGGCTGAGCGCCGCTGGCTAGCGTTCAGGAGCAAAGCCCCTGACGCTGCGTTAGAGCAGGAAAAACATGGCAGTCGTGGCCACCACAGCAATGATTAGCAGCGCTAAAAAGAGGTAAGTGAAGACCTTAAGCATGGGGGCGCACCTTAGCAATAGAGGCAAGGGAACAGAGGGAAAGGATTGGTACTCAGTATGTGGGAAAAGGCCTTAGCTTACAAGGGTACTGCTGGGCAAAGCGAGGTCGCACCATTAATGGCATTAATGGCAGCGAGCGCCAAACAAGAAAGGATAACCGCAACACCACTTACCGCAGAGGTAGCACCTGCCCTACTCTGCCTGGCTCTGATGATAATGATGCTGCTGACAAAGCCTGTTTTACCTTGCGCAGAGCTATTGCTTTAGCTCTCTGTTGTGCCATTAACTACAGCGTATGTGCCGCACAACCTACTGCGTTCCAGCAAAGGTGACCACCAGTGCAGTTACCACGTCCGCTACCACTACCGCCTTAAAGCTCACTTCCCCGCACCGCACCGCACCGCTGTTCTTTACTAGATACATCACACAGATAAAATAAAACCAGCTTAAAGCTGGCTGATTGGTGCGCCTTAGTGGACTCGAACCACCGACCCCTACCGTGTGAAGGTAATGCTCTAACCAACTGAGCTAAAGGCGCACAACTTGTAACGTCACCTCACAGCAACTACCAATCTCTTGGATTGGTGCGCCTTAGTGGACTCGAACCACCGACCCCCACCATGTCAAGGTGATGCTCTAACCAAGCTGAGCTAAAGGCGCTTTGTTTTGTTGTCGCTGTCAGACAACGGCGTGCATTGTAGCGATCTTCACTAGCCTTGGCAAGAACTTTTTTAAAAATTTTTAAAAAATTTTTTGCGGCGGCGTGAAGCTTGGTGCGCCTTAGTGGACTCGAACCACCGACCCCCACCATGTCAAGGTGATGCTCTAACCAAGCTGAGCTAAAGGCGCTTTGCTACTTGCGGGCACTTAGCAGTGCCTGCCGTTGGGCAACGCGGGGCATTATAGCGGCGGGTTTGGGCTTTGGCAAGAAAAAGTTAGCATTTGTGGTGAGTTGTGAGCAGGGGCGATGTCTTGGCGTGGCTCTGGGGGCAGTGAGTAGTGACGGCAGCGGCTTGGCGCCATTAGGGGTAGCACTTACGACCACCTACGACCACCTACGAGATAGGTGCTTTGCGGCCGCCTCTTCTTACGCTGTAACACGGCGCACGCTCTGCGCAGCTTCTATCCCCGAGCACAGACACCCTCAATAAAAGCAACAAGGCCGCTACTCAGGGGCATAGCCGTTAACAGGGCTTTCTACCAAACTCTACTCCGGCATGTACTCCCGCTATCGCCGCAAGCTTTTCCTGACGGCATGCCCCTAAAAGCCACCACCACGTCATACAGTGGCCAGCTGCAGCGACTGCCACTTCAGTGCCTCAAGGTTACACAACCACACTAACAAGCAACCGCCCCTACGCAGAAAGGATGTGCTTACTGACACTCACTCTTCAGGTTCATGCCGTTGTCCGGCAATGTTGCTGGCACTTCATCTTGACGCCAGTACCAGACGCCTCTTACAGCACCAACTCCCTGTCCCACCGCCTGCGCCACCATCGCCCTAAGGTGTGAAGCACCGCCAGCTTTTCGCACATGCTAAGAATGCTCTGTCTTTTCTCTGCTATTATTACACTGGTTTCGTGTCTACTACCAAAACCCTGTGGCCGCCGCAGACACCATTGCTTTTACCATCCTGAGGTGAGGCGCAGAGGTGACCGACCGATCTTTTGCTTTTAGGATTGAACCACCTCCATGTTAAAGAAGACTTTACTGGCTTCCACTCTGACTTTAGGCTTATTCTGCGCTGCTTCTTCGGTGCAAGCCAACCCAATGACCAACGTCATTAGTGGTTTCGTGAATGGCTTTGTCAATGACATCCAATTAGACGCCCGCCGTGGTGGCGGCTTCCGTCGCTCATCTCCTACCACCACTAAGCGCTACTCCTCGAGCTCTACCTCTTCTAGCCGTGCGGTCACTACCACCAACAACAGAAGCTCGAGCACCAGCTCTAACACCAACAACGCCAACACCAACCGCAATCAACAGCAGCAGGACGCTCAGTTCTCGCAAAACGCTTATCGCGGCACGCCAAACAACAATAACGCCGCTTTAGGTAACTCCTACTACGCTAACCGTGGCACCACCGGCGGCCTTGGTATGGGCTCGACCTTCTTAAGCTCGCTTGCTGGCGCAGGTGCTGGTGTGCTGCTGGCTAACATGCTGTTAACCCCAACTGCTGCTGCTGCTCAGGGCACTGAGGTTGCCACCCCTGATATGCTCTCTGATGACCAGATCAAAGAATGCTTAGCGCAGCTGGACACCGACTTAAAGGACGCCGAGGCGCAATTAGCTGACGCCACAGGTGATGAGGCTCAGGCCTTACGTGACCAGATCTCGCAGATGCACAACCTGCAAATCTCTTTAATGAAGGAGCAGCTTAACCGTCTGCAGGGTGCTACTAACTCCTAATTGGATTAGCTTCCACCATCTCACTCCCTCTTTTAGCGGCAGCCTCACGGCTGCCGCATTTGTCTGGGGCAGGCAAAATACCATAGTCAGCGTCCTTGCTTTTACGCTCAGTCCTAAACACGCCTCTGCTATTGAGACCGTGCACTACCCTCCATACCCGCGAACTTAAGCCAGCCATGTCTTTATGGCGCTCTTGGTGTGCGTTAATACCCCTTGGGATTAGTGCTGCAAGTGGCAGCTACAGGACTTACAAGCTGGTTTGGCTCATCTTAATCACCATGAGGGATACAGTTATGACGCTCCGAGTTAAGCTGCACCCTTAGGTTCGCGGTCATGCCTACCCTCCCCCATGTCTCAGGTAAAGCTTAAATTTCACGTGAAATAAAAAAACTACCTTAAGCGGATGCAGCGCTCATGGGCTGTGGCAGTGTTTTTACAACGGCGGGACGTAGCCCAAAACGCCTCAGCGACCACCATGGTGATGTGTGCGATCTTGCGTGCGATTGCTATCGCGCCGCCACTGGCCTCAGAAAAGACAAACGCCGGAGGTGCCAGCCTAAGCGTGCACGATCCGGCGTTTTTGTGGGTATCTCCCAGCCCCTGCTTAAAAGCGGTTCTTGGGGGCGACACCTCTATGATGGTGTTAACTACTACAGCGTTTGCTAAGTCAGTGTATTAATCCATACCCTGAGAGCCCTTGTTTGTAAAAGGACACCAAGCGGTCACTAACGCACAGCCTCCACTGATAAATCCCTGATTTATCGTCTTTTAATGGATAGTGTCGTTTTACGCGAACTTAGAGAATGCTGTACTACTTACGCGCGCTGTGTGGCTTAGATATTGTAGATCTCTAAGCCCTCGTTAGAGTCCTTCCATGCCTTATCGGCCTTGGCATCGTCCGAGCGCTGCTGATCTAAGTACGCAAAGTACTCCTCATCCACGCCCTTAGTGATGTAGTGGCCCGTAAACACCGACTCCTCAAACTCAGTTAAGGCTGGATTCTCGGCACGCACCGCATCCTCCAGATCCTTTAAGTCTTGATAAATTAAGGCGTCAGCTCCAATCAGGCTGCAAATCTCCTCATTGGTACGGTTGTAGGCAATGAGTTCACGCTTGGTTGGCATGTCAATGCCATACACGTTAGCAAAACGCACCTCAGGAGCTGCCGAGGCAAAGTACACCGCCGCCGCCCCAGACTCTTTGGCCATCTCGACGATCTGCCCTGAGGTCGTGCCACGCACAATGGAGTCATCCACCAACAGCACGCGCTTGCCCTTAAACTCCGATGGAATTGGGCTTAACTTGCTGCGCACGGACTTCTTACGCTGCTTCTGGCCAGGCATAATGAAGGTACGGCCAATATAGCGGTTCTTCACAAAGCCCTGACGGTAAGGCACGCCTAAGATACGCGCAATCTGCACGGCGATATCGCACGAGGTCTCCGGAATTGGAATCACCACGTCGATATTTAAGTGGCTGTACTCACGCTTAAGCTTCTCAGCGAGCTTAGTGCCCATGCTCACGCGCGAAGCGTAAACCGAAACACCGTTCATCACCGAGTCCGGACGGGCAAAGTACACGTACTCAAACAAGCATGGCTGCAGCTTGCAGTTTTCCGCGCAAATGGCAGAGTAAAGCTGCCCCTCCGTAGTGACGTAAATAGCCTCACCTGGCGCCACATCACGTAAGAGCTTAAAGCCACAGACAGCTAAAGCCACCGACTCCGAGGCCACCATGTACTCCGTGCGGCCTTGCTCGTCTACACGTGAGCCTAAGACTAAAGGACGGATACCAAAAGGATCACGGAAGGCTACTAAGCCGCCGCCAATAATGAGCGACACCACAGCGTAGCCACCGTAGATTTCCTTGTTCACATCACGCACAGCGGCGAAGATCTCATCCGCCGTTGGTAGGTGACGGCATTGCGTGATCTCCTGTAAGCGCCAAGCAAAGATGTTAAGCAGCAACTCCGAGTCAGAGTTGGTATTGGTGTGGCGGAAGATGCTATTGCACTTGTCTTTGAGCTCGCGGGCGTTGGTGAGGTTGCCGTTATGGGCTAAGGCAATACCAAAAGGCGAGTTGACATAGAAAGGCTGAGCTTCCGCAGCTGAAGAGGAGCCAGCTGTAGGGTAGCGGCAATGGCCAATGCCGATGTTACCCTTAAGGCGCATCATGTGCTTTTGCTGGAAGACGTCACTGACGAGGCCATTAGCTTTGCGCTGGCGGAAGTTGCCCTCATCTAAGGTAACGATACCCGCAGCATCCTGTCCACGGTGCTGCAGCACAGTAAGTGCGTCATACAGGGATAAGTTGACGGGCGAATTCGCGACTATTCCTACGACACCACACATACTTAAGCTCCTACCAATTGCTCAAGCTCTACTTGAGTTGATGGACTGTAATCAAAGAACCAGTTGACAATGCGCATCAGCTCCGGAATAAAAACCGAATCACGATAGAAAGGCGCGTCAGCCACAAAGCTTAAGATGTGCAATTTAAAGCCAATCTGCATTAAGACTAAAAACACGCACACGATCAGCACGCCACGCAGTACGCCAAAGACCATGCCTAAAAGGCGATCGGTTCCTGATAGTCCAACCTTATGCACCACGGCTCTTATAACAGAGCCACACAAGCCGACGACCACAAGGGTAGCCACAAACAAGATGATACACGCCACTACATTGCGCACCATCTCATCGGTGGAGATGAAGTCGAGCTTGCGAGCTAAAGCCTCATAGAACCTACTGGTAATAACAAAGGCACTTACCCACGCCACCAGCGAGATGGCCTCTTTTAAGAACCCACGAAAGAGGGAGAGGCCACCAGAAATAACCACTACAGCGAGAATAAGCCAGTCGGCTGTAGTCAACATTACTTAGAAATTACCTCAAGGCCGTTCAAGTATGGACGCAGCGCCTCAGGCACAGTAATGGAGCCATCAGCGTTTTGGTAGTTTTCCATTACCGCCACTAAGGTACGACCAACCGCAAGGCCCGAACCATTTAAGGTGTGCAGGAGCTCAATCTTGCCATCCTTACGACGGACACGAGCCTGCATACGACGCGCTTGGAAGTCAGTGCAGTTAGAGCACGAGGAAATCTCGCGGTAGGTATTTTGCGCTGGGATCCACACCTCAAGGTCATAGGTCTTAGCGGCGCTAAAGCCCATGTCACCGGTGGATAAACACACGACACGGTAAGGTAAATTTAAGGCCTGTAACACCGACTCAGCATCGGCCGTTAACTGCTCTAAGGCCTCATAGGAATCCTCTGGCTTGACGATCTGCACCATCTCGACCTTGTCGAACTGGTGCATACGGATTAAGCCACGGGTATCGCGCCCAGCAGAACCAGCCTCGGATCTAAAGCAAGGGGTGTGAGCAGTGACCTTAATTGGCAGCTGATCCTCGGGGATGATCTCGCCACGCACCATGTTGGTTAATGGCACCTCAGCAGTAGGAATAAGGCAGAAGTGACGATTGACGTCATCACCATCGGCGTTACCGTTTAAGTTGGTGTGGAAGAGATCCTCACCAAACTTTGGCATCTGGCCGGTACCGTACAGGGAATCTAAGTTGACGAGGTAAGGGACATAGACCTCGGTGTAGCCCTGCTTTTGGCAGTGGAGGTCTAACATTAAGTGCACTAAGGCGCGGTGTAAGGCGCAAATTGGGCCCTTCATTAAGGCGAAGCGGGCACCGGCGATCTTACGGGCGTTAGCAAAATCGAGCTGATTTAAGCCCTCACCTAAGGCCACGTGGTCTTTGACCTCAAAGTCAAACTGACGTGGGGTACCCCAGCGACGGACTTCCTTGTTATAGGAGTCATCTGGGCCTAATGGTACTGACTCATGAGGGAGGTTAGGAATGGTCAGAGCGATGTTGTTGATCTGCTCTAAGACCTTATCTTGCTGCTGCTTAGTGGTGTCTAACTCATCGCCAATGGCACCGACTTCGGCTTTAATCTTGGCCGCTTCGTCTTGCTTACCCTCGCGCATAGCCTGACCAATGGTCTTAGACATGGAGTTGCGCTTGGCTTGCAGGTCTTGCGTGCGGACCATGAGATCCTTGCGCTGCTCTTCAAGTCTGGATAAGGTCTCGACATCGAGATTGTAATTGCGCGTAGCTAAGATTTCTTTGGTCTTAGCTAAATCGGAACGGAGGTATTTAGAATCAAGCATTACAAAAACGCCATGGACAGAGGATTAGAGCGCCTCGATCTTGCTTGCAAACAAGGCTACCCCGCAGCGAAGGGTAGAGCTGACGGCACAAGGAGGCGGCGCCTGATTGTTGATCGCTAAGTGTCGCCCTTTAAGCACAGAGCGCTTGCTGAACGTTTAAGGTACCAGCCGAGGGCAAGATTAAGACACTTACGCAGGTCGCAACAAAGGGAAAATTTTAGCACGAAACAGGGAAAACTGCTTGTTTTGCGGGGGCCGTGGTGATGGTACGGTTTGGGCCAAAACCGCACCCAAAGAACGTTTACGCGCTGTGCGCTTCGACCGCCAGATGATAGTGAACTGCTATAATGCCATACATAAAGAATGGCAGTTCTCCCCTAAGATGGCTTGATACTACCGTGGAGAGGCAGTAGCTCTTACACGTACAAGTGCAAGCGGGACAAAGCTACCTCCTTTGCTTGCAGTGGGGGAAATAACCGCTGCTTCCTCAAAAATCGTTGTGCACAGCTTTGTGTCTTTACTCCAAGTAACAGGCGATTTTAAGCCAATTAGCGCCTAATAAGAGATGGGGTAAATACCTTGGGTGTAAACGCTCTCCATTAGTAGCAGAGGCAGGCTATGAAAACATTCGTGCAGCTACGTCGTATGTTGCCTTTAGGGCTGCAGAGTTTTACTGAAATCAGGCAACGTAATCTTATCTATGTGGATAAGACACGCTATCTATATCAGTTGGCCATGACAAGCCAACCACAGCTTTTAACGCGGCCACGGCGCTTTGGTAAAAGCACGCTGGTATCGGCCTTTGAGGAGCTGTTTTTACACGGAGTCGCTCCCTATGACGGCCATGACTCCTACTTCAAGGGGCTTGAGATTGAACAGCTCTGGCCACAGGTACCGGAGAATGATGGCCCTTTCTATGTACTGCACCTTGATTTCTCAGAACTGCTCCAAAATTGCAAAAG
>JAHLFE010000106.1 GCA_018884035.1 Candidatus Anaerobiospirillum pullicola
AGCGGAGGGGCGCCTCCTTGTCAAGGTTGATCCTCGCAACACAAGTAGGACTTGCTCGCACTGCGGCTATGTGAGCAAGAAGAACCGTAGATCGCAAGCTGTATTTGTTTGCGTGCGCTGCGGTTACAGCAATAATGCTGATATTAATGCCGCAATCAACATCAAGAATCGTTTCCTTTACTCACTCGAGGCAGGAAGTGATGAAGGGCAGGGCATGCTCGGATGGCCTAGAGGCAACTCAACTCAGACCAAAAAGTCTAAGTAGTTGAGCTGCCAAAGCGAACTGATTAAAGCCTAAGCTCTAAGGACTCGTCTGATAAAGCTTAAGCTCAGTCGATAACAGGAACCCGCCGGAACATCAGAGGAGAGCAATCTCACCTTAACTAAGAAGGCGAGCTTGTGCGGTTAAGGACTCTGATGCGGAAGGAATCCCCGCTCGTAAGAGCGGGGGAGGATGTCAAAAGTTAGGATCACGCTATGTGTGGATATAGCATCATAGACAAACCGTCTCTGCGGTTGAAACATAAGCTGCTCTGTGGAGTGGGCTTAGGCATGCTCATATCCCTAGCTTGCCCCACTGCCTTAGCGGACGACTCTACGTCAGCGCTATCTTCTGCCTCTGCCACTGCCTCTGCCACGACAGCCACCGCCCGCCAAAGTTCCCCTACCACCAACACTGAGAACAACCGCTATTTACCGCCTTGCTGCCAGCAAATGCTCAGTGCCTACCGCGATACCGCTAACGACCCAAGCAATCTGCAAATTTCCAATTGTGACGACTTTGCCCGTGCGCAGCAAGCATCCCCAGAGTTAAACTTTGGCAACAATGGACAAGTTGAAATCATAGGGATCACCCACCAAGACAGCACTAAAACCCGTACTACCGCTGATATCGGCTCCATGCCTTGCTGCCAAGAGCAAGATGATTTAAGCACAGCGCGGCTGCAACGCGGCCTCGACTACTTAGCCCAATCCGGCCGGACATCCGGTACTCAGGTAGCCAACACCCACGCGGCCATTAATGCAGCGAAGCAACGCGCACAAGCTCTACAGCAAGACCTCGCTGCCCCTGCTACCATCACGCCTGACACTAAGAGCGCCACTAAACATCCTTATGTTGCGGAGTACCAGCTCTCTACCAACCTGAAGCACCGGAAGTAATCCCCACCTCAGGCCACAGCTGTCACCTGCTTGCTCGCCTCTACCCTCTACCTTGTTCTGCCTTTCCCCATCCTTTTGCCCATTGCCCCCAGCCGTGCTTGCTCTCACTTAAATCACGGTATGGTCACATTTTGCAAAAAATCTTCATACAGACACGGTTTTTCCCTTTACAGGGCTGTCATACTGCTTACTAATTGAGGATTGTCATGTTCATTTGCTTAGGGGGAGGCGCCATGACAGCAACTATGCACACCCGTAATAGACTGATCGCTGCAGGCTGCAAGATGCTAAAGCACACGCTGGCTGCAGGTTTCTTAGTCTGTACTTTTGGTCTCACTGCCGTTAATGCCGAGGTGCTGGAAACCAGCTTCTTTAAGGTCGACTTAGGCACGCAGTGGAAGCCTGTTGGCAAAATGCAAAACACCCCACACTCGGTCAATATCAATCTGCACAATGATACTGCGCGTAGCTCGGTTAATGTGGTAGTCGGTGCCGCGCAAGTCGAGCCTCGCGAGTTATTGCTCCAATTGCAAAAGGCTCTGGAGAGCCAAGGCGCCACTGTTGGCCCGATTGAGAAACAAAACACGTGGAGCTACTTTGGCTATAACCTCAATGGCTTAGGCGGTTATGCCTGCTCGACAACCGATGGGACAAACATCTCCAGTATCATCATTATGGGCAACCCCAAAGAGGGGCTCGATCTGGTGCGCTCCTTTACTGACTGCAATGAGGTACTCTTCCCACCTCTTTAAGCCTCACGGTGCGCCGTTGTAGACTCCGTCCAATACGCTGCTGCCACTGCTCTTACGGCCAAACCAGACACGACCAAGCTGTAGTGGCCAGTGATACCAGCGTTTGTTACCCTATTAGCGGCTCGCCCCTCGCTCCCGCTTCTTACCTCCATCTGCTTGCCACGAGCCAACTTTGAGTAAGCAAGCACCTCAAGCAGCCTCTGGCTCTGGGCGCACTCAAGCGGGCTGGGTCAGTATAAGTTGCGTCAAAATGGCAAAAAAGCACGCTATCTGTGGTGATTTGCTTCTAAGTGCAGCCGACCTCTTGGTCTCCTGCAATACAGCACTAACTACCCACGCACTGCTTATGGGGCTACGGCGTTTGAATGAGCAGCTCACCTTTATTCGCGTCCAAGCAGACGTCCAGACGCATACTATCCTCTGGGGTAAAGAATAACTGCAAGGAGTGATCAGCCACTTTAACCGCTGAGCCACTTTTGCCCCGCGTCATGTCCTTATCCCACTTGTTTAGCAGAGGCTGCACCACCTGTGCTTTTGCCGTAGAAAGCAGCCACGGCCCTTCACTTGCTACCCGCCGTGTTGTAATGCGTCCCATGATATCGTCCTCACTAAAGAAACGATAGTGCGACAGCTCTGTCCATGAGTCAAAGAGCTCGCAGAGAATTTGCTCTTGACGCGCATTCGGGACGAGATCGACCACATCAGTGATATAGACCGCACCACAAGGATAGCGGCTATCAATCACGGCATTGACATAGCGCCCCCGCAGCTTATAGCTCAGCTGCCGAAACTCCAGCGCCTGTGCGGCAGTGAGCACGTCGCTGTAGCACACCTCCTCATTAAACTCACGGCGTAAATCCCAGATGTTCTCCCGCTCCACATATTGCGACTGCAAGTTTAAGCGCGATGGCTTATCCGTGAGCACCGGCACCAGCGTCCCCTCTTGCCTAGCGATATCACCCAACATCAAATGCGGCACATGCACCTGTAACTGCTTAGAGTAATTAGCGGCTTGATAGACGGAGTTGACCACAGCCGCAGGCAGCGGACGCATGGAAATAGCGCCTGATTGCAACTCGTCGCGGCGATCGCCTAAGAACCACATCTGCAAAATAGGCAGGGCCTGCCCTGCTGCTACAAGTAAACGGCAATCGTAAAAAGCGGTACTCTGCGCGGCCATGGTGTTATTGGCAAGGAGCTTTTGTGCGGTCGCCCATGCCATGCTATCGCTTTGTTTGCCATTAGCGGGACAATAGCCAAAGATATGATGTAAGGCTAAAGCTTGGGGACGGCTATAGCGGTAGCCACCACCGATAGGCTGAAAGAGGTTGCTGTTACGCGGGGAACAGACTAAGAGGAACTGATCGTGATAGTGCACGCGAAAGATATAAGCGCACGAGAGCCGCAGCGCATATGACGACAAGGATGTGCTCAGGGCATGAATCTGATGCTGCGTGTGTTTTAACGCCGTCAAACTCTTCCACATGGCAATGTCATTCTCCTGCCACCAAACCATTGATCGCTCTATGGGCCGTAAGCTATGGCCCACTTAGGGTGCTACCAGAACACACCACACCCTGAGCAAAACAGATCCATTTGCAGCCACAGCCAGCGTTAACACCGGAAAAAGTGCGGCACGCATCCTTGCTGTATGGGACTAAAAGGAATTATACACGCGCCCGCATAGGCAGCAATGGCTTTCATGTGTACTATGTAGCTAATTCGTTCCTGCCCCATATGAGCCAGAAGCGCTTAATCTCAAAGCTACAACACAAAGCAATCCCACCCGCGAACTAAGCACCATAGGGTGTCACTGGACGGCGTTTTCCCCATGTGTGAGCATAGATACTTGCCATGAGCCTACTTAGAGATACGTCGCGATAACGGCGTGGCGCGGCGGCAGCAGCGGCGTTAGCGATGCTCGACATTCCATATCAGGTTTCTGCATAAAGGAGTTACCCCACCTCAAAGGCCGATTTTAAGCCCATAACATAGGGGAAAATACTCCACAGGAACAAGAGAGGAAAAGCTCTCTGCCAAGGAACTCTGGGAGTTTCTGGCTGCAAGTAGCGACTTCCTTTGCACCTATGGAGATGAGCCTTTTAAGACCACCTTTAGAGATAATTTCGACCTGTGCGCTCGCCTGCCACCTTGAAGCAACAACTACCCTCAGCAGCCACTTGACGTGGTCACAGCCATTACGCTCAAGCTCTCTGAGGTAACTTAGCCTTACCCGAGGCGTAAACAGGGCAGGAAGCACGATGACCGTGGTGGTGGTTAGCAACCACTATCTCTAAGTGGTAGTCGACCGCACCGAGCGGATGATTTTAGAGGGCGCAGCGCGTGAGGCGAGACAGGAAAAGGAAGGAGAGGCGGGAAAGGAGCAGCAGAACAGCCCGCTGCATGGCAGGCAGAACAGGCACCGCCAAGCGGCGCCTTAGGACGCACCAGCTTGGCAGGTAAAGAAATAGCAAAAGATAAGAGCCCGAAACCTTACTTGCGGCCCATACCCATACCCATGCCGCAAGCCTTACCGGCTACAGCTAAGCCACCGATCTTGGCCGCCACACCCACCAGATCCTTAGGCAGATTCTTACGAGCTTCGGCCTTATCCTCGGCAGAGACGTACTTGTAGGCAGTAAAACCGATTACCACGCCCACAGCCACACCGGCTAAAAAAGTCTTGTTCGTCAGGAGAGTAAACATAGAGACACCTAATACCAACCACCACAAAAGCACTGGGGCACAAAAGCACTGGGGGCAGTAAGTGCCAGCTCCTTCTTTTACTGGCAGCTACTCCCCCTAAAAACCGCTTGCAGATCGCCGCTAAAAAGCAAGCTGCTTTACAGAGCGTCCTTACTTAGCCCTGAGCGCCGTTTTGCTTTTGCTGCTGCTCTGCAATTAAGTCCTCTAAGCGCTCCTTTTGTGCCTCTAAGTCCTCTAAGGTCAGCTCAGAGGAGGTGTCCTCACAAGCAGCGCCATCAGAGCTGTTAGCGCCCACACCTAAGCCCTGCAGCTTGGACTCGATTTGCTCCTTGTGGGAACTGACAAACTTGTAGCCCACTAAGCCCACGACGACACCAGCGGCAAAACCAATTAAGAGATTACGATCAAAGACCATGATAAACCTCGCCAGAAAACATACGGCCAGTTAACTGGCCAGTGATAAAAGGGAAAAACGCGAACCCCTGACCGCAGAGCATGCACCTGACACAGGGCTTAGGAACGATTGATTTAAAGATGATGGACTTTAGGGTAAGCATGGTGCACCTTCTCAAGACAAGCTTAGACTCACCTGCACCATTCATCTCGAGAAGAGTATTTGCTCTTACGGATCCCCTCTTCCGTCACTTATTAGTTCACTCATTCCTTGGTAACTGCAGCAGTTGCTCGCACCAAAAATCTTGTCTACCTCATGCCCAATAGCCTTAACCTCAGCCTTAGCTAAGCCTAAGCCTAAGCCTGCTCGGTAACAGTAGCGGCAGCAGCGTGCTCATGTTCCCGCGCCTGCGCCTCATGCTCCGCTGCCACGCGCTGGGCCATGGCATACGAAGCGGCATCAGCTTCAGCTTCTTTTTCCGCTAGGCTTGGGCCTAAAATGGCACGTGGCTTTGGAGCACTGAGTACCCGCGCGCTATTGAGCACCACACCTAAAGTCGAGGCATTGTGCACAATGGAAGCAAGCAGCGGATTGATAAAGCCTAAGGCACCCATCATCATCGCCGCTGTATTCACCGCAATGGTCACGGCAAAGTTTTGGTGAACAATGCGCATGGTGCGCTGACCTAAGGCAATGAACTGTGGCAGCTTGAGTGGGTCTTCACTGTTAATGGTGACGTCGGCCGTCTCCATAGCCGTATCCGTGCAGGAAGTACCCATAGCCACACCAATATCAGCATAAGCTAAGGCTGGAGCGTCATTGATGCCATCACCGACCATTAACACCGAGCTGTGACGCTGTAAGTTGGCCACAAAGGAGGCCTTATCCTCAGGCATCACCTCAGCCTTGTAGGTGTCTAAACCTAAGCTGTGGGCAATTTTCGCAGCTGTAGCCTCATTGTCACCAGTCAGCATCACGATCTCTTCGATACCGGCATAGCGCATACGGTTAATCGCCCGCTTGAAGTCGGTACGCACGGGATCAGAGGACTCAATCACACCGACTAACTTGCCATTAGCCGCAACGTAAATGAGCGAGCCGGTTTCGCTGACACGCTTGTCGACATACTCATTGATGCCGCTAACCTGACGCTCTTGCATAAAGGTACGGGAACCGACCAATAAGGTACCACCGCTAAACTCGAGGTAAGGGCCAATCTCCGCCTCAATACCACGGGCAATCACATTGCGGGTATCGATGTGGTGTGGCACCTTAAGCTTACGCTTTGCTGTCTCCTCTAAGATGGCAATGGCCATTGGGTGCGAGCTGTGCGCTTCAGCACTGGCCGCTAAGGCTAATAAGGTATCGACCTTTAAATCCGCAGTGGTAGTGACATTTACCACCTCAGGGTGCCCCTTAGTGATGGTGCCAGTCTTATCTAAGACCACCGTATCAACACTGGCCGCCTGCTCAATAAAGCTACCGCCCTTCACCAGCACACCGTCTTTGGCCAGACGAGAAATAGCAGCTGACATCGCTGTAGCCGTCGAGAGCTTTAAGCCACAAGAGAAGTCGATAAAGAGCATGTTGAGCACACGCTGCAGATCGCGGGTAACCAAATACACGACGGCAGCGGCAATAAAGGACACCGGCACCAGTGAGGTTGCCATCTTATCAGCGTAGTTTTGAATTGGAGCGCGGCGGTTTTGCGCGTCCTCAACGAGGTGCACGATACGGGCAATGGAGGTGTCATCACCAACCTTTTCCACGCGTACCTCGATCTCGCCTAAGCGGATATTGCTACCAGCAAAGACCTTATCACCGACCTTTTTGGCCACTGGCGCCGACTCACCAGTGATAGCAGCCTGATCGACAGCCGCTTGGCCCTTTACGATCTCACCATCGACGCAGATCTTTTCACCATCATGAATGGAAACGATCATGCCTGGCTTGACCATCTCCACTGGCACCTTGCGCTCAAAGCCATTAGCATCACGCAGCCACACTTCTTGCGCGTCTAAGGAGACCAGATCAGTGATGTTCTTGCGCGCTTTTTTCGCCGCTAAGGTAGTTAACCCCTCAGCAAAGTGCGAAATGGCCAGCAAGCTTAATGATGACTCTGGCTTCTTGGCTAAGACTGAGGCAATAATAGCCGTTACGGTCAGCGTTTCCGCGTTGGGCCGACGCTCATGCCACGCGTCCTTAATACCCGAGCGCAAAAGATCCATACTCATGAGGAGCACCAGCGCTGAACGCAGCATGGTGGTAGAGGCGTAGAGCGTGGGATTAACGCGGCGCAAAATAGCAAAGGCACCTAAGCCCACGATAGATATCAGCGCACTCTTTTTGTGGTGCTCTAACTCTGCACCGATGTCATCAGGTACGCTCTTTTGGTTCTGTGGCTTCTCCGGAGCGGTGAGAGTGGTATGCGCCGAGTGCACCAGATCCTTGGCTGTCTGCACATAGCCGCGCATGAGCACGCGGTAGAGCGCAGCTTTGACCTTAAGCTTATTGGCGGAGCCGTCTAAGGTGACTTTAAGGGTATGCTCTTGCGGACGATAGCAGGCGCTGATCACGCCTTTGATCTGGCGCACTTGGGCCTCCAAGTGCGCCGCCTCGAGACTCTCCAGATTAGAGTTTAAAGTGTAAAGAAGGGACTGCATTGTCTTGTTCTGCACTCGGGGCTACACGCGCCTCTACCGGTGGCAAGTAAGACAGCACACTGTGCTGTACTTGCTGTGGCGCACTTTGCTCCGCCCGAGTCTCCTCCATGCAAGCGGCTTAAGCTTGCATCTCACATGAAAGGGCTATCCTGAGCAGATAGCCTCTGCTCTGGCTATAGCCTGCCTAAAAGCACGCTGCCAGAACCCAACCTAAATTCAGAAATCGCTGCTGCTACAGGAGCAGCGCCCGCCCCTCAGGCTACCGCACTATTCTGGCTCCTGTGCACAGAGCGAAGCTGGTAGCTTCTTGACCATGGGGCTAAGATGGTGCCTTAATGATGAGGTAGCTTAGCGCATTGGTGGCTGTGGTGACTGCCCATTGGCGCTTGGAGGCGCATCACGGTGCGAGCGGCGCAGCAATAAGGCCATGCCCCACCAGAAGACCTGAATCCCCGATGGTCTATCACCACGATAGAGCATGCGGAACAGGCCGTAGCCTAAAAAGGATAAACCCACCAAGCGGCTGATAAACAGCGGTTCGGCGTGGTTTAAGAAATTACGCATGTGATCGCGAATAGCGCGCGCCTGATCGTTTAAGTGGTAGCCAGCAGAGATCATGGATGATGGAATCATGGTCTTCTCGTGCTGGGCATGCATACCGGTTAAGGCATGCGACACGCCCTCAAAGAAAGCGCTGGCCGTATTCTCGTCACAAGTGTAGGTAACGGTTAAGCTGCCGGTAACCGGATTGACCTTGCAGGAGGTGACGTAGTCGACTTTGCAGATAGCCTCTTCGATCAGGGCACAGGCTTCTGGGGTTTGGTCTTTGAGGACATTAGTGGTGTAACGGCGACGGCCTGGGATAGCGTGCGCAATGATCAGCCCTCGGTTTTCTGAGTTAAAAAAGGAGCTCAGCCCCGAGCGCAGAGAGGAGCCGACTTTAACTCCCAATTGCATTCCCAAATTGTTCAAAGCAACTCCCCCAAAAAAGAAGCCCACATGCTACCCGCAGTAGCTTAGCTGGCACTAATAGAGAAAACCAGTGGTGGTAGAAAGAGCAGCAGCACCTTAGATCTGCAGTAATTATGAGCCCCTGCACTACTTACGCAGCGTTCCCCTACCTGTAGGAACGCCAGAGCAAGCGGCAAAGTAGCAAAGCTCAAGTTGCAAAGCTAAAAGCGCAAAAGCGCAAAGGAGCCACAAAGCCTCGCTTGGTTTAAGAGCGTTGCAGCTTGAGGCGGGCCTGCACTAACAGCTCCGCTAAAAACTGATTTTGCTGGGCCTTATGGTGATCGTAGTTGATGACCACAGAGCCGGTGACCGGATTGATGGTGAACGAGGTGATTTCTTTAATCTGCGCAAGCTCCTGCTGCACTTGCTGGCGGAGCTCAGCATCATGCTTGAGGTTCTCGTAGATGACGCGTAAGCGGCCATCGATGAGACTGGCAATCTGCACTTGAGATACGAGGTATTTGGCCTTACCTTTTTGCGCCAAATAAGCTAAGAAACCAGCCACCAACACCTCCTCTCAAGCTGTATGTTATAGGGCAACAAGGAAACAAGCACAGTACAGTACAGTACAGTACAGTACAGTAAGTACAGCACAGCTGTCATCACATAAAACACTGCACTGCACCGCATCGCATCGCACAAAGCTACAAGCACTCTCTAACAGCGGACACCCGCCGCTAAAAGTAGAGCGCATTATAGCGCAGTGAGCAATAGCGCACAGGTCAGCGCTATCACCTTCCGAGCTGATAAACATGCCCTTTTTTACGGACAACAGCGTACTTAGCTTTTCTTGCTCTGAGGGCAGAGACCACACGCAAAAGGACAGCGGCATGCGTACTTGCTGTGACTTTGTTAATGCATATTGTAACGCGAGTTAGCTAGAACTAACAGCTTTTCTTGCAGGTGATTGTTCTTGCGAAAAAAGCGCAGGAGCGCGCACGAGAACAGCGCAGCGAAAGCACCGTAATGGTGCTTATGGAGTAACAGCTAGACAGAGGCAAGTGCTGTTAACACCAATACCTCCAGACAGCATGGCACAACCTTTCCTAGAGATACCATAAGCGTGAGCATCTTCGGACAAAGTAGCCACTAAGCCCCCAACACTGCAGGTGCTGGCGTTTAAGCCAACAACAGCAGCATCAAGGTAAGGCTCTTACCTTAGAAACCCGCGCTCTCAGCTTTAAACACAGCGCACCGGTAACCTTAGGACCCAAGCCTCACCATCACTGAAGGGACTTATTACAGTAAGGGGTCGCGCCTTACAGAGACAGAGAAAGAGCCCTCTCCCCATGAGCGCCCTGCACTAACACAAGGCACAACCAACGCTTAGGGCGGACCAGGCTGTGTCAGTACCAATCCATTGCGCTACAATGCCGTTTTCTCAACCGGCGTAATCTCCCTCGCCATGTGTTTTCTGCTGACATGGTCGTAAACGCTACCAGACACTCGCTCTAACGCGTGTTCTTGTTCTGACGCGCTGCTGCTTGGTCGCGCTGCTACTTTGCAGCACGCACTGCTACAGTGCTGCTCTTTGTGCTCTTACCTCTGAGTAAATGAGCTTCCCCCACAGCGGGTAACCCCCCTACGCTTAAGCCCCCACGCTTTCTCTACTTAAGGTTAAGGTAGCGTGATGGCGCTCTTAGGCGCGGCATCTTTGCTGGTAGCACCAACTTACGGCCTCGAACCTTGCCATGATTACTTTTCATAATGCCCAATATCCGCTGTCAAAGTACCTGACAGTAACCATTCCTGATCTCCAATTACACGACTTCAGTCTGGTAGTGCTCTTAGGCCAAAATGGCTCGGGCAAGAGCGCGGTAGCACGGGCCTTAAGTGGCGAGCTGGAATTAAGCGCAGGTGAGGCCCCGCAAAACATCCGCACCGAGTTGGTGTCCTTTGAAAAGCAACAAGCCCTATTTGAGGCTGACTACGAGTTCCGTAACTCGGACATCCTCACTGCCGAAGAAGAGCAAGGCATCTTAGTCAAGCAGCTCTTTAGTGAAGCCGACCTCAAGACTCTTAATGAGGCTATTGTGGCCTTTGGTATTGCCCACCTCTTAGAGCGCCCTATTCGCACCCTCTCAGGTGGCGAAGGCCGTAAAGTGCTCTTAGTTAAAGCCTTAAGCTCGATGCCTGACCTCTTAGTGTTAGACACGCCTTTTGATGCGCTGGACGTCGAGAGCCGCAAGTCGCTTTTAGAGGTGATCGAGTATATTCACCGCAATTACAAGGTGCCTATTGTCCTCATTGTGAACCGTCCTGATGAGATTCCCGAGGACATCGAGGCCTTAGGCTTAATTTCGCACCTGACGATTACGCAATTAGGCCCACGCAAGGAAATTGAGGCCACTCCTGAAGCGCAAGCTCTGCTCTTTTGCACGGCGCTGCCTAATGTAGAGTTACCACCTACCCCACAGCAATTTGCGCTGCTGGCCTTAAAAGACAAGACCATTGTCGACTTAAAGGACATCAATATCACCTACGACCGCCCTATCTTTACCCACTTAAACTTCAAGGTGGAGCAAGGTGAGCACTGGCAGATTGTCGGCCCTAACGGTGCAGGCAAGTCCACCTTACTGTCGCTGATCACAGGTGATAACCCACTGGTGTACGCCAATGATGTTACCGTCTTTGGTATGAAGCGTGGCAGCGGTGAGTCTATTTGGGAGGTCAAGCGCTATTACGGTGTTGTCAGTGGCCAGCTACACCTCGACTACCGTGTCAGCGCCCCTGTCATTAACGTCATTCTCTCTGGCCTTTATGACTCGATCGGCCTCTATCAACAGCCAAAGGGTGACGAACTGCGTATTGCACGGCAATGGCTGCACTTAATTGGCCTTGACCAAAAGGAGCAAACGTCCTTTAAGGCTTTATCTTTTGGTCAGCAGCGTCTGCTCTTAATTGCGCGCGCCATGATTAAAAACCCACCATTGCTGATCTTAGATGAGCCCTTACAGGGGCTGGACGCAACGGCCCGTGCTCTGGTGAAGGCGTTCTTGTCTTACATCATGAAAAATGGTCACACCTCGGTGCTCTTTGTGTCGCACCATGCTGAGGACGCACCTGACGGTATCACCAACCGTTTGACCTTTGTGCCGAAGGGGACGAACTTTGAGATTGTCCAAGAGCGCTTAGCAGCGCCTCAAGCTGAAGCTCAAGCGTAAACGTCAAGCGACGCTGCATCAACGTGAACAGTGTCACGCGCACTCCCCTCTTTTAGCCACGCTCCGCTTGCTCGCCTCTTACCGGCGTGGTGAACGGAGTCCTGATGCAGCGCGCTGCACATGCAAATGTGCAGGACATCAGCACCACTCTCAAGTGCTGACGGCCACGCCGTTTCCAGCGGGTGCAAGAGATTAGACAAGAAGAGACGCCTGTCATAGAGCAAGAAGTAGCAAGGCTGCAGGCGCCCCAGCGACAATTGATAAATTCATGTGCGAAAAATAGAGCAGCACCTGTGGGTACTTCCTATTTTTCCTAAGAGCGATTTAACACTTTGCTTACAAGGCATGAGGCAAGGACAGGCGTCACTTCTGGGGAACACCAGAGCCTTACCATAGCACTACCTTCAGAGTTAGCAGGGAACGTCAAGTACTGCGCAGCGTTAGCAGCGCCCGCCCCCGTGCGCTGAGCAATATGGTGTAGCTGTCTTAGAGGCCTACAACGTAGGTCTCCGCAAAAGCGCCTATCGGCGCCATTATCTCGAGAGAGCGCAACAGCCCCTACCTACTCTCAAAGTATGGGAATGTACTGTTGGTGTTCTCCTCTTTACCACCCGAGCCACCGCATCAGTCCCGCCACGAGCTTGTGCAGAAATAAAAACGGCAGCACAAAACGGCTGCCGCTTAAAGGCGCTTACCAGCGCCGTATATTCAGAAACGTCGGGATAAAGCTCTTAGCGCTTATTCAAAGAGACTCATGAACTACCGCAGACTTACGTATGCGGTTTCACAGTGCTAACTCTGCTTTTACACAGTGTTAACACTGCTTTTTTCTAGTAGCGAGCCGCTATCTGATCTTCTGATGTAGATTGCGGGTCACTACGGGCTTGTCCACAAAACCCCCATCAAGTAGAGACAAAATGTCCTTTCTTGAGTTCTTGGGAAGATTATAACAGATGCTGGTATTAGCCGCTTACATCCCTACGCTTACGCATAGGGAATTACGCGGCTTCGTTAATGCGGGAGCAAGCACGCTTTCTTCCGCATTGAGCGCAAAGGCTTAGCGCTTCTTTTTGTCTTTGCTCTTGGCCGCATTACGCTTGAGCTTAGCCTCTTCACGCTTGACGTTAAGCTCCTTAGCCTTTTGGAGCCACTCCTGATCCCAGCCCTCAGGCAGCGGCTCATGCCACGCCTCTACCAGCTTGTAGAAGTCGTACTTGTCGTAGTCTTCCACATCCTTGTTTTGATGCTGGCCAAAAGGAATCTGAATGCAGTCGGCAATATCCAAGCTGCTAAAGTCGTAACCATTATCGCCCGCCACTAACGACACCACAATGGCATCACCGTGAATGAGGCCAGGCTGCTCTCCCTGTTCCTCCTCATCGCGACTATCGACATAGGAGAAGAGCGGACTTGGCATCACAAACTTCAGATCATTACCCTTGATGACCACACGCTCAATGATCAGTGGGTAATTGTTTTTGAGCTTAGTGCGGGTAAAGTCGTTCTGATGCACCGGATCAGTAAAGGTGTAAGTCTTGTACTCAGGATCACGGTTACGGCGACGCGCTTCCTGCTCGTTCTTCATGTCCACAATGGCATCGGCTACCAAGTCTCTGATGTCAGCGACAAACTGATCAAAGTCACTAAGCTGGTTGCGTAAGTCTTGAAGACTAGAGATCATGTCCGCCACCGTAATATCCGGCGTTTCCTGAATCAAGACTTCAATGAGCTTAAATGGCGCGGCCGCAACGTCAGTTGCCTCTTTCGCCTCAACCTCAGGCAAAATCAGCTCAAAGACAAAGAAAGCGTCATTAACAAAGGTCATCTCCTCACCCGTCTCATCTTGCGAGAAAGGTGAGATGTTATCGCAAGGGCAATAGTGCGCGTTAAACACCAGCTGCTTTAAGTCCTCGTTGCTTAACAGCTCACGGTACCAGCGCACAGTTGGGTGATCAGCAAAGGAACCAGCATACACGTGCTTAATGCCTACGGCGTAGCCCTTCTGATAAGGCGGGTCGATGTCAATACCAAAGCCATCGATACCCATATTGCCGAGGTCGCCCTTGGCGTCTAAGGAGTACCAGAACACCGACTTACCATCAGGGAAGATGACAACATTACTGAAGCGTAAACGGCCATAGAGATTCTCAGGGCCCATCGACGCTAAGTTCTGGCGCATGCCTAAGGCTAAGCGCTGCTCCATAGACAGGCGGCCCAAGTACTCGTAGACAATGACGTCACGCATTACGTCAGTTAAGCCCTCATCGACACCAGCATTAAGCTGACGATAGAGGTCGGCAAGGCGCCATAAAAAGCAGGTCGAGTCCTTGTAAAAGCCCTCAATAAAGGTCACCTTGAGGTCACGCCCCTTGTAGCGGCGGTTTTGCTCCAGCTGCTCTTTAAAGCTCGTCACCCACGGGCTGACGCGGTGCTCTAAGGCCGGAACCTTAGCGGCATCAGCTTGGGCTGCGGTGGCGCTGTAGTAAGAGGCATTGCTCTCTACATGCGTCTTATTCTCAGCTTTATTCGCTTCCTTAACTTGGGCTTGCTGTACCTTAGCCGTGGCAGGAACTACTGGGTCTGGCTCTATCTCGCCCTTGTTACCCTTTGCACTCTTATTCTTCGCTTGCTGCTGGGCAGCCTTGCGCTCAGCTTTAAGTTGCAGGCGCTTTTGGCGTGCTTCTTCGGCCTCGGCTTTTTGCTTGGCCTGATCCTCACGCTGCTTTACCTTGATGTACTCATTAAACTTTGGCAGCAGGCTTTGCGAGGCCTGTTGCACAAACTCACGATCTGGCATGAGCAGAGGAAAATAGTCATCGACGAGGATGCGCTCCATTGGATCCAATGGATTGTCCATGGTCAAGAACATCTGCGCTAGAGGTGATTCCATACCGTCGTAATGTAAACCACCAAGATCGTCGTTGTGGTTAGCGGCGTAATGGAACATTTGGCCAGAGATGTAGCAGAAGTCGTAGTACTGCTCCATGCGCTCTAAATCGAGATCAAAGGTGATCTCATGCGCCTCAGGGTGGTGCTGTAAGTTTTTGAGGCCCTTAATCTGGCACAAGACGCGATCGATAAGCGTAGACGTCAGTTGAGACATAAATCTCCCACATAGCCAAAAAGATTTGCTAAGTATCTCTCAGCACTTAGCAGCAGATGCCAAACCTATGAGTACAGGATAAGCAGCAGTGCTTAGACGTAGAGATCAGCGCTTTCTTTAGCAGCGGCGGCAGCGACCATAAACTTTGGCCCAGCCATAAAAAACTTTTATGACGCCAGTCTGCTCGCTTGCGCACAGTGAAGCGTGGCAGGCTCAGAAAAGCTGCAACATGCCTCTTTGCTTTTGCTCCCAAGAAGCCAGCGCCGTCTGCATCAGCTTTAACCATATAACAGCTCACTCTCCATCACCCTACAAGCTTAGTGGTGACAACACAGAGTGCCACGACGGTGTATAGCTCAATAGCTAACGCATAGCGCATGCCGGGTGCAAAAAACCCATCCACATTAAGACTAAAGCAGGCTGCAAGAGCTACGCTTACACAAGCGTAAGACAGAACGGGACAACCTTCCACTTATTACCAAAAGTTTCCTCCCTACAGTGTCAGGGATTGCTGTCCATGTCAGCTCTCTGCGCTACAGCGCTTAACAGCCGCGTTACTTCCTCAATCTACAAGAGAACAGATAGTGCACCATAACTGGGGGTTAACACTTTTAGTAAAGCGGTGAGGCCTGTTGCTCTGTGGTGTATTGTTGTGGTTGTGAATGTAGCAGGGGAGCAGAACAAATGTGATAAGTTGAGGTGATGTGATGTGGTGTCAGGAGGGAACGGAGTGAGTATCGTAAGTCCGTAGGCATTACACGGCAGCATATTAGGCTAAGCATCATGTGCTCTTTAGCGCCAATTAGTAGGCAGTAGCCCAGACCTGATCTGATCTGGAGCTGCCGCCTATCGGCAAGCGGTGCTTACTGCGCACCGCTGCGTCTACTTGCTACGAAGTAAACGTCCGCTGTGGTGCTGCCTACAACTCACCCTTTTGCTTGAGCTCCTGATACTGCTCTCGGGTCATCACGTACACCTTATGTGGCAGGGCAAAGCCACGGTAGTGCTTTACAAACTCGCCATCGAGCTTAAAACCAATGCGCTCAGCAACCTTCTGTGACGGCACATTGATATCGCGAATCTGGGTGCAGACTAAGGGCGCATTTAGCCCATCAAAAGCATAGTCACGGGCACCTGCAGCCGCCTCTGTCGCATAACCTAAATGCCAGAAGCGTTTGGAGAGAAGATAGCCCACCTCGTGCACCATAAGGCCCTCGTAATCTTGGAGGGTCACACCACACTGACCGACAAAAATATCGTCGTCTTTAGTGAGCAGCGCATACAAGCCAAAGCCGTATTGCTCATAGCGCTCCAATTGCTTGTGCAGCCACGACTTCACCATGAGATCAGAGAAGGCGCCCTCATAGGCGAACATCACTTCTGGATCTTGCAGCTGCTCTCTAATGGAGTCCAGATCGTTTTCTGTAAGCAGGCGGGTATAGAGGCGCTCGGTCTCAAAGATCTTGTCGGCCATAATTTTTCCTTTTCCCTGAAAAAGACCTCATTGGTCGTGTCTGCCGTCACTTTAGTGAAAGTACGTGAGTGCAGCGCAAGATGGGAGCAACAAAAGACAATCTCCATCCCATTATAGGGTATGAGGGCAGTGCAAGCTATGGCCACACAATGTTAGTTTGTGAGCATCCTAAAAAGCAAATTCCACAGGAGAGCCCAAAAGAGGTAACTGCCTACAATCAGGTGTTTTACCCTGATAGTAGGTGTTTGTTGCGTGCTCCTCTCGAGATAAGGCGACGTCAGGAGCTTTTTAGGTTACCTACTGATGTAGTTCAAATGTATTTGCCGAGCCACACCGATCAGCTATCTTTATTGGAGATCACTATGGGATAGCTTGTATTGGCGGTTTGTCATGAGGGTGTCATGTGCAGCTTGGTGGTAAATACTTTTAAACTCCATCACTACGTTAGTTTCTACCTCACCTTGCCTCACAATAAGCCTCCCTCTGCCTGCCTCCCCTTGCCTCAAGTAAATCTTTTCTCCACCTTGAGACTGAACTGCGCCTGCCCTTACCAAACTGGTATGTCATCCTACTTACCAAAAGCCATTTTTGTTGATAAATGCTCGCCAAGCCGCATTAGCTATGGCAAAGTGACCGCCGCATGCTTCATACGCACTCCTATAACCGTGCTTTGCTCCCACCCACAGCGTGAACTATGGCACACTTTGGTCAGTTTGCTGTATTTTTGAGGTCAAAGTAGTGTAGTTTTGTGCCATAATGCAAAAAATAGCATCTTCAGGACAGCACTCTTGTCTCTACGGCCAAAATGCACCACGATGCCGTGATAACAGCTTAACAACCTAGCTTTAGGCGAAAAGCCCTTCTTCCCTGAGCGCCGCTTGTGACTACCCCCTGTCTCTTGGTGTCCTGCGCCATAGCAGCTATCTCACACAGCAACTAATACAGCAACTATCTGTCGCAAACATAGCTTGGGGCAAGCACAGCCAGTTACGACCTCTCTTGTTTGTTGAGCAAATTTGCTTCGTCCAGAGAGCAAAAGCAACTCCCTTTTGAGTGACATGACCTCCCTTAGTAAGCGCAATTTTCCACACTCTTTAGCACCAGCTTTTCCAGCGGCAAATGCTGCTTCTACAGTTGTGTCCGCAGCAGCCCCTACAGCTAACAGCGCCAGAGATACTGCCGCTGCCAGCACTGAGGCTCATGCCCCACGCCACGTACAAGTTAGCAACGCCCGCTCCCCACAGACCAAAATGCCACGCAGTGAATCTCGTAAAAAACTCAGCCTCGCCGCTTTAGCCGCACCATACGTCTCCGAAGAGCTCGCCGCTAAAGCCAAGCCTACTCAAGACAACACAGCGGCAAATACAGTTGATTCTGACTTTGCCGACAACTCTGGCTTTATGGACGGGAACGCAACTTACGCTACAGCTGATGTCGAGGACGGCCCAGATACGACCATCACACCACTTCCTGCTGGCAACAATGCTACCCTCTCCTTTAAAGGTGGTATCCGCCCTAACAACCACCCCAAAAAAGAGCTGTGCGAAAACATTAAGCACGGCACCTCGGTCTTTCCTTTTGCCTCCTATTTGTGGGTACCACAAAACTACCCATCGCGCGTGATGCTGCACTGGCACCGCGAAATGGAACTGGTGCGCTTTACTCACGGCATCTTTAAAGTCAGCGTCGACATGCAGGATCTGGTGGTCAAGGACGATGCCTTTATGCTCTTGCCTGGCAACGTCATGCACACCATTAGTCTGCCCTCGCAATGTGAAGAAAGCGCCATCGTCTTTGATCCTAAAATGCTCCTCATGCAAAACTACGATGAGGTGCAATCGGAGATCTTTGAGGCGCTTATCTCCGGCAACATGCCACTGCCACCGATCATTACCCCAGAGCATCCAGCCTTTGCTAGTATCGATGCTCTTTACCAGTACTGCTCGATTCATGGTGCTACTAGCAGTGCTGCCGGTCGCTTGATCATTAAGGCTAAGCTCTTAGAGATCCTCTCTATTTACCATAAGTTCGGTCTGATCTCGCGCAAAGAAGTGCCCAATGAGGTGAAGCGCTCCAAGCAAGATAAGCTCAAGGAGCTCCTTAACTACATTGACTCGCACTACGCTGGCCCCATGACCATTAAGGACGCCTCGCAGCGATTAGGCGTCACTGATCAGTACTTCTGCCGCTTCTTTAAGCGCGTCACGGCCATGTCCTTTACGGAGTACTTAAACGACTTGCGTTTAAGACGTGCCGCTAAAGAGATCGAGCTGACCTCAAGATCCATCTCGGACATTGCCTACGACCATGGTTTTGAGAACGCAGGTTACTTCTTTAAGAGCTTTAAGCTCAAGTACGGCATCACCCCGCTTAAGTACCGCAAACGCTTTTTACAAGAGCAAGCCCAGCTCTCAGGTGAGAGCACTGGCGGCAAGCGTCGCCAAAAGAAAAACGCCGCTAACACGCTACCAGTGACAGCTAATGGCAACATCACTATGACGCCAAATGGTACCGAGGCCGCGCCATCAGCAGCGACAGCAGCGCTCTTTGGGTATGCAGCAACCACGGCACCGGAGTACACTGCTGCTGATGATGTGGGAAATGACGAGCAAGAACTATCTGACAGCGGCATTCCTGCGCAACAAAGCGTCTTTAGAGGTGAGGCCAGCAACGGCTTTACCTACATGAGCACGCCTCATCTGAGTGAAGTTGATGCTAAGAGCGCTCAGCTTTTTCCAGCTGACACTGTCACTGTCAATAGCCGCAAAGCAGCGTTGCCAGAGCGTAAGGTAGCGCAGCCACAGCGTGCTCCTCTTACCCGCCCGCTCAATAAGCAGATCCCGCTGCCATCGTCGCAGTTTGCGCTGATCAACCCTATGCATCCACCGCTTAATCAGGATCAAGTGGCGTACTTAAGCTATCTCCACAGCATCGGCTTCTACAGCTTTGATCCCAATGACTATCTCGAGGGTAGCGTCTTTGCTGACCACCCTCTGACGCCACGTATGGCACAAATTGCAGATCCCAACCGCCCTAACGGCCCTGAGGTGATGCTGGGACGTCCGGATACGCGGATCTCCCCAGAAGACGCCGCTGACATCGAGCAGGTGGAAGCGGACTACGAGCGCCAACACGGCTTATCACCGCGTAAGTATAAGCGCAATAGCAGCGCTGACCATGACTATCGGGCAACGACATCACCTACCGCGCGCCACGGCGCCTCGGGACTATCTCCATCTGCTGCCGCCAATCCACGTGCCCCAAGTGCCATGCGTTCTCAGGGAAGTAGCATGCAGCTTGACGAAGGCGATGATGACGGAGGTGCGAGGTTAGGCTTTGTCAAGAGCAACATCACAGCAACAGCAGAAGCAGCTCCTACCACTACAGCCAACACTGTCATTACAGACAGTGCTGACACGACAGCCAGTACTGCAACTACGACGGCAGCACAGACAGTAACACGCCAGCAAATTACTCAGGCCCGTGTCGCCGCTAAGGAAGCTTTTGCCAAAGCAGCAGCCGAGGACAAGGCCGCGAAAAAAGCAGCGGCCAAGGCGCACTCTGCGCAAGAAAAGGCCGACGCCCGCATCAAAAAGGTCATAGACAAGGCTCAAGCCAAAGCAGCTAAGACCATGGCAAAGGCGCAAAACGACATCGCGGCGTTTAAAGCCAAAGCTCAAGGCGAGGTCGCAGCTGCGCAGGACGATGCGCAAAAAGCTGCGCTGGAGGCCACTCTTGCTGCGCAAAAGGCTATGGATGCAGCCCAAGAGGCGGCAGAAGCGCATGCGGCGGTGCAAGCCATGCTGGATGCTGCAGGTGACAGCGACTCGTGGGATGACTCTGCTTTTGGTGAAGACTACGACTATAACCAGTTGGTTGCAGTCCCAGAGCAAGAGCCAAAGCCAGCACGTCAGAAAAAGACTGCGCCTCAAGGCAACGCAGCAGAAGCCACTGCCGCAGTCTCTACCTCTACTACACGCAGCACTGCAGAGAACCGTGATAACGCTGCTGATCGGCACTATGCCCTGCAAGCCCAAGAGCGCGAATACAAGCGCTTAGAGGCCGTGAAAACTGCGGCGCAAGCGGCGGTGCACGCAACGCGCAACTTTAAGGACAATGTGCCCGATTTACAGGTTGTAGCGGCGGCTGCAGCGGTTGCAGGTGGCAGCACGGCTGAGGATACCTTGGCCGAGAATGATGAGGCACAGCAAGCGGCAGCTACTGCCTTTGCTACGGCTAAAGCAGCGGCGCAAGCGCTTAATGTGAGCAATCATTTGGTGGGGCAGACGTTTGAGGACAGTGAAGAGGTTGCTGAGCGTCGCAGCAGTGGCGTGCATGTGATCAGTGGGCGCAGTGAGGAAGCAGCTGATGCTGATGCAGATGCTTCTGATGCTGCTGATGCAAGACAAGCTGCTGCAGTACACAATCAATCCCCTAGAGATGAAGGCCGTACAGCCAAACCGAGCTCTGTGAAAAAGGAGGTCGCGACAGTTAAGGCCGTAGTCAAGGCTGCACAGGCAAGGAAGAACAAGGCTGAGGCCCCGAAGTCTCGAGCAGAAATCAGAGCCAAGATTGACGACCTCAAGACGAAGCAGCAGTACGACGATCTGGATGTTTAGGCTGCTGCTGCGCGCTACTTAGAGTAGGCAGCCCTGATCTAAGGTTGGGGCTGAGTGCGCCTGCACTCTTAGAGCTTGCGTCTAATGCAGCAATCCTCAGAGTGCGCCTATGGTGCTATCACCAAGAGTGACCAGAGATCCCCTCACGTGCTTGGTGTAAGGAGCAGGCATGGCTCTGCGCGTTGGCTGATGCCGCCGCATCTTTAGAGTACGCTGCTGGCGTCATTACTCCGCGCGGCAACTGCTGCTGGCAGCTGTTGCAGCAAAGTTCCCGTCCTTCCCCACTGCTAAGCACTACCAGCCTCTATCACAAGCACAAAGCAAATAGCATTCAACACTGCTAACAGTCACCACCACCACCACATCAAAATAGGTCACTTTTTTCCTCTGCCAGCATATCATCTCTTGCCACTTACTCGCCTCTCCCTTACCTCTACTCACCCCCATCAAACCGCCCTTTTTCCTCACTTTCGCCCCTCCACCACGCATTGTGATCTACTTCAAAGTTTTTGCCCACAACACCAAATAAAGTCAATATGACGTAGTTTTTAGCTAAGAAGCCATAAAAATTTCACCTCGTCTGTGCTTAATATAGACAGCGCTAAAGAGCAGTGGAGACTACCTTCTCAACTGCACCTTAATCCAGTAGAGAGCCCTTTATCTGCGGTTCGGACGGATAGGAGCTCTCTACTTTACACAACAGATTTCCTTCTCAGTACCAATCAGGTATTGACCGGTATGCTTCAGGGCAACTGCGCAAGCCTAGGGCCTAAGGCAAATACACGGTTACGAGCTTTTGTTATAGGTGAGCACATGCAAACCAAGTGGTGGCACGGCAAAGTCGCATATCAGATCTATCCAAAGTCTTTCAAGGACACCAATGGTGATGGCTTCGGTGATTTACCAGGCATCATGGAGAAGATCCCTTACCTTCACGACTTAGGCATTGACCTGCTCTGGATCTCTCCAATCTACAAGTCCCCATTCGCTGACCAAGGCTACGACATCGCTGATTATCAGGACATCGACCCAATCTTCGGTTCGATGGAGGACTTCAAGAAGTTAAAGGCCGAGGCTGACAAGTACAACATCGGCATCATCATGGATCTGGTCGTCAACCACTGCTCCGATGAGCACGAGTGGTTCAAGAAGGCTTGTGACGATCCATTTGGCAAGTACGGCCAATACTTCATCATCCGTGAGGGCAAGGACGGCAAGGAGCCAAACAACCTGCGCGCTTGCTTCGGCGGCAGCGTCTGGGACAAATTGCCAGGTCACGACAACCTCTACTACTGCCACTTCTTCCACAAGAAGCAGCCTGATCTCAACTGGTTCAACCCAGAGCTGCGTGAAGAAATCTACAAGATGATGAACTGGTGGTTAGTCGACATGGGCATTGCCGGTTTCCGCGTTGACGCCATTATGTGCATCGGTAAGGATCCATCCTTCCCAATGTACGAGCCAGATGACGTGGGTGATGGTCTGTGCAGCTGCGGCGTGATGAATGCCCAGAACGTGGACGTTGCCATCAACTTCTTACGTGAGATGAACTCGCGTACCTTTGGCCCTAACGACAAATTCTCCGTGGGCGAAGTCTTTGGTATCACCAAGGACAACGTCAAAGACTTCATTGGTGACAATGGTGTCTTTAGCTCTATCTTTGACTTCTCCGCTCGTGAAGCTTTAACCCAGCACTACTGCTTCTACGGCTTTGAGAAGCTGAGCATCAAGGAATACCGTGATGTGATCTTTGGTGCGCAAGAGACTGCCAACACCACTGGATTCTTAGCCCCAGTGATCGAGAACCACGACGAGCCACGCGGTGTGTCCACTTGGTTACCATTAATGTGGCAGAACGCTCAGGGTGCTAAGTCCTTAGGTACGGTGAACCTGACCTTAAAGGGCATCCCATTTGTGTTCCAAGGCCAAGAGCTGGGCATGACCAACACCAAGTTCGACAACATCGACGAGCTTGATGATTGCCAGAGCAAAGATCAGTACAAGATGTGCAAAGCTCACGGCTTAAGCGAGGCTGTGACCATGCAGGTCTTAAACGATCAAGCCCGTGACCACGGCCGTGTGCCAATGCTGTGGGACGACAGTGAGCTGTCTGGCTTCTCCACGGTTAAGCCATGGATGAAGCTGCACCAAGATCGCGCCACCATGAATGTGGCGGTCGAGGAAAAGGATCCAGAGTCGGTACTCAACTACTACAAGAAGCTGATTGCTTTACGTAAGGATCCAAAGTACATCAAGACCTTTACCTACGGCAACTTTGTGGCTTTAGAGAACCCAAACGATCACACTATTGCCTACTTACGTCAAGGTCATGAGCAGACCCTTATGGTGGTGGCCAACTTTGGAGCTGCTCCAGTGCAATTCCCTGTGAATGCTGAGTCGAGCATTCTGTTAGCATCTGGCCCTGCATCGATTGACAATGTCAGCGGCAAGGTCACTGTTAACGAGGGTAGTGCAGTTATCGTGCTGCTCTAAACAAAGCGTTTTACGCCTGCGGCAAGCTAAGTTGAGGCCTTAGCTTGCTGCAATGAAGAGACATACACCTGAAACAAGACACCAAGGCAGTCTGCTCCGGTAGACTGCCTTTTTTTTGTTGCAAACAAGGCGTTAGGTCTTAAATAAGGGCAGGCTACGCAGACAGATAAGCTTAGCGTGAGTCAAGGGGACATGCTGACTCAGCACGCTTCCTTTGAGTTAGTTTGCTCTTTAATGTGGAAAGGTTGTAAGCCATGCGCAAATTGGTCTTGCCGCTACGCCAGAGGGCGTATGCTTGAGTTGCATAACGGCCTTGCAGCTGCGCCGCATTTTGCGGGCAGACCACTACCAGCTGCAGTCCTACGCCACAACACAAAGCTACAATGTAGGCTCTTCAGCACAGCCATCTTTGCGTAAGACCGCTCCTCTGGTAATGCTCACAGCTTAGTGGATCCAAACAAATACGCACCATTGACCCCAAGCAGTGGGCAATGGTTACAGCTACAGCAGAATCACCACCGAGTGTGCACTCTTAAGCTTAAGCTGCCAATACGGGCTCTCCTCAGAGTTTGGTGGATGCCAAAAGCAGCAGCGCCCCTGCGATCAAGCAAGGGGCCCTATATGATGGCGTTTGGCGCTACCATCCTTGAAATAGTGTTGGTGCCATATCCACCAAACTCTGAGG
>JAHLFE010000107.1 GCA_018884035.1 Candidatus Anaerobiospirillum pullicola
TCTGCTTTTCCTTTGCTGCTGGTGCTGCTTATTTCGTCTACAAAACTGATTTAAGTGTCTATGAGAAAGATTTTCCCAAAGACAAGCAGAAGCAGAAGTAGCAGGCTGCTGTGCTAAGCACAGCACCTTAGGATAGCGACAGTGCTGGTCGTATCATCTTGATGGGTGGGCTTAGCCTCGTGTCGCTGCTGTCCTAAGCGCCATGCAGCTCAACGTAAATCTTCTCCGCCAGCTCCTGACTAATACCAGGCACCTTAGCCAGCTCCTCTACTGAGGCATTTTTGACCTCTTGGATACCACCCAAGTGCTGCAACAAAGCCTGCCGCCGCTTTGGCCCCACGCCAGCAATCGACTCCAGAGTCGAGGTGCGACGCGCCTTAGCCCGTCGATTCCTATGCCCCGTAATCGCAAAGCGGTGCGACTCGTCACGAATATGCAGCACTAGCTGTAAAGCCGGATCGCCTAAGCCTAAATGCAAGCGCTCGTGAGTAAAGCCCCGAATTAAGGTCTCTAAACCCTCCTTACGGCCCTCCCCCTTGGCCACCGCCACAATCGTCGGCATCGGGGTCTGCGCCTGCGCAAAAGCAGCAGTAAGCACTTCCTCCGCCTGCTTTAATTGCCCAGGGCCACCATCAATAAAGATCAGCTCCGGCACCTCACCACTGTCAGGATCACGGAAACGGCGTGTGAGCACCTGATGCATGGCCGCAAAGTCATCACCCTTGGTGATGCCCTCAATGTTGTAACGCCGATAGCGCGTGGTATCAGGCCCCTCACGATTAAAGACCACACAAGAGCCTACCGTGAGCTCACCTAAGGTGTGCGAGATGTCATAGCACTCCATGCGCGTGACCCCAGAGATGCCTAAGAGCTTCTCTAAGGACGTAATGCGCTGCTGCGCTGTCTGCACCGAGCTTAAGCGTGACTGTAACGCCACTTGCGCATTGGTCATGGCCAATTGCACAAAACGCCGCTTAGCACCGCGCGTCCCGCGCACAAAGCGCACACTCTTGCCAAAGCTCTCCTTAATAGCAGCCTTAAGTACCGCCAGCGCATCATTAATGGTAGCGCTGGCCGCGCTCATGGAATCATCCGGCGTCACTGCTCCAGCAGTCTCAGCAAAGGCCGCAACAGCCTCCCCCACCACAGGTGCGTTCACCGCGCTTGCACTCACCGTAGCATCCGCAGCAAGCGCAGACGAAGCCTCAGTACTCTGTGCTGTAACAGCGCCCGCCCCTGTAGCCTCGCTCGCCTCTGCTGTAGCTGTATCTGTAGCAAGCGTAGGCTGCGCCCACTCCTCATCCATATTCAGCTTAGCATTAGCGTCCTGCTCCGCACTCTTATCTTGTGCGGCCTTTACGGCCGCTACCACCTCAGAGGCCAGCGCAATTCTGCTCTCTGCATCAACTGGTAAGGCGCCCACGCCACTAGGGTCACCCGCTGCGCTCTCAGCAAAGGACTGCGCTTTACGATGCTGCGAGCGCCGCTTATGCGTGACGTGTAAATCAGGTGGGGTAAGTGCTGGTCTCTCCTGCGCCCTAGCCTCACCTAAGGACATGTCAGCCACAGTAGCAGCTGCCGTGGCAGCAGTGGTGAAAGCAGCGGCATTAGCAGTAACAGCTGCTGCGGTTTCGTCTTTGGTATCTGCTACCGGTGCGACGTCCTCGCTGCTGCTTGCTGCCTCAGCTGAAAGCGGTTCACTCTCCTCAGACAGAGGTGCACGCTCCACGCGACTCTCACTTACCATGGCATTGAGGGCCGAAATATCGAGCACCACCTCATCAGGCATTAAAGCCGCGTGATGCTCATTGAGATAAAACTGACTTAAGAAAGAGAGCAGCAAATCGACAGTGGAGCCAAAGGTATCACCCATAGCGCTACCAGCAGCACTGCTAGCAGCGTCGTGAGCATTGCGGCCAGTATTGGCAGCTTCATCCGGCGCTGTCGTTTCATTACTCTGGGCAGCGGTCTTAGCATCAACCTCTACCTCTGCTTCTGTCCCAGCCTTACTCTCAGCCACCATCTCCGCGTCAGTGCCCGCCTCACTTTCTGTTGCCAGTGCCGAGGCTACCGCAGCGGCAGCTGTATGCTGCGGGAAAAACGAGCGCGTACCAAAGATGCGCCCATTACGAATAAAGAGCACATGCACGCAGCTCACTCCCTGTGCTACAGCAAAACCAATGACGTCCACAGGGTAATCTAAATCCGAGACAATGCTGTTGCTCTCCTGCACACGGCGCAAAGCAGTAAGCTGGTCACGCATGCGGGCCGCCTGCTCAAACTCCATGTTTTGCGCATACTGCTCCATCTTCGCCACCATGGATTGCAGCAGCTCTTGATTATGGCCCTGTAAAAAGAGGCGTAAGAGGTCAACTTGCTCGTGGTAGTGCTGAACCTGCTCCGCAGACAGCGGTACACATGGCGCTAAGCACTTACCCATTTGCGCCATTAAGCACGGCCGTGAGCGATGGGCAAAAACCTGATCGGCACATTGGCGGATAGGAAAAATCTTTTGCAGCAGGCGTAAGCTGTCTTTAACCGCTGTCGCATCAGGGAAGGGGCCAAAGTACTCACCCTTTTGCCGCCGTGGGCCACGGTGATAGTAAATACCAGGAAAGTCCTGCTTGGAGGTCAGTAAGAGGTAAGGGTAGGACTTATCATCACGCAGCAGGATGTTGTAACGCGGCTGGTACTTTTTGATGAGCTCATTTTCTAGAATGAGCGCCTCACTCTCCGAAAAGGTCACCGTAAACTCAATCTTGCGGATATGCGAGACGAGCGCACGGGTCTTGAGGCTGTGATCGCGCTGCATAAAGTACGAGCTTAAGCGGCGCTTAAGGTCTTTGGCCTTACCGACGTAGATCACCTCATCGCGAGCGCCATACATGCGATAGCAGCCAGGACGATTAGGTACCGTCTTTAAAAAAGCCTTAGCCTCAAAAGGCTCGTCAGGTGCAGTAGTAGTAGCTGCTGTGTTATCTTCAGCAAGTTCAGCACTCTTCTGTGTTGCCTCCTCTGCTGGTACAGCCTTTTTGGGCTCTGGCAGCAGGCCTAAAGCAATATGCTGCTGCAGCTGTTGGGCTTCGTCTTGAGCAGCGACAGCGGCAAAGGGATCGACAAAGTGTGAGCCGGAAGCATTGGATTGAGGCTTAGTTTTCTTTGGCATCGGACGCTGTAGGACAAAGGTGTAAACAGGACTAAGACCGAGGCAGCCTTATGGTCACCTCAAAGGTAAGCGATGAAGGGTACTGGCCGGAGCTAACAGCGCGCAGGATGTGCGCTCTTAAGGAGCTTTATCAGGGATGATAGCGGCGTGTCTTCAGTGTTAGCGTGCTGCCAGCGCAGCATGGTCAGGTAATGAGAGCGCCCCACCTTGCTGAAGGTAAAACTACAGTCCTTGGCAGCTGCTTTAGCGGACAATCGCCTCAAATGACTGACGTCGAGGCGTTGCGGCTGTTTTTTCCCACATCGCTAAGGTAATGTGGAGGCTATCGTTTAGATAGCGCAAAGCAGAAACAGCTTATTTATCAGGAAAAACAAATGCGTGCCAACTGCCCGATGTCAGTAATGACGGCACAGCACCTCTTCTCAGGATACTCTATGCCAGTTCTAAAAACGCTAAAGCCCCACTCCCTGCTAACGCAAAGAATGAGGCTTTTTCTCTTCAGGCGTGGCGTGTTGTTGGGTGAGCTTTGTCCACTAGGATTTGAGGGGAGCACAGCAGATAGCCGCTACTGTGCCAAATAAAGAAGACAAAGCACACTGCACTACGTCGCAATAGTGCTTGTTACCCCACGCTGCGCAGAGCTAACTTACTTAGCACCGCCAACTGGCACAATCGCGCCCTTGTAGTTCTCGCGAATGAACTCAGCGGTATCCTCAGAGGTTAAAGCCTCGGACAGCTTCTTCATGTCCTCGCTCTGAGCGCTCTTGCTGTTAGCCACTAAGATGTTGACGTAAGGGGAGTCAGCACCCTCGATGAACAGCGCGTCGTTTAATGGATTTAAGCCCGCTGGCATAGCAAAGTTGGTGTTGATCACCGCCACGTCGAGGTCATCTAAGGCACGTGGTAACTGGGCAGCCTCTAACTCACGGAACTCTAAGTTCTTTGGATTCTCGGTGATGTCCAGTAAGGTGGTAGTCACATCATCAGGGTTAGCCACCTTGATTAAACCAGCATTCACTAAAAGCAGTAAAGCACGGCCGCCATTGGTTGGGTCGTTAGGGATACCCACTAAGGCACCATCCTTTAACTCCTTTAAGTCCTTAATCTTGTTGGAGTAGACGGCCATTGGCTCAATGTGCACACTGCACACTGGCACTAAGTCCACCCCGTGATCCTTCACAAAGACGTCGAGGTATGGGCGGTGCTGGAAGAAGTTACCCTCTAACTCGCCATCATCAGTGGCTAAGTTAGGCTGGACGTAGTCGTTAAACTCCACAACCTCGAGCTCAACACCCTGCTGGGCTAAAGCTGGCTTGACGTGCTCTAAGATCTCAGCGTGTGGTACTGGGGTGGCACCAATCTTTAAGGTACCAGCATTAGCAGCACTGGCAAAGGTAGCACTGGCAAAAGCGGCGGCCACAGTTAAGGCTAAAACAGAAAGTTTTTTCATCAAAAATCAGCGCTCAGGGCGCTGCCCCTCAAAAATAGAAAGGCAGTAAAAACTGCAATGCGCTCACTATAGCACCCATACGCATAGTACTCAAGATTCTTAACGTATACACTCTGATGACAAATTCTCATTTACCACGCAGCTTGATGCGCTCAGAGACAACTTAATACGCTGATGTTTATCTGCTTATCCTTGTTAGCACCGCTTGATAGTAAATGTGCACGCTACCGCGGTCATGATGTACTAAAGCTGCAGACGTCCGACATCTACATAGAGTATGCGTATCTACACAGAGTATTAGCAGCAACACCGTAGCCTCAAAAGGAGCAAACAGATGCGAATGCGACCATATCTGCAACTGCAAAACAACAGTCCACCTAGACCAGCGCTACCTGAAGAGCCCTTTCCCCTACTACCGGCCACAGACGCAACACCTACCACCACCGGCACAGAAGATAACTACCATCTAAAGAAAGGCACAGTGCAAAAAAGCACAGGACAACATGACAAGGAGCAAGCAGCTCTCACCTCTGTCGACAACAAATGTTTTTTGACGCATCTTCCCCTCAAGAGCGCCTGATAGCATCACAGGATACCATTAGCGCCAGCAAAGCAGCTGCCGCACGCTTACATGCTGTGGCCACAAGCCCCGCATTACTATCAGCGTTGGCAAGGAGCTTCTCAAGCTTCGCCCTCTTCAGGCGACAAGTGCAACTACACTAGCCATACGCCCCACTATGAGTGATAGTCTCCTCCTGTGGTTAGCTGTCATAACTAGAGCAATTTGCGTAATAATGTACAACAGGAACCTCTAGTGCTATCATAACAGTAGAGCAAAGTCAATACTATGCTAGTTGCTGGAGGCGCCTATGAAACCACTGCCATATGAGGTCAAACTCAGGATAGCTAAGGCTATCCAAGCACAGGAGTTACCACGGCCTGATATAGCCAAGGCTTTCAGCTGTTCAATTGACACTGTCAACGCTATCGCATCCCGCTTAAAGCGTGGGATATCGCTTGAGCCCAAGCTACATCTCCGTGGTCGGAAACGGAAGCTTGATGATGAGGCAGAAAAAGCTGTCATCAAGTACTACAGCGATCATCCTGACGCAACCTTATCGGAAGGCATTAACGCATTAGGACTTAAAGTAAGCGTAGCAACCTTATGTAGGTGCTTACATCGCAACAAGTTCTCTTACAAGAAGAAGAGCGTTTATGCACCGAAAGGAGCAGGCCAAACATCACCGAGCAACGCCAACAATGGCAAAAGGTGATACAAATTGTTCCCCCTGCGACCATGTGGTTCTTGGATGAAAGCGCTACTAACCTCAACATGACTCGCCGTTATGCTTGGGGTAAAACACATGACCGCGTTTTCGACGCTGTACCAGTTAATACTCCTATATCAAGGACAGTCCTTGCTGCTTTCACAGTTGATGGACGAGTGGTTTCAGTGAATTATCAAGGTGGAACAACCTCGCAAAGACTCTTTGACTTCTTATACTATCACTTGCTTCCTGCAATGAATCCTGAAGAGGTACTGGTGATGGACAATCATGCTGCCCATCATTCGCGCCTCGTTACTAACTTGCTAAATAACAAGCGAGTTAGGTCGAAGTATCTGCCTTCTTATAGCCCAGACTTGAACCCTATCGAAAAAATGTGGTCCAAGATGAAAGCTATCATTCGTGGCTTAAAACCACGAGACGGCAGCGGGCTTCAGGCAGCCATACAAAAGGCCCTTGCAGCAGTCAGGGTTAGTGATTGTGTTGGTTGGTTCCGTTCTTGTGGTTTGCCGTTGTAGTGATTAACGCAAATTGCTCTAGGAGGACGCACTGCAGAGGTGGGATCTCACACTGATTGCAGCGCAGTTTCTGCGCAACAGACACCACATCTACCTGCATCCTACTCAGCTTTCCCTGTGCTCTTGCTGCCGCCTAAGTTTCCCGCGCCCACAGAACTACTCGCTTCTGGCACCACCTCAGTGCGCGTAGAGAACACGCTCTCACTCTCACTGGCCACCGGAATAGCAGGCCCCTGATAAGGCAGCGCATGCTGCCGCCGCTGGTAAGGAGCCGTATGGGCCACTACTTTACTCTTCATTTGCCCAATAAAATCCGCAATCGAGAGGGTGTACGCCACCTCCACTTCCGCACCCTTAATCACCAAAAACTCGCTTAAGCCATACTCGCCATGGGCATTGCCCCAGTCGTAGGTATAGCCAATACGTGTCCATGGGTAACTGTCACCAGAGAAGTACGAAGAAATGATGTTGCCGTTAAACCAATCATGATAGCGCGGGTCGTGATTGGCGTAGGCATCAGCAAAGCTGCGGCTCATCTTTGAGCTGTAGATGTCTGTACTATACGCCGGACGAATGATGTCAGCGGTATGTACCCACAGGGCCGAGACGTGAGTGCTCTTTCGTGACATGGGCATGCCCAAAAGCTGGTTAAAGCGCACAGGCCAATCATAAAGCGAAATGGACATACCATGATCGCGCAGCCACGCCATAAACTCCTTATCGGTAAAAGTCCAAGTAGAGCGCTGCAGCGGGGCACTCTCATGTGGAACAAAGACCTGTGGCACACTATGTACGGTCAACAGCAAGACGCGACCACTGGTATCGTAGGTCACAAAAGGCTCGCCTTGTTTTAGTGACACTAATGGCTGGATTTCATTGTCCTCAATAGTTAGGCTGTCTTCGACCGCATCTTGGTAGTGCATAGTAGGAGCAATATAGTCAGAGTATACGCTGTGGGAGAAGCGGAGGCAGCCTGTGAGTAGGCTCAATCCACAGCACGCCAGTAACAGCAAAGTGGCATGCATACGGTGTAAGATGTGATATCCCCCGCACAAAGACCTCATGATAGCAATCCTCTCCTCAAGCAAATGAGACAGCAGACAACTGTGGTAAGTAGCCTTTTTTCTCAGTCACGCGTAGGTATGCGCCGGTATTTGCTACTGCTACGCCACGTGGTGAGCGACTCTTTTCTTATATTAGGCGTGGTGCTCAGCAGTGAGCGACATCTTTGCAGTAGCAGTACTGGTGGTATCCGCAGGCAAACGCACCGCACTGTTATCTGCCCACAGCGGCATCGAAAAAATCGCCATACCGCCATCATTACTGGCACGGGCTGATGTCTGACAGCCACTTAAGATCGTAGCTGCGACCAGCGCTAGCACAGCAGCACCTGCGTCACGCCAGCTACGGCGTAGAAAAACAACCATATACACCTCAACGCAATTTCAAGATCTGGCATGAGCCCAGCACGGAGCCAACTTACAGTGAGCTCCCAACTTAGGCTGATCCACCTGCTCTTAGTAAGCAACCAGCTCACACTAAGCTTACCACCGCTACCTCCTGATCTTACTCTCAGGTGGGCAGTGCGTGCTAGAGCGTGCTAGAGCTCTTAGTGCTTTTTGTCCCCGCCAAAAACAACACAGGCCTCCGCAGAGGCCCATGTCTTGAGTACTAAGCGTTACTCACGCACGAGATAAGTCTGTGCTTGATGCTCATACTGTAAGATCGCATCGTTGTGCTCTAAAGTGAGGTCGATGCTATCTAAACCATTTAACAAGCAGTGGCGGTAGAACGGATCGAGCTCAAAGCTGTAGCGCTTACCATTGCACTCCACGTACATGTCTTCGAGGCTGATCGTGATCTTAGCGCCAGGATTCTGCTCTAAGAAGGTAATGATCTCATTGACCTCAGCGGAGCTTAAACGCACGGTAAGTAAGCCATTGCCTAAGGCGTTGTGGTTAAAGATATTGGCAAAGGATGGGGCAATCACCGCACGGAAGCCAAAATCAGTTAAGGCCCATGGGGCGTGCTCACGTGAGGAGCCATTGCCGAAGTTGTCCTGTGCCACCAGAATCGACGCGCCCTTGTAGGCTGGCTTATTGAGGTTAAAGTCTGGGTTTAAGACCTTTTCCTCGTCATCTAAGTAACGCCAATCGTGGAAAGCGTGCTTACCAAAGCCCTTACGGGTGGTGGCAAGTAAGAACTGCTTTGGGATGATCTGATCGGTGTCGATATTGGCCGAGTTTAAAGGTACAGCCACACCCGTATGGACAGTAAACTTTTCCATTGCTGTGTTACCTCACTACTCCTCAATGAACTCACGCACGTCGCATAAGCAGCCCTTAATGGCGCAAGCGGCCACTGAGGCTGGGCTCATTAAGTGAGTACGGGCACCCTTGCCCTGACGGCCCACAAAGTTACGATTGGAGCTTGAAGCCACACGCTGGCCAGGAGCGGCACGGTCGTCGTTCATGGCAAGGCACATCGAGCAGCCTGGTAAACGCCACTCAAACCCAGCGTCCTTGAAGATCTTGTCTAAGCCCTCACGCTCAGCCTCTTCCTTCACCCACACGGAGCCAGGCACAGCTAAAGCGCGCACGCCAGGTGCCACCTTATGACCCTTTAAGATCTGCGCAGCGGCACGGAAGTCCTCAATACGGCCATTGGTGCACGAACCAATAAAGGCCACATCGATCTTGGTGCCGATAATTGGCTGGCCTTCCTCTAAGCCAATGTAGGCTAAGGCATCGACTAAGCTCTTACGGGCTACTGGGTCAGCGATGGAGTCAGCTGTTGGCACCTTACCGGTCACGCCCATCTCTTGACCTGGGTTAGTACCGTAGGTCATTTGTGGCTCGATGTCCTCGGCATTGATGTCGACCACCTTATCAAAGACGGCATCATCGTCGGACTTTAAGGTACGCCAGTAAGCCACGGCCTTGTCAAAGTCCTCCCCCTTTGGTGCCATCATGCGGCCCTTGATGTACTCAAAGGTCACCTCATCAGGAGCGATCATGCCCACTGGGGCACCAAACTCAATGGCCATATTCGATAAGGTCATACGGCCTTCCATCGATAAGCTCTCAATGGTTGGGCCGCAGAACTCGACAGCGTAGTTGGTACCACCGGCAGTGGTGAGCTTACCGATGATGTATAAGATTAAATCCTTAGCGTAGACGCCCTTGCCTAACTTGCCATGGCAGTAGATCTTCATGGTCTTTAAACGACCTTGCTTTAAGGTCTGGGTGGCCATGACGTGCTCCACCTCGGAGGTACCGATACCAAAGGCTAAAGCACCAAAAGCGCCGTGGGTGGCGGTGTGGCTATCGCCGCACACTAAGGTCGTGCCAGGTAAGGTAAAACCTACTTGCGGGCCGACGATGTGCACAATACCTTGGTTAGGATCGCCTAAACCAAAGAGCTTTACACCAAACTTCTTGGTGTTGTCGATTAAGGTGCGGATCTGATCCTGCGCCATAGGGCTGCAAGCTTCAATGGTGCTCTCTTGGGTAGAGATGTCGTGATCCATGGTCGCTAAGGTTAAGTCAGGACGACGCATCTTACGGTGAGAGATCTCAAGGCCAGAGAAAGCCTGAGGAGAGGTCACCTCGTGTACCAAGTGGCGGTCGATGTAGATGGTAGGCACCTCGCCTTCAGCCTGATAGACGATGTGGCTGTCAAAAACCTTTTGGTAAAGTGTTTTACCCATTTTTCTTCCTGCAATTAGGAGTGGCGCAGTGGCGGAGTAGCGAAGCAGCGCAGCCTTTGGTCGCATGCTTTACTGTAGCCTTGCCTTGCCCTGAAGTCAGAGCAGAGTCTACTATACAAAGAGCCTCCCGCCGGTGGTGCCTCTCCTAATTTAAAAAAACTGTGTGCCTATACGCACAGGGGAATTAAGAGTAAGTACTGCTCTTATACGACCTGTGGTTGCTGTCACGTGGCAGCGGTACGGTAGCGCTACAAAGTAAGCGGCGCAGCGGTGCAAACGACTAAGCGCTGCAATACGCCCGCCCCTATGCCTCAAGCCTTAGCCTCTGTAGAATAACGCTCTGCTTATGGCCTGCGCAGTAATCAGGGGTGTGCTGTTAGTGGCAGTGGTGGCGTCTTAAAGCCGTGATAACAGCAAGAGGCGTCACCACTAGCGCTAGGCAGTGGCATCATCATCACCACCGCCACACCACCACCGCCGTCGGCCTGTCCCTGCTCTTACAGCAAAGCCAAAGCTAAAAAGCGCTACCTCAAAGGTAGCCACGCTTGAGCTTGGGGTAGGGCGGCGTTACCGTGCTCTTAGCGCCACGGCTTTGCTAAGGCCGCCTCTTTTACAAAGAGACGGTATCTCTTAGGCCTTTAACGCCTCCACAATAGCATCGCCCATTTGTGCGGTAGTTAAGGATGGAGCGCCCTTTTCGACTAAGTCGCCTGTGAACTTGCCTTGAGCTAAGACGGCCGAGACCGCATCCTCAATCTTCTTGGCAGCCGCGTCCTGCTTTAAGGAGTAGCGCAGCATTAAGGCCGCACTTAAGATCTGGGCAATTGGGTTGGCAATGCCCTTACCAGCGATATCAGGAGCGGAGCCACCTGCTGGCTCGTATAAGCCAAAGCTGCTCTCGTTTAAGCTGGCCGACGATAACAGACCCATGGAGCCAGAGATCATAGCCACCTCATCGGAGAGGATGTCGCCAAACATGTTGTTGCACAGCAGCACATCAAACTGGCTTGGATCCTTGACCAGCTGCATGGTGGCGTTATCGATGTAGATGTGGTTAAGCTCCACCTCTGGGAAATGCTGTGCCACTTCAGTGACAATCTTGCGCCATAAGACCGAGCTGGAGAGCACATTGGACTTATCGACGGAGGTCACCTTCTTACGGCGCAGCATGGCGCTCTCAAAGGCCACGCGCGCAATACGCTCGATCTCATAGCGGTGGTAGATTTCCGTATCAAAGCCCTTTTCCTCTGGGCCGCTGCCCTCGATACCCTTTGGCTGACCAAAGTAAATACCACCGGTGAGCTCACGCACGCAGAGGATGTCAAAACCACGCGCGGAGATATCAGCGCGCAGTGGGCTTAAGTGCTCTAAGCCCTTAAAGATACGGGCAGGGCGGAAATTGCAGAAGAGCTTGAAGTGCTTACGCAGTGGTAAGAGCGCTGCACGCTCTGGACGTTCGGCAATAGGCAAGGAATCCCACTTTGGGCCACCGACCGAGCCAAATAAGATAGCGGCAGCCTCTTCGCAGGCGTGCAGGGTGTCATCAGGTAAGGCCTTACCTTGGGCATCAATAGCAGCACCACCGACGTTCTTAAAGTCGTAGGTTAACTTAAAGCCGCATTGAGCGCTCACGCAATCGAGCACCTTAATGGCCGCTTGCATAACCTCTGGGCCGATGCCATCACCTGGCAGCACTGCGATCTTGTATTCCATCGCCACAAAACTCCCAAATATCCCAGAAAAGGAGACAAATAACCGCAAAAAGGAAAGAGCTGAGGCGGTTGGGCCTCAACCTGCTAACAGAGCAACAGCCCTGCACTGGTGGGTTTACCACAGAGGTATAGAGCAGGAGGCCGGTCGGCAGGCCGCCATTGTCCTGCCCCTCCTGTTCTGTCCTTCCTGCCCACATTGGCCCTCTAAGGAGTCACCCACCACAAGAAAAAACTTCAGCCGCAGCGCTGTGCTGTGCAGCGCTGTACTCACGACCAGCAAACACAGCGTCACAGCCCGTGTAGTACGCTTGTCAGGCTTAAGTTAAGCCTAAGCTTATTCAGCCTTTGGCTGCTCTAAGATGTGCTCACCGGCCTCTTTCTTGTTCTCCACGATCTGCGCGCGGTAGATGCTATTGCAGGCGTGTACTAAAGCTAAAGCCGAAGACTCAATGACGTCAGTGGATAAGCCCTTACCGTGGTACTTACGGTCGTGGTAGAGCACATCGACGTCCACCTGACCTTGGGCATTCATACCCTCGGTGGTAGCGCTTAACTCGTAAGCGACTAACTTGCAGTCAATCTTGGTTAAGCGCGTAATGCAGTTAAACACGGCGTCGACAGGGCCGTCACCGGTACCAGACTCAGTGATGACCTGATCACCGATCTTCATACGCACCGAAGCGGTTGGAATCACGCCCTTACCACCGCAGATGACGTTTAAGTTATCCAGCTCGAACTGGGTCTTCTCTTCCATGTCGTGGGTGAAGAAGAGTAAGGCCTCTAAGTCGTAATCGAAGACTTGGCCCTTACGGTCAGCCAGCTCTAAGAAGCGCTGATAAACGGCATCCAAATCAAAGGTGTCGTCGCTGTAACCTAAAGCATTGAGGCGCGACTTAATCATGTGACGGCCAGAGCGGGCGGTCATGTGGAGGTTGTTGTCCTTAAAGCCGACGCTCTCTGGCGTCACGATCTCGTAGGTGTTGCGGTTCTTTAAGACGCCATCTTGGTGAATACCAGAGCTGTGGGCAAAGGCATTAGAGCCGACAATAGCCTTGTGTGGAGGCACCTTTTCATTGCAGACGCGAGCCACCATTTGCGAGGCACGGGCAATGTTGGTTGGTACGATGTTGGTGTAGAGGCCGCCAAAGAAATCCTTACGCACGTGTAAGGCCATGGCCACTTCCTCAAGCGAGCAGTTACCGGCACGCTCACCTAAGCCGTTCATGCAGACCTCAACCTGACGTGCACCGTTTTGCACCGCCACTAAGCTGTTACCGGTAGCCATGCCTAAGTCATTGTGGCAATGCACCGAAATCACAGCCTGATCGATATTTGGCACACGCTCAAATAAGGTGTGAATAATGCCGCCAAACTCAGAGGGAATGGTGTAACCGACGGTATCAGGGATGTTAACGGTGGTGGCACCAGCATCAATGACCTTTTCGACCATCTTGCAGAGGTGATCAATTGGCGTGCGGCCAGCGTCTTCGCAGGAGAATTCCACATCATCAGTGTAATTGCGAGCACGCTTGACGGACTTTACCGCCATTTCCACGATGTCATCAAAGCTCTTACGGAGCTTGTCTTGGACGTGGATATCAGAGGTAGCGATGAAGGTGTGAATACGGTAGTGAGCGCAGTTTTGTAAGGCCTCCTTGACGGCATCAATGTCCTTATCAACGCAGCGGGACAAACCGCAAGGGATAGTGCGCGTTAAGTTTTCACCGATTAAGCGCACGGCATTGAAGTCACCTGGAGAGGAAATAGGGAAGCCAGCCTCGAGGACGTCTACGCCTAACTGCTCAAGCATGAGGGCCAGCTGTAACTTTTGCCGCTCATTGAGCGATTGCTGTAAAGCCTGCTCGCCATCACGCAAGGTGGTGTCGAAGATGATGACACGATTCTTATCGAGGTTTGCCATGATTCCTTTCCTCTGTTACCCCACTGCATTAGTACCACGCCGCACCTGATCATAGACCAGAGCAAAACGCTTGCAGCTAAGAGCTTGCAGCAGCGCTTTACGATGTGGCGGTGGTAGTGGTGGCACTAACGTCAACACCAGCGGGGCAGCACAAACAAAATTAGAGCCGTGGCTACAAGGGCCGTGCGGGTTAACGCCGGTAAGCGCGCTGCCGCCATTACTTGTAGTTAGGCTGCTTGACCTCAGTAAGGGTAGACAAGACAGCGCTCTAGCAAGGAAGCACTCTTGTCTTACCGCCAAATAAAAAGGGGCTCTAGTTTTCAAGCTAGGGCCCCCTTGGTGAAACTCTATGGGTGCGCGCTGACAGAGCGCGCTAGAAAAGCACACTGATCCCTAGCAACTTCAGCTCGACAGTCGCAGAAGAACTAGGGACAGGATGGACATAGGACTTTTCCTTCTAGCCATAGAGGCAATGACAAAAGTGATGCGCAGAGCGCGAATTCGGCGCCACCTAAGACAAGAGACAAGCTTCAACACGCTTGCTTCTTAGTGACTGGCTATCAGCTTACTAGCATCCAAAGGAAGAAACAACCTGTTTGCGAAAAAAATCTAAAAAGAGGGATTTTGCACCACCGAAAGGCAAATATGAGCGGATTTGCTCTGTTTTAGCGCGACAAAAAGTGCAGAACAGAGCAAAAAGGCGAGAGATGTGGGTAAGCAGAGGACAGAACTGCACCACCAGCGCGCACGCGGCGGTGCAGATGAGTGACAGCTGGACTTAATCTCAAGGTACCACCCTGCTTGTAGGCATTTATCTCGAGGGCGTTTTCCCCCATGTATGTGCAAAGCTACTTGCCATTAATCTACCTTAGAGATAAGTCGCGGTAGCGACGCTTGATGATCTCTATCAGGTTTCTGCATCAAGGATGCTTAACCCCACCTCAAAGGCCGATTCTAGGCCAATACATAGGGGAAAATACTCTGCAGGAGCAAGGGGGAAAACGCTCTCTTTATCTCCTGTGGAATTTGCTGTTTGCGCTACTCGCCACAGTAGCAAAAGGCTGCACTGTGTCTTCGCTCCTTTATACACGGTTACATGAGGCCCACTTTGCAGAAAACAGCGGTCTTGATGATCATTGGTGGAGCCATTGTTTATAATGGGTCTGCTTCTATTTTGTTACTAAGTCGCTTGGTGCACGGGCAATGACTGCAGAGCAAAGGCTTACGCTAGGTCTAATGGTAGGCCTTGAGCTGGAAAAGTTGCTCCGCGCACAAGCGGCTTTTTGTTTAATGGGAACGTGCAGACAAAGCGCTCAGACAGGATGAGACTGAGGCTACAAAGGCAGGTACGAGGACGGGAAGAAGAAGAAGAAGAAGAAGAAGAAGAAGAAGCAGAAGCAACAAGGAGGGCATCTCTGCGGTAAGGTGCACTACTCTGAGATGCGGCAGCATGCTTTGAATCGTTGAAGAGCGCTCTGAGCTGATAAGAGATGAGAGATAGGAGCTTAGGAGCTTACGCTGACGGCCGCAGCTTGCAGACATTACACGCCTCTAGGCGGCCGTCTCTGAAGTATTTGCGTTAGAGGTAATGATCGCTATAGGAATCACCACAGCAATCACTACAAAGCCTTACGAAGCCGAGCTTGGGGTATCAGTGGCAGCGGCAGCTTGAGCTTCGTCCTTAGGTGCAGCTGAAGCAGCAGCCGGAGCCGCCTTTGGCTGTGGCTGGTTCTCCTTAGCCAGCTCCGCCATCGAGTGGTCAATGATTTCCTTGACCGTGACAGGGCGTCCTAACTGCTGGCTTAAGTAGATACCTTGGAAAATACGCATGCAGCCTTGTGCCGAGGCAATGTTGTTACGCAGGTGTACCTTGATGCCATCACGCCTGGATTGCACGGCATGCACCATCTCTTGAACCTGCTGCGCAAAGAAGTAATATGGGCACTCCTTTTCCGTGATACCCGCGTAATCATCCTGCCGGTACTGCTTGAGCGTATCCTCGTCTTCTAAGGTAAAGACGTCATTGTAAGCATGGAACGACGATGGCTTGATACCAGCCTCGATTTCCACGCCACCATGAGTCTTAATACCCACAGTGTTGCCATTGGAGCCCACAATGTGCACGTAAGCGTCCTGAGCTGGGTTGACGCTGTTGGAGACGATAATAGTAGCCGTAGCGCCTGACTTAAAAGTCACTATCGCTTGTGCGGTGTCATCCACCTCAATGTATGGGTGGTTGATATTGCGCCAAATGCCGTACACGCTCTCCACCTCACCTAAGAAGTAGCAAAGCAGATCGAGCTCATGGACGGACTGATTGACAAGCACCCCGCCGCCCTCATAAGCCCATGTGCCACGCCATGTATTGGAGCGGTAGTAGGCCTCATCACGCCACGCTAAGACGTTGACCACACCAAAGGCAGGGGTACCTAATTTGCCATCATCAATGGCTTGCTTGATACGCTCTGTTGGCTTAAAGAAACGGCTTTGCGAAATTACCGAGACAATAGCCCCTGAGCGCTCGGAAGCCTCTTGAAGGAACTGGGCCTTAGCAAGGCTGATATCAAGCGGCTTTTCAATGATGCAGTGGATACCACGCATCACAGCTTGGCAAGCCACATCGACGTGCGTTAAGTGTGGGGTCGTCACATAGAGCACATCTGGCTTTACCTGATCGAGCATTTCCGCCACAGACGAAAAGACAGTTTCCTCTAAAGCGGCAGGCGCAACGCCCTCACGACCGCTGTAGCTGCTCAAAAAGAGCATTGCCTTTTCGATGTTGTGATTGCAGACGGCAACCAACTCCTGTCCACAAGCCAAGATTGCCTCGACATGCTGGTGTGCGATGTTGCCGGTGCCCACCAAAGCAAAGCGTAATTTAGCCATATTGTCACCCGATTGTTATCTACAGGCTGACACGCGGGGCTGTGTGCGTCGTGCCGTGCAGGGAAGAAAAGCATCACTCCCACCAAAGAAAGCGCAAGCGCAGTGCTCAGCATGGAACTGCCTAAAGATAGCGACGCCACATGCACATCTATCTGGGTTTGTACTCAGGGGTTGGTGACAACCTCAACGCCGCAGCGCCTGTACCAGCAAGCACCTCAAGATGCGATAAGGACATTGGTCTTTATACACATTAGGATATGGTTGCTGCTTTAGCCACCAACGCTAAGGAGCGTCCACACAGTTACACCCACGTGTTTTTCTAGCGGCATTATACTCACCGCGCCCTTGCAGCGCCCGCACCACAGCCTTTAGGGCGAGAAAAATGTGATCTTCTCCCCTCATTACACCTTAGGTAGCCGCAAAAGCGCCTGTTGGCGCCTTAGCAGCGCCCTATCTCGCGCGTAGCGCCACAACCAACACCTACTCTCAGGGTAAAACACCTGCTTGTAGGCAGTTACCTCATGTGGCATTGGCTTTGTGGGCTACTCTCCTTAACCCCAGAATCCTTGGGCATGCGCTCGTGTACACAGCGCATGGTAGTGGTAGTATTAAGGCTGACAACATGCCCGCAATGAGGCAATTGGTTGGCGCATACTCCCGACCACTACTACCACCACTACCACTCGCACCCCACCTGCTGTATGCAGACTTTATCTTTAGGGCTGTATGCCAGCACCACCCCCAGCCATACTGACTAAACGTTGCAAGGAAAAGCTACACATGAAATCCCTTAGCACTCGCTACAAATGGCTTTTAACAATTAGTATCAGCATGAGCTGTGGCATTTTATCTTTGAGCGGTGCACAGAAGCTGGCAGCCATGGTACGCGGCGATATTGCTCCCAGTTCTGTGGTGGAGGTGACGCAACTTAAGCAGGACAATGTTCATCTGCTCAAGCAGTTAGCTGACTACAAGACGGCGCTGGGCACCATGCAAAACCAGCTGACGAAGAACCAGACTTTGCTCAAGCACATGCTGGAGCAAAAGCAGGCCCTACTGCAAGCCAATAAGCAGGGCTCTCTGGACAGTGCGTCAGAGCAAAAGCTCAAAGAGTACGAGCAATACATTGCTAAGCTGGAGAGCGAGATTGAGACAATTCGCCAATCGTATCTTGACAATGCGAAGTACCACAATGTACTCAACATTGATGTAACGGAGTAATGTCTGGCCAGCTTTTACGCCTCCCATACCCTCCCTGCTACCTGCCTCCTGCACCTCAGGTACCTTGCCACCTAGCCTGCTGCAAGAGCCCTATTCCGATCCCTGCCTTAGCGCTTCACATTTGCAATAGGAGAAAATGCCCTTGGCCCACTTCAGCGCCCACTCCTCATGGATTTTAGCTCTTAGTCTCAGCTTAAGCTGTGGTGTTTTGTCACTAAGCGCCCCTGCCAGCGCACTAGCAGCAGAGGCGGCTGCAGATGCAGAGAACAGCAATATCCTTGAAAAGCTCCAGCACTTCTTTCCTCTGTATCGTGCGGTGCCAAGCGACCTTATTCTTCGTGCTGACATCACCCGCACCAGTGCTGGTACCGAAGCCAAGGTCTTAGGTGCAGCCAGTGGCATGCTCGATTGCCTCTTTAGTGATGCCGATAGTGGCGATTGCATGCAGGCCTCAGCGCAATTGGGCACCAACACTGAGCTTACGGCCCAAGAGATTGTGGATATCCTTGAGCAAGGCTTTAACACTCCTGAAGCGCGCTTTACCGCACTGCATGATTACGTCACCCGCCTTGAGGATAAGGTCGTTAACCTCAACAAGTCCGCCACGCGCGTACATGAGACGCAGAGCCGTCAGTTCTCCGCACTCAAGAGCAAGATTCGCAACGGCGAAACTACGTCCTTTGAGCTCTACAAAAGCGCCGCTGATATCAACGCCAACCTCGAGCTCATGAAGGCCAATTTAGAGCGCTACCAATTTACCGTTGAGCAGGTAGAGCAAGCCCTGAGCATGCTCTTAGGGGCGGGCAAGACCACCATTCAGGAAGCACAAGCAAAGATGCAGCTTAAGGAGGTTCAGGGCTGCGATGAGCAGATCACCACCTATGCGCTGCAAGTAGAGCGGCTCAATGATATTACCGCCACGTGGCAACAGGAACACGACCTGCTGTCCTTAACGGCAATTACCCAAGAAGCCCGCGAAGACGAGGGCGCAAGCCCGAACTTTATCTACCTGCTGCTCAACAGCGCCGAAAACGCAGCACAGAAGCTAACGGCGATGATTAAGGGCGATACGGCTACGGCAAGTGAGAGTGATCCCGCATTAGAGATGGCACAGCGCAGCTCAGTGCAAAATGAGCTCTTACAAGAGCAAATGCAGAGTATCTACCAGCGTGACCAGCAGCAACTGCAGCTTGAGGGAGAGCTGTCGCAACTTAAGCAGGACAAAGTGAAGCTGCAAAAGCAATTGGCCTACTACGAGACGGCGATGGCCCTGATGCAAAACCAGCTCACGGAGAATCAGGAACTGCTTCAGGACATGCAAGAGCAAAAGCAGGCACTGCTGCAAACCAATAAGCAAGGCGCTATGGACAGCGAAGCCCAGCATAAGCTCAAGGAGTACGAGCAGTACATTGCTAAGCTGGAGGGCGAAATTGAGTCGATTCGCAGCTCGTACCTTGATTACGCCGAGTACCGCAATGTGCTCAACATTGAGGTGGAACAGTAGCCTACCTTGCTGCAACTGCCACTACGCGTGGCATGCGTGGTAACAGCGGATCGAGGTGGTAGCAGTGGCGGCAAAAGGCCCCACACCGGCACTTTCCTCATGGTAAGTTCCACTCCTCAAGATGATGTCCCCCTACTCACGAACCTCATGAGACAGCACAACTCAGAGCGCCATCACAGCATCACTCAGGATGAGCTTTACTCATGATGCTTTTGGTAGTGGCAATGGCAGTGGTTAAGTGCGCAGGTATAGCCCCAAACACAATCCACCACCACCACCCGTGGCGGGTATCCGTTGTAACTCAGGTGTGATATTTGCCGCAATGGCAGCGAATATAGCGTTGCCATCAGTGCCAGATGAGATCATAGGTGGTAGTATAGCCAGTGGTACATGTAAGCAAAAAGAGAGTTTTGTACCATTGGTAATGGCCTTATGCACGCGCCCAGCGCTTCATTACTGATGCGGTGTGCTTTCTTACAAGATACTAGACTTTGAGGAAAGCCCACTTGTGAAGTGAGAGGTGGCACAGCTGCAAACTTCTTGCTCATAGGCGCAAGTTGTTGGATTTTGGGAAAACTGGCGATGACAGACAAAAAAGCTCAGCAGTTACACGCCTCACAAATTCAGCAGAAGATGCAGCAAATCTTAGATAAAGGCCAATACAAGGCTATTGAGGAGTTTGAGTCGTTTGATCAGCTCCGCAACGACAATCCTGTGTTTGCTGACCCAGAGCCTCCCAAGAAGCGTATTTCGCAAACCAACAACTCGCCACTGGCCCACGAAGTAGTGCGTATGATCCGTGAAAGGGAAGGCTTAACTGGCGACGAGGGCTACTTTCTTCACACTAAGGAGCACCTGCAAAAGTGCGATGTGGAGTCAGGCTTACACCACAGCTTCCCGTTAGATGCGCCTTTTGGTGACAAGTGCGTGGAGATGCTGCGTTATTTGATGTGGCTGGCCGAGCAGGGGGATCCGCAGCTCTTTGATTACATGGGCGATGAGGTGATATTCCTCGGGCCATTCCAAAAGCAAAATGTCTTTGGGAAAAGCGCCTATTATCAAGCCCTCAAGAGCGACAAGCTGGTAGCTTTTCATCGCTATGATGAAGAGTACGAGTTGGTTTATGCCACAGAGAACATGGGCTGTGTGATAGGCTCCTACATTGTGCTCACCTCTGAAGATGATGCTTTGCGCTTTGCGCGCAGAGAGCGGGTCACAGGGGTTTTTGCCAACCACAATGGCATTCCGTTCTTAGTGCATGCCCACATCTCCCACCCTGATATCCTGTCTCTAGATGGCGAGGAGTTACCGGTTACTGCGACCTACGAGATGCAGCAGCTCCTCGAAACCATCAAGAACTGGTCGGCACAGGATGCGATGACCAAGCTCAAGAACCGCAACTTTTTGACCAACAACTACGCTGAGCTCAATGGAGCCTTCTTTGCTGGGAAGAAAAAGGAAAGCAGCCATCGCGGTGTGGGCATGGTCTTGTACTTCGATTTGGACAATTTCAAGAGCATCAACGACACCTTGGGCCATGAAAAGGGCGATGAGGCTATCATCAGCTTTGCCAACTCCTTACGGCAGGTCAGGGATAAGTTTATCCCCCAAGGCCTCATTATCCGCATAGGCGGAGATGAGTTTGTGATGCTGGATAACACCACTGACTCGGTCGAGGTCATTGGCCAACTTTATCGCGAGCTCAAGATTCTGATGCAGGAAACGTTGCTCAAGATTAAGCCAGACTTAGGCTTTTCGCTGGGCTTTGTGCGTAGCGCTAAAGCGCGCAATGCTGATTCGCTGCACGATCTTATCAAGCTCGCCGACCACAACATGTACCGCTGCAAGCGTCGGCGCAAGGTGTTCCGCTAACCCTTGAGGCCAGCCAGCATCAATCACGCGAGCTCCTGTTAGAGCACTCCATGATCTTTGAGGGCAAGGCCAGCTTGGAGTCACTTACATCTTGGTGGGCCTTACTCTCTACTTACCTGTCTCCTAACTGCACTCCCCTCCCACCAACAAACCACACCTAAAGCGTCCCACCCCCCTATGTGCTGCCGATTAATGCCTGCCACAGAGCGCCCTCTGCAAAGGCTTTAGCCTCATCATGCGTACAACCGCCATGCAGCGTTACTCTTGGGATAAAATAGAACCGCTTGTTTACACGTGACACTGCAGTAGAAGATGCTCTTCAGATTATGTGGTGGCTCGTGCCAATTGCTCGCTTTATGGGACTTTCTAGGGGGCCTTGTGAAGGGTTCAGAGAACAACATCTTGGACTTCATGTCAGTGGGGACACGTTATTACATTCCGTGCTACCAGCGCCCTTACTCTTGGACAGAGGAACAGTGCCGCATCTTGTTCGATGACATCGTGCAAATTCATGAGCAGCACGAGCATGACCCTAACTCTAGAGCCAGCCACTTCATTGGCAGTATCGTATGCCAACAAACGATGGGCGACAACTCAGGGTACCTCATCATTGATGGTCAGCAACGCCTCACCACCATGTATTTGTTCTATCTGGCCTTGTCTCGCCATGCGGAAGAGCGCTCACAAAGCAATGACGCTATCGCTGATGCTGAGCTCAAAAAGAAGCTCAGCAAACTGAGTCAGCTCATCAGCCTCAGGATTCTGGAAGACGAGTCCAATGAGACCTTAGATGGCACCAGCCACCACCGTTTTGAGCTCACCAAGCAAGACCAAGAGGCAATGGACAAGCTGTATGATGGCAATCCCGACGCATACATTGCTACCTCGCAGCTGACCAAGAACTACACCCTCCTCTACAAGTTGATTGGTGCTGAGGAAAACCTGTCCCTATCAGAGCTGTTCCGCATCACCAAAAACGTGCTTTTTATCGAGATTAAGCTCGACGCTTATGATGATGCCCAGCTGATCTTCGAGTCTCTAAACTCCAAAGGCCTTGAGCTGTCCGAGGGCGATAAGGTACGCAACTACGTCCTCATGGGGTTTAACCAAAACGAAATCGAGCACTATTACCACGAGTGGTGGCTGCCGATTGAGCGCAACTGCAAAAACCAAGCGTCTGAGTTCATCCAGTACTATCTGGCGATCAAGCTCGGCAAATCGCCGTCTATGAAGGTCTTGTATGTGAACTTCAAGAACTTCGTAGTAGCCAGCGGTCTGAGCAAGCTCGATATCCTCAAGGATCTGCTGGCTTACTCTAAGCTATTTGCCTGCATACAAGACTGCAGCTACGAGCTGCCTGCCAATGTCGATACTGAGCTAAGCTCAGCCGAGCGCAGCACTTTGCAATCTGAGATTGAGCAAAGCTTACGGCGCTTAAAGTACCTCAAGTACACGGTACGCACCCCTTTTATCATACAGGGCATGATGCTGCATAAGCAGAAGCAGATTAGCGGCCACGAGTTGTTGGCGTCCCTGAAGATCATTGAGACTTTCCTGATACGACGCTGGGTTTGTGGGGTGCCAAGCCATGGACTTAACCGGCTGTTCCAATCCCTCGCAGGTCTGAGTCGCAACGTGTCTGAAACCTCAGGCTTGGTGCCTGAGGGTAGCTTTACTGCTAACCTAATGCGTGTCATGGGCACCAACGACAACAGCAGCAAAATGCCGAAGGATAACGAGTTTAAGCAAGCCTTACTCACTCGTGATCTCTACACCAACAAATCCCGAAGTGCAGCGGCGCTGATTTACCTGATGGAGCGCTTAGAAAATGCTGAGAGCCGCGAACAAATCGCCATTTTCGAAGCATTAGAGCAACAGAATGCTGCTTACTCAGTAGAGCACATCATGCCGCAAAACCTGAGTAAAGACTGGCGCGCTGAACTTGGCCCTGATGCTGACAAGATCCATAAGACTTGGCTCCATCGCTTAGCTAACCTGACCTTAACGGCATACAACAGCAAGTACAGCAACAACTCCTTTGCGGAAAAGCGCTCCATGGAGCATGGTTTCGGTAGTAGCCCATTACGGCTTAATCAGCAAATCGCCAAGTACGAGCATTGGAGCCCAGCTGAGATGGAGCAACGTGCTGAGGAGTTGGTGGCAAAAGCACTGAGGATCTGGCCTTACCCGCAAGTCTAAGAACCTGTGCTCGGCAGTGGCGACCGCGCCACTGCCACCACTACTACTACTACACTCCATACTCACCTGTCTTTGCTATCACTCCCTACTCTCCACTCCTAACTCCATGCCCCTCTACTCTCGCCCTCACGCATATTGCGTAGATCTACACTCACCACGCCCCACTCCGCCATAGCACCACATCACTAAGCTTAACCCCTTTCTTTCAGCCTCCTGCGCCTTTTCTTGCTACCATACCACCTTAGCTTTGCTGTATGGTTCTGATTAGCAAGCGCTTTTTGCAATTACTATGGCAAGAAATGTCAAGTCACGCTGTCTTGACACTGCTTTAGCCCTGATGCAATAAGACAGACTGAGCATGCTCTCCGCAGCTTACCACCGTGCTTTTAGCTGCACAGTGCTTACAGCCGTCTTTGCGTCATCATGTAGACACCCCCTTGAGGTTGTGGCAGCGCTGGCTTTGCCTGCACAAGGAGATCTCGTTATGCCTTTTTCTCTACTCTCCTGTACTCTTGCGTCGCAGGTCGCCTCTGGTCTCTGGCCACGCCTTAAGCGCTGCTCTGCTTCCCTCTTATTCCTTGCTGTTCTAATCCTTCCTAGCTGCGCATGGTCTTACACCATGCCCAAGCCAGTCTATGGCAGTGACCGCCTTGAAAAGCAAACCGATCCGCGCTTTGCTACCCCAAAAGAGCCCTCGCCTGAGGAGTTAATGCGCATTCAGCTCACGCCTAACCCTGAGATCGAGCAAGCAGAAATAAAAGAGATCTTTGATGCCGGTGAAGCGCCACTGCTCATCTACGGTAACTACGACCGCTTGCAGTTCTTAGGCTGCCTCAATTGCCATCCACAGTATCGCATCTCCATTTGGAATAGCGATGGCCCTTATGGCTCCAATCTCGGTTACTTTAGCCTGTGGAATGGCTCCTACGAGTATGGCAACGACATCTCGCCATTGTCCCCATGGAATGAGTTTGGGGGCGTCCCCCCAGCAGTGGTCGATCCAGCGGGCAATTTCTACGGTTTTTTGACGCGCAATAAGAACCAGAAACCGCTCTTTACCAACAACTTTATTGAGACGGTCTTCTTTAACTATACGGCTATCCGTGACAACAGCCGCAGCTACTACCAAAAGGCCTTTGCCGAGCACATGGATCTCAAGACTATTCCTCTTTCCTTTATGGAGAGCTTCCCTAAGCCCATCGATCCGGCCGTAGAGCGCGATAACTCTGTTCTGCCTCCTGACAACAACGACTTTCAAGCTCGCGATCTCTGGCAGTAAGCGCGCATCAGAAGAGCATCCCTCCGCCCCTTAAGACCGAACGAGAAGGATCAGCACTCCCTGTCACGCCGCACAACGCTCACAAATGCAGTGCAATGATCTGCACTGCTTTACTCACTCTTTATCTTGGCAGCGCCCGCCCCTCAAGACCTAAAGCAAGCCATCCCTGCAAAGCAAAGCAGCCCTGCCTTGCTGCTCTGCATTTTTACCGCGCCTCTATTCTCCGCACGCCACACTCACCTGCAAGCAGTACCAAACCACCACAGTGCCGTACCTGCACCCTCTTGTAGCAAAAACACTCACTGAATAGAGTCCTTACAAGTAGCCCCCCCATTGCACGCTATTCTAGCGCCAATATCCGTCCTCTATTCTGCCTTCACCACTTTCTAGCACCAAGACGTAGCTACATATTCTCATGCTATGTTTCCGAGCTCTGCTACTTGCCAGTAATGCCTGCATACTGCCACCGGCCTCTCTACAGAGCGTAGCGCTTAAGAGCCCCTGTTGCTGCTCTTGACTTTACTACAGCGCTCTGCGCTCAACTTTAGGTGCTATCCCTATGCTGCCTCGTTTGCCCCGCCTACACTTCCTCTTGGTGCTTGCTGTCTTAAGTCTCTTCTTTACCACTGTTTCTAATGCACCTTTGTGGCGGCACTTTGCCCAGATCCTCGCCACAAGTGAGGTCTCCATAGCCTTTATCATCAGCGTCCCGTTTGCGATTTGGGCGCTGCTTACGGCTATTTTCACCATTCTCTTCTCGTGGCCATACATCCTCAAGATAAGCGGCAGTGTTCTCTTACTTACCTGTGCAGCCGCCACTTATGCCGCATGGAATTACGGCATCATCTTTGACCGTGACATACTGACAAACTTTGCCCAGACCAATGTCGCCGAGGCCACGTCCTATTTGTCAGTAAGCTCTGTTCTGACCTTTATCATCTTAGGCGTGCTGCCGACCATTGTGCTGTGGCGCATTGAGATCTACTACCCTCGTCCGCTGCGGGCGATGCTGGAGCGTGTAGCCATGTTGCTGGGAACCTTAGTGCTGAGCGTGGTGCTCATCATGCCCTTTTTCCAGCAATACACTTTCATTGGCCGCAACAATCCTACGCTGAGCAAGGAAATCCTACCTTGCTCCTACGTTTATTCGTTATACCGCTACATCCAACACCAGTACTTCACCACACCTACCCCTTATGTAGCTTTAGGCCATGACGCTAAAACCGTCTATACATCCGACAAACCAAAGCTGATGGTACTCGTTGTGGGTGAAACGGCCCGCATGCAAAACTTCTCAGCGCTGGGCTAACACCGACCAACGAACCAGTACACCGACAAAGAACACCTGATTACCTTTGCCGATGTCATCGCGTGTGGCACCTACACCGCTTACTCCTTACCGTGCATGTTCTCTGATCTCACCCGTGACCAGTATTCCGACAAAAAGGGCGAGAACCGTGAGGGCGTGTTAGATGTCCTTGACAAGGCCGGCATCGATATCACGTGGATCGACAATGACTCAGGCTGTAAAGGCGGGTGCGATCGCGTCCGCCATATCTACATTGAACCTACAGACAAGCAGTATTGCAACGGCGACACGTGCTATGACGAAATCATGCTGAGCTTTGTACCTAAAAGTAACAAAGAAGGTGATATCTGTAGGTGAATAATCAGTCAAAATCAGATAAATATGCGAGATTTTGACTAACCAGCACATATCACCACGCACCTATTAGGTGAGACGTTGGTTACTGACAATAACTATGGTTTGTGGCTTATATAAGCCATTTATCGCTGGTTACCACAACCACTTATCACCTTTTGATTTACTTTCAGGTTTGTACAGAGTTTGTCGCAAAACGTCACCACAGACAGCCTCATTGTGCTGCATTTGATTGGCTCGCATGGCCCGCGCTACTATGAGCGCTACCCCGAGAAGTTCCGTATTTATACTCCGGATTGCAATTCACCTGATGTGGAGAACTGCTCGGTGCAAGAAGTCATAAACGCCTATGACAACACCATTGCCTACACCGATTACGTGATCTACCAAGTTATTAACATCCTTGAAGAGCATATGGCCACCAATGACGTGATGCTGCTTTACATCTCGGATCATGGTGAGTCTCTGGGAGAAAACAACCTCTACTTGCATGCGGCACCTTATGCCTTTGCGCCAAAGGAGCAAACGCGTGTACCAATGCAGTTATGGCTGCCAGACGCCAGTGCCACAGACATGGGTATCGACAAAGAGTGCCTGCGCAAGCACTCCTTAATGGGAGGTTATTCCCATGACTATCTCTTCTCCTCGCTATTGAGCCTCATGCAGGTACAAGCCAAAGAGTACGATGAGAACTTGGATCTTTTTAGGCGCTGCCGCGTGGCGCCTGTGGCAGCAAAGCAACCTGCACCGTAAGACTAAGTAGCACTCAGCAGGCTGTAATCCTCAAAGCCACTTAAGGATAACGAGGGCTACCGCTGGTACTACGAGTGGTAGCAAGATCCCCAGCGCAAGCAGCAGCCACTTACACTTGAGGAGACGCATGTCCTTGCAACCTTACTCTGATTGACCGCAAAAGCCTCTACAACGCATCGCATCGTCATCCTCCTGCCGCTCGCAAGCGTATGCGGCCACGGCGCTTAATGCCATACCCTTCGTAACAGCAAGAGGCTCAGCCTCGTCATGCTACCGTCCCAGAGGTAATGATGATGGCCGCTACCACCGTTACTCTTAGTGGGCGGCACCAGCGTCTCATCATCATCTTCTTCTCTCTGTCCTCACTACCAAGCGCTCCTCTCAGCTGCTATGCTACCGCGCCCGCTTGCTGCTACCACCGCCCGCAAACCAGCCCGCCACCCAACCGCAACCTTTTAGCGCTTAACTTTTCCCTCACCTGTATCACCGCATCTGCACCAAAAAGAATCATACCACCCTAGAGACGCACTGGATCTCTGCGCCACTACAGGGCAAACGCACCTTTTTATGACTTAATCTCTGGCTTTGTTGCATTATTTTAGGGCGCCATGTGTTGCCTCTCTGGGAGAAATCTACAATGCAAACAAGCTTAGACCTTAGGCTTTGTCTCTATCTGTTACCAAAAGCAGAGTGCGCATACCTGCACCAAAAAAGTGATGTCCATGTGATCATTGCGTGGCAAAGGGTGCCACCAAGCAGAGCAGAGATAGCCTAAACACAGAGCAACCAGCCACCGCCCCCAGCCCCACTCCATAGAGATGCGACTTCGGAGGTCGTCTGGCATTTGAGACAAGACTAAATAGCCATCCCCACCTACTTTATGGCGATAGGCGTTGTGGTGTTTAAGGACTCCCAGCATACCGTCCCTTGTAGGTGGTAACGCAGCTCACAGTAAGCTGCTTAACGTGCGTCCTACTTTGAGCACGTCAGACGCCTGTAGCTTTGCACAGAGCTTTGCTCTTTGATCTCCAAGGTACTGGCAAGTAAGATGGCTTCCGTGGAGGCTTTATGCAAGCTTTGGCAAAACTCGGCGCCTTTTTGGGAAAGACCTTTGCCATTTGGGTCATCATCGCCGCTATCATTGCCTACAACGTCCCTGCCGCTTTTACCTTCTTAGCACCGTACATCAGCATCCTGCTGGGTATCGTCATGTTCGGTATGGGCCTTACCTTAAAGGCCAAAGACTTCTCTGAAGTCGTCAAGCGTCCCAAGGATGTGATCATCGGTATCGTCGGTCAGTTTGTGATTATGCCTGGCCTTGCTTACGGCCTGTGCCTGCTGTTGCAATTACCATCTGAAGTGGCCGTAGGTGTGATCCTCGTGGGCTGCTGCCCTGGTGGTACCGCCTCTAACGTAATGACCTTCTTAGGCCGTGGAGATGTGCCGCTGTCGGTAACCATTTCCTCGTGCACCACCATCATGGCACCTGTCGTGACGCCAGCGCTGATCTACCTCTTTGCGAACCAATGGGTCGAGGTCGATCCTTGGGGCATGTTCCTCTCCATTATCAACATCGTGATTCTGCCAATCTTAGCTGGTGTGATCATCAACAGCTTCTTTGGTAAGCATGTACGCGCCGCTGTGGATGTGCTGCCTCTTATTTCGGTGGTAGCCATTGTGCTGATCGTGATCGCTGTGGTGGCTGTAAGCCGCGACCAAATTGCTAAGACCGGCCTGCTCATCTTTGCCGTGGTGGTCTTACACAACTGCTTAGGTCTGGCTTTAGGCTTCTTCTTAGGCAAGCTCTTTAAGATGGATCTTAAAAAGTGCAAGGCCATTTCCATGGAAGTGGGCATGCAAAACTCTGGTTTAGGCGTGGCCTTAGCCATGGCGCACTTTACCCCAGCTGCGGCTGTACCTTCGGCCATCTTCTCTGTGTGGCACAACATCTCTGGCCCTATCCTCGCCACGATCTTTGCCAACATGCTGACCCCAGAGGAAAAGGCCGCCGAGGCCGCCAAGAAGGCTGCGCAGAAGCATTAAGGAATGAGTGATCTAATAAATGACTGCAGATGGGATGCGTGAAGGCACACACACACACATACACACCTCGAGATGTATGGTGCAGTTGAGTCTAATCCTAGATTCGAACGGTGCACCATGATTATCCTAAAGCCCGTCATATCTTAAGTCAGTCGTTCCTAAGTCTTTAGCGTCCCCATTTTCTTTGTTTTACTTCTGCGTAAGTTGCCTCCTTGCTTTGCTTTGCTTAGAGCTAGCCGCAAAGAGAGATAGCCTCTAAGCATGGCCTCTGCACAAGGCTTGGAGCAAGGCAGTCCTGAGCGCTGCGCAAGCTTAAAGCTCAAGCTTAAAGCGTAGCTTGCTCTTTGTGGCACCGTCGGTAGCGTTACCCGCGCTTAAGACACCCAAGGCCACTGTACCCCAGCGGCCAATGCACCACAGTTGCGCGCCACAAGCAAGACTACCTCTGTAAGTAGTGGGACTTTTTTCCTGCCATACCTCCTATGAGGCAGGCAAGTGCTATTATGAGGCTTGTCGCTCCCTGCCACCTCACGTAAGCTTACAAGTAAGTGAGTGAGATCCTAGGCAGGTCGGTACTTTCCTCAAGCCATGCTCTGCGCTGGCTCAATTATGTATGAGGCAAGTAACACAGGGCTGCCCTACACAATGTAGGCATAAACGCAGGCTTAATTTTTTCGATGCTCACGCCGAGCGCATGTGCCCAGCGCACGTCAAAAGCGTGCCTCTCTTGTAGCTTAGTCGCGGGCATGTGAGTGCAAGCATCATCGGAGTTCAAGAAATGAGTTTAAATAACACCCCTACGAAGTACATTTGGTTTAACGGCAAGATGGTGGACTACGCTGACGCTCAAGTGCACGTCCTGTCCCACGCTCTGCACTATGGTACTGCCGTCTTCGAGGGTATTCGTGCTTACAACACTCCAAAGGGCCCTTGCGTTTTCCGCTTAAACGAGCACATTGACCGTCTGTTCAACAGCGCTCGTATCTACCGCTTCCCTGTTCCTTTCACCAAGGACGAAGTCAAGGCCGCTTGCCGTCACATCATCTCTGAAAACGGCTTAGAGTCCGGCTACATCCGTCCATTAATCTTCATGGGTAACATCGGCTTAGGCGTGCACATCCCAGATGGAGCCAAGGCTGAGGTCATGGTTGCGGCTATGCCATGGGGTGCCTACTTAGGTGAGGACGGTCTCGAGAAGGGCGTGCCAGTGTGCGTTTCCAGCTGGAACCGCTTAGCTCCTAACACCATCCCTACTGAGGCTAAGGCTGCTGGTAACTACTTAAGCTCGATCTTAATCTCCAATGAGGCTGCCCGTAACGGTTATGCCGAGGCTATCGCCTTAGACACCGACGGCTTTATCTCTGAGGGTTCGGGAGAGAACGCCTTCTTTGTTAAGGATGGTGCTTTATATACCGCTCCATTCACCAACGGCCTGCTTCCTGGTATCACCCGTCACGCTGTGATTACCTTAGCCAAGGAAGTGTTACACATTCCAGTGTATGAGCAGAAGATGCAGCGTGAGATGTGCTACTTAGCAGATGAGGCCTTCTTCACTGGTACCGCTGCTGAGATCACCCCAATTGCTTCTATCGATGGCTTAGATGTAGGTGAGGGCAAGCGTGGCCCAATCACCAAGCAGCTGCAAGAGGCCTTCTTTGACTTAGTGCAGGGCAAGATCGAAGACAAGTGGGGTTGGCTCACTCCTGTTAAGGACTAAGAGCACCACCTGCGGGGAGCACCTTAATCCCCCTTAAGGCACCTTAAAGAACCTTAAGGCTGCGCGTTAACTCCCCACTTCGGTTTTCCCAAAAAGGCCCCTCCCTGTGGGGCCTTTCTTTTCTTGCTCACGCCGCAGAGTCTCCTCACGAAGAAAACAAAGCATCTGTCTTTGTTCTCTTTGTCCCCTTTTCCTTTTAGCGCAAACACCACAGAGCACGGTCACAGCAGACAAGAGCACCGCAACGCCAAAACCAAAGCCTGCTCACTACAACCTACCTGTTAGCCGTGATTTCTGCGGAGAATGGATCTGACGATGCCAAAATACCGCTCAAGCATTACTTACGAGACCAAAAAGATGGCTGGTGCTCGTGCCTTATGGAAGGCCACGGGCATGAAGGATGAGGACTTTGGCAAGCCAATCATTGCCATTGCCAACTCCTTTACGCAATTTGTTCCAGGCCACGTGCACTTAAAGAACATCGGCGGCCTCGTCGCCTCTGCCATTGAAAAGGCCGGTGGTGTCGCCAAGGAATTCAACACCATTGCTGTTGATGATGGTATCGCTATGGGCCACGAGGGCATGCTCTACTCGCTGCCAAGCCGTGACATCATTGCCGATAGCATCGAGTACATGGTCAATGCCCATCGCGCTGATGCCTTAGTGTGCATCTCCAACTGCGATAAGGTCACTCCAGGTATGCTGATGGCCGCGATGCGCCTCAACATCCCTACCATTTTCGTCTCCGGCGGCCCAATGGAAGCTGGCGTCTTAAAGGGTCACCACAAGTTAGACTTGATCGACGCGATGATCATCTCCGCCGATCCAAAGGCCTCTGATGAGGAAATTAACGCTGTTGAGAGCGTCGCTTGCCCAACATGCGGCTCGTGCTCGGGTATGTTCACCGCCAATTCGATGAACTGCTTAACCGAAGCTTTAGGTATGGCCCTGCCAGGCAACGGCACCATTGTCGCCACCCACGCGCGTCGTAAGGACTTATACCTGCAAGCCGGTGAGCGCATTGTGCAGCTGGCCAAGAGCTACTACGAGCACGATGATGCTTCCGTGCTGCCACGCTCGATTGCCACCAAGGCGGCCTTTGAGAACGCTATGTCCTTAGACATCGCTATGGGCGGCTCCACCAACACCGTGCTGCACTTATTAGCCGTGGCCTGCGAGGCGGGTGTCGACTTCACCATGAAGGATATCGACCGCTTAAGCCGTCACGTGCCACATATCTGTAAGGTTGCTCCATCTACCCCTGACTACCACATCGAGGACGTGCACCGCGCGGGCGGTATCATGTCTATCCTCCACGAGCTCGATAAGGCCGGCCTGCTGCACACCGACGTGCGCACCGTGCTGCAAGAATCTTTAGGTGAGGAGATTGCCCAATACGCTATCGACGTCACGGCAGATGAGAACGTCAAGAAGTTCTATCTGGCGGCCCCTGCTGGTGTGCGCACCATTGAGCCATTCTCGCAAGAGACCTACTACGAGCAAGCTGATCAGGATCGTGCCACTGGCTGCATCCGCGATAAGGAGCACGCCTTTAGTCAGGATGGTGGCTTAGCGGTGCTGTACGGCAATGTGGCTCAGGACGGCTGCATTGTGAAGACCGCTGGTGTTGACAGCTCGATTTTAAAGTTTGTCGGCCCTGCTGTGGTTTTTGAGTCGCAAGAAGAGGCGGTTGAAGGCATCTTAGGTGGCAAGGTCAAGGCCGGTAATGTGGTCGTGATCCGCTACGAGGGGCCAAAGGGCGGCCCTGGCATGCAAGAGATGCTTTACCCAACCTCTTACTTAAAGTCGATGGGCTTAGGCAAGTCCTGCGCACTGATCACTGATGGTCGTTTCTCTGGTGGTACTTCGGGCTTATCGATTGGTCACGTCTCGCCAGAGGCAGCTAATGGCGGCTTAATCGCCTTAGTGCACAATGGTGACATGATCAAGATCGACATCCCTAACCGTGAGATTGTCTTAAACGTGGACGAGAGCGAGCTTGCTGACCGCATGCAGGAGATGGAGTCTCGTGGCAGCCGTGCTTACAAGCCAGAAAGCCGCAACCGTGTAGTGTCGACTGCGTTAAAGACTTACGCTTCGTTAGCAGCTTCTGCTGACAAAGGCGGCGTGCGCGATATCAGCAAGCTGCCTTAAGCAGTAGCTGCCATCTCTGTAGAGGTGGGGGAACTACTCGAGTTCATACTAAGCTCAGGGCCATGTGCTTTTAGGTAAAAGCTCATGGCCTTTTTGTTTGCCCCTCACCGTGCTTACGCCTGATCACGGGCTCCGCCATTAAAAACCTCGCTTCTGGCGAAAACGTTTTCCTTAGGTGTGAGCACGGCTACTTGCCATTAACCTACCGCAAAGATACGTCGCGGTAGTGCTGCTGCTGCCGCTTGCTGCTCCATATCAATTTTCTGCATCAAGGGTCTTACCACACCGCAAAGGCCGCTTGTATGCCTACAACATAGAGGACGATGCCTCCTTAAGGCTACAGCCTAAAGAATCCCTCCGCCCCCTACTTCTGCACAGCAACAGTGCTTTTCTCTCTTTTTTGCACTAACGCAATTATTTCCTGCCCACTCTCTACCCCACCGCGCTACAATCCCAGTAAACAGCAATTGCACTTTCCCCACTGTGCTCTCAATTAGTGCTCTATTTTCAGCTTTCCCCAGAGAAATAGCTTTGAGCCGCACTGACAACGAACAGCCTCAAAGTCACTACCAGCCACTCTCACTGGCTTCAGGCAACAATCCGCGCTTGGTGCTCTTAGCACCATAGCCTTTTAGGCATTTAGCATGGCTCTATCTTCGTCTCCAGCGGTGCGCTCTGCTTACAGCCAGATATCACCAGCCCCAAATAGCTCCCCATCACATCCGGTAAGACCAATCACCTCCACACTCGAGCAACCACTACCACCTACCACCACGCTCACCCCAGAAGAACAACAGCAAAACGATTTAGCGTGGGCCAATAGCAGTCAGACAGTCAAAACTCCTTCCATTGAGGAGCTCCGCCAGTACCATCGCGATAACCTCCAGCGCATGCGTGAGGGCAAAAGTCCCTTACTGGCCGCAACAGCAGCCATCGCTACCGCTAAAGCCACTACCGCTGCCCCTGCTACTGGCGGCGCCAATGACTCCTCTACAGAGCAGCAAGGCCCTGTCGACCTCACCCACACGGTAAACAGCGTCCCCTCAACGGTGCCACTGGTGATGCCTCCACAGCCAGCACGCCAAGCAGCAGAGCCAGAGAGTAATGTAGCTATGCTGCAGCGGAAGATCATGGCACAGCGCCAATTATCTGAGCAGCGTAAAGCCATGGACTATACGCGCACCTGCGCTCGCATTAAGAGAAACCTCAATAATACCGCCCCCAAGATCGATCTTGACGCCTTATATGAGGACATTCTCGCGGCTGATATCAGCAGTAAAGTGCCCTCCGAGCTTGAAGTAAGGCCAGAGCCAGAGCCTGATCCCGCTACTACGGTAAGCGACGCCACCTCCCCTGAAAACACAGCTTCTGCCCCTGCAACAACCACTGCCACAGATGAGGTCTCTAAGCGGAGCGCTCTGGCTCAAGGGCCAACAGAGCAGCCGTGGCAAAAGGTATGGGACTACCATGCCCCTGTGGTCTTATCCGTAACGGAGCATCCTGAGGCCTATCGGCCACTAAAGCGCAAGCCGCTCTATCTTTAGTGCCACACATTAAGATGCCATGCGGCCGCTCACACCTGAGCGTATGAACTCATGGATCTCCTTAGAGTTTGGTGGATATGGCATCAACACTACTCCAAGGTTGGTCACGACAAACGCCATCATATGGGCCTCTTGCTTGATCGCAGGGGCGCTGCTGCTTTTGGCATCTACCAAACTTGACCAAATTCTTAGTAGAGCCTAAATGCTATTGTGGATGCTGAGCTTGAGCAGCGTAATGTCCATGCCCACCTCAAGAGGCTGCTTCACGTAGTTGTTTCCCCCAAGTTGGTACGTGCCCGCACTGGTCACTGTCGCTATCGTGCGGCGCAGCTCTCTCGATAAAAGAGCTGTCAGGTGCTTTAGGCTGGCCTTAAGCACTGTGCGGCTGTGCTGCTACCACTGATTCCAGTGCAGCGCACTTTGTATACAACCAAACCATAATTACAGACAGTCCCTTCATTAAGACCTTCTCAGAACCTGTGCTCTACGTCACCCTACCTCAGCACAAGCCCTAATTTACAGTATTCTTCCCGCGCCCGCCTCTGCACCTTTGTCCTCTTCTGCTAACCTCATCCTTCTGCATTTAGTCCTTGGTATACAAAAAAGTTTAACGCCTACTGTGTATCAAGATCCATAACGCGCTACACTGATGGTATATAAGCAGAGTTTTCTGTAGACTACTACGAGCTTTTCTGCTGCTGCACCGCAAAGGAAAAAGCTCACTCTGTTTGCTCACAGCGCACTAATAGGCGTGCGCTTGCGCTTGCCCGATAGGAGCACCTGCCCTATCAAGGGGGATATAGGCTTATGGCAAGCAAAAACTCTGGCCATAAAGCCCCGCCACTACAGGCCCCACCTGTAGTGAAGACCACTAACGTGGTAACAACAGCTTGTGTCGCAGCCGCGCCACCAACAGTGGCTCTGACTGTGCCCAGCTTTGCTGATAAGACTGCTGCGATCAATGCCGCTGTACCCGCACGCACAGCTTATGCGGCGTACTCATCTGCTCATGAGGATGGCAGTAAAAAGCGCACCCGCTTGCCACCTACAGAAGTGGCAGCTAAAGTGCGCGCCGAAATCCAAGAACAAGAAGACCACGCCCAAAAGCGTGCGCGGCAATGGCAGCAAGAGCAAGAGCGCAACTTTACTTTTCAGATGACTCCAAGCGAGATTGAAGCAGGCCGCTTACGCTCCTTAGAGCGTATTCGGATGGCTCTCCATAAAGCTCGCTATCAATCCTAAGGTCAGCGGCAGTAACAAACACTGCCGCGACTTTTACGGCCCAGATTCCTGCCCCTTTCCACCTTGTCATTGCGGTCTTTGCCGTCCCTTTTAAGCTTGCCCACATACCTCGGCTTTGCCTTTGAGTCCCGTCAGCTGGCTCTTATGCGTCATTGGGGCAGCAAGGTCTGAGCACCGCTTAAGAGAGCTTCACGCCGTGCTTTTGCAGAATCTTATGTACTGAAGTTCTGGAAATAGCAGCTATTAGCCCCTGCGCCACTGCTTGTGCCGGTCCATTTGCTCGCGCCAGCTGGCAGGTCACTATGATATAGCGCCAGCAGCTTGTCCTCAAAAGCCGCATCAAACTTGCTGTGGCGGCGCTTATAAGGCTTGCGCTGCAAGGTCGCTTCTAAGCCCTGCGTGATAAAGCGTACCTTAAGATTATTGAGGGTACGATCAGTGATGCCCAGCGCCTGCGCGATACGCTTTAAGTCCCACTTATGCTCAGCAAACTCACCTTGATCGCACAAAAGCAGCGCCCGAGCATGCACAAAGACCTTAGTCGGCGTCGTTCCTTTGCTACACAGCGCTTTGAGTTTGTCTCGCTCCTCTGCGCTCAAAGTAACGGTATAGCGGGGCAAGGCTAAACTCCTGTGCTAAGACTCACAGCTGATCTCTGCACCTCTACAGGTGTGCCAGCCTGAACCAAAGGAACAGCATGACATATTGAGCGTGGCTATCGCTCTTAGCAGCACCGCAATCATGCTGAGAGGTTGCAGAGCTCTCCTCAGAGCTTACGTTGCTCAGAGTAGTGTATAGCGTTTAACGGTGGTCACACTTACGTGTGAGGTAGTCACCAATCCACTGTACCAGCTGCACCATTAAGATCAGGATCACCACTGTGCCAATCATCATATCCAGACGGAAACGCATGTAACCATAGCGAATGGCCACGTCGCCTAAACCGCCACCACCAATGGCACCAGCCATAGCCGAGCAGCCAATAATGACAATAACCGTGATGGTAAAGTTTTGAATCAGCTCCGGCATGGCCTCAGGGATCAAGACCTTACGCACAATCTGCCACGGACTAGCTCCCATTGATGTGGCAGCCTCAATTAAGCCACCTGGAACCGTGCGCAAGCTCGTCTCGACTAAGCGGCCCGTAAAAGGAATGGTAGCTACCACCAGAGGCACAATCACCGCTGTGGTACCAATCGACGAGCCCACAATGAGCTTGGTAAGCGGGCTAATCGCCACCATTAAGATGATAAAGGGAATCGAGCGTAGCGCATTCACAATGGCACCCAACACCCGATAAAACATGAGATGCTCAAAGAAATAACCCTTAGAGGTCACGAGCAGCAACACGCCCAGAGGCACACCAAAGATGATCGAGATGAGCGAAGAGGCGCCCACCATGTAAATGGTCTCTAAGGTGGCATCCCACAACAGTGAAGCCATCTTTAAATATGGCGTCCAATCACCAGAAAACATACCTTCGGCCCCCTCGCTTAGAAATCAGCCAGCTGCTTGCGCTTGTCGTAACCTAAGATGTCCACCTTGTGGACACGAGCGCGCAACTCACTTAAGGCATGCTCAATCTCAGAGCGTGTGCCGCCCACTTCAACCACCATTAAGCCAAAAGGCTCGTTTTGAATGTGGTCAATGCTGCCGCCGAGCATACTGATCTTAACCTTGCACTCTATGGCCACATCCACAATCACTGGAGCATCAGCCTTAGGGCCTAAGAACAAGAGCTCGACTACGGCCTTAGCGCCCTCAGAGTACTGTGGCTCAATTTCGGTGTGACGTAAGAGCTCAGGTAGGCCACGACGCACGGCTGCTGAGACTAAGCGCTTGGTCAGCGCTTGCTGTGGATCGGTAAAGAGCTCTAAGGTCGTGCCCATCTCGGAGATAACACCACCATCGATCACGGCGACGCGATCGCAGCACTCCTTAATCACTTCCATTTGGTGGGTAATGATGACAATGGTGAGATTAAGTTGTGCGCGCAGCTTTAACAAGAGCTGCAAGATGGAGGTGGTGGTCTTTGGGTCTAAGGCCGAGGTAGCCTCATCACACAGCAGGATCTTTGGATTGTTGGCTAAGGCACGGGCGATACCCACTCTCTGCTTTTGACCACCAGAGAGCTGAGCTGGGTACATGTCAGCTTTGTCTGCTAAGCCCACTAAGTCTAAGAGCTCTGTGACGCGCTTATCAATTTCCGCCTGCTCTTTCTTGCCCTCAAGCTTTAGAGGGAAGGCAATGTTCTCTGCCACGGTAGCTGAGGAGAGCAGATTGAAGCTCTGGAAGATCATACCAATGTGACGGCGGGCCTCACGCAGTTTGACCTCATCCATGGCGGTTAGGTCTTCGCCATTGACGATCACGGTGCCCGATGTTGGACGCTCCAACATGTTGATATGACGAATCAGCGTGGACTTACCTGCACCCGAGAGGCCGATAACACCAAAGATCTCGCCTTTTTCAATGGAAAGTGTAATGCCCTTTAAGGCGCGCACTTCTTGTGCTGTGCCTTGGTTGTACACCTTCTCAATGTTTTTCAGTTCTATCAAAAGATGATCCCCAAAAAGTACCCCAAACTGGCCCTGCAAACGCCGCCGCAAAGAGAGCCTTTTCTCAGGCGCAAGCACCATGACATGACAGAGGAGCTTTTAGGCCTAAAGCTTTAGGGGCGTAAATTTTAGCACAGGCACGGTGCAGGCTAAGCTTTGGAATTTACATTGTGTAGACCTGCACGTCCGATACGTCTGCCACCACGAGCCAAACAACACCGCTAGTGGGAGATTCGCCTTGCTTCTTTAGTTTAGCATTGCCTAGTAAACCACACAAAACCACATAAATCCACATTCAGGAGTGTAGGCTGTATAGCTTGTAACTGGATGTGGCATAGGCAAGAATGCTGGGCATGGAAAAACTAGAAAACGCCCAGCATACGGCGGATAGTATGCATAGTGACATTAACACCATCCGCACAGAGGATATTCTACCTTTATTTCAAGAGCGTGCTCTCAACAAACCTGATGAGATCAAGGCGCTCGAAAAGATGCTGGATCCGCGCAGCAACGCTAGAGCTAAAGATCAAAGGCGGGCTAAAGTGGTGCTCGCTGCTTTCTGTAGCGGCTATGTCACCACACGCTGTCAGTACTGTTCACAAACCATTCCCACCAGCGGGCTGGCTGGTTCGTGACTTTAACCCTAGAGATATCCCCTACCCACGAACCTAAGAGCTGCCAACGCCACTCTGAGCAGCAATAACACATCACTCAGGGTAATAAGATGCGCAAAACCAGCTTGTAAGCGCTATAGCGCCACTTACAGCACTCATCACTAAAGGGCATGGACACACACCTAGAGCGACATAAAGCCATGGTGGTGTTAAGTTCGTGGGAATGGGCACACATAACAAGGGCATCCCTGAGAGATGCCCCATAATCACTACAAGAGGTGGCCAAGGTTAATAGGCAGCTTGCACGCACTCATAAACACACTATTGACAGCACCACTCGCACATTCCTGTGAGCTCACACAGCGCGGTGGTACTTACACCGCACGGTAAGGCTCCCAGCTGCGCGACATTGCTGTTATGAGGCGGCCGTCGGACGGCGCACCTTGCTATCCTTATCCGCGCAAATGCACATGATGTAGTTGTACGCCTGCACAATCTCTTGCAGGCGCTGTGTCAGCGCCGCTTTTTCGGCGTCTGGCAGCGCCATAAAACCATGAATGTGGTCAGGATGGTACTTAAAGACTAAGTGCCGGTACTGTCTTTTGACCTGCGCCAGTGTGGCATCATCGCCAAGTTCTAAGGTGCGATAAGCTCGCTGCAAGCGCGTCAAGTACGGCCTGCTGCCCGTCTGCTGTCCTGCTTCTGATGACGCAGAGCTCCGCTGCTGGTGCTGCTCTTGCTGCGTGTCCTGCTCCCGCTTAAAGGCATGATCATAACCCTTGCTCGCATTTTCCTGCTGCGCTTGGGTGTAGGCATCGCGGTAAAAGTTACGATAGGAGTAGTAAGCACCGTCACGCGCCTGCTTCACCTCTTGGGCATAAGACCACTCTTTTGCGGTTGAGGGGCCCGCACCAAAGTCGTAACTAAAACCCTGATAACCATTTTGTCCCATGGAGGCATCTGCATAAGGGCCGTAGCTGGCACGAGCTTTTTCCCCATCAAAGGTAAAGCTGTGCGCGTCAGAGCTAAAGTGAAATTGCGTGCGCGCCTGCTTCTTTAAGCGAAACAGCTCATGTTGCAGGATGTACGAATAACGATTTTGGTACTGCGGCGTAATCGCATTTTGTGGCACCTCTAACAGCATGGAAGCTACTTGCTTGATTAGCGGCTGATGCCACAACAGCTCTTGATAGCAGTCTAACTGCTCCTCTGACAGCGCGCGCAGTAAAGTACGCATTAAGCTGATCAGCATGTACTGGCAGAGATAAGGGCCACGCAGCTGCGCTTGCTTCTCTAAAAATGGCAACTCACCGGCAAGCCCTGTGCGCACGCCATGGTTACCCACAGCAAAGCCACGCACACCTTGCAGATAAGAGCGCCGTGCTAAGGCTAGGCTCTTGCCCGTCAATCCTAAGTTTTTGCACATGGGATCGATGAAGAATAAGGCACGCTTTACCTGATCATTGATAACCTGCTGATTGTTGTGGCCAACCGCATAGAGGTCAGCGGGAGCATGGGCCTTATAGACCATCATGGCAGTATTAAGCTCGGTATCTGTAGCCTGATCTAACGCCGAGAGATCCAGCGAGAGCGGGCAAACCTCACGCACCATGAGGCCATTTAAAGCAAAGTAATGGGCCACAAAGAGCGGCTGCTTACGCAGGCGCTCGCGCACATAGAAGCTTAACTCGTCAGAATTGATGCGCTGGCGCTGTCTATAGACATACACAGCACTGCTCACAGCCGGTAAGAGCGCGCACAGCACATAGAGCAGATCCTGATTAGGCAGCGGCCCAAAGAGGATATCTGCGAGGTTAAAGAAGAGCGGTACCACCAAGACGCAGACAAAGCATGAGATCAAATACATGCGCATGAAACGACCAAGGTGGACGAGAATCGACCTAAGCAATTTGCACCTTTGCAGCAGTTGATCACCAAAGCCAATGAGGGTCGGACTTTCCATAGAAAGAGCGGCGTGTCTGTGTGTTGCCTCCACCTCATGACAAGACAAAAGGCCACCCAAGACAGGCGGCGGTTACACCTACACCTAAAGAGCTCATCTCTTGTCAGCCCAGTTCCGTCAAAGAGCCGGTGCCCAAAAAGGTCAGCATAAGTTAGAAAGTAGATGCAGGATCAGCCCTTACCCCACGTGACAAGAGACAAGCAAGAAACATTTCACTGCTGTCATCTTCGTACCTATATGGCACAAGCAAAGCTATGCTGGCCCTCTGTACAATGCATGCAGTGATAGCAGTTGAGGGCTGGTGGTAAGGATGGAAAAGGGAAACGGCTCATGGTATATGCCCCACACAGGCATACACCATTGGCGTAGGGAGTTGCAGGTATTTACGCGCGGTCTCTCCCCTAGTGGAAGCACAGGGCTGTCAAATTAAGCTTAACTTATTTTAGCTGTTATGGCTGCTCCCAGCGTATCTGCCTATACTACACAGTCGTAAGCTACTATTTTAGTAGTGGACACTTGCTGAAGGGGCTTAACCGCTCGTTA
>JAHLFE010000108.1 GCA_018884035.1 Candidatus Anaerobiospirillum pullicola
TAAGTTAGTGGTTTGCTTGGGTAGTGAAAAAGTGGCATTTACAAGCCACTTAATCGCGCAGGAAGATGTTTCCAGACTGGAAACACCTAGACTCGACGGTTCACCCAAGAATCCCTTATATAAGGGATTCATCATAGGCGCCAAATGCGTCTCTTTGAGCCGGTTTTAAGGCTAAAATGCCAATCGACCGGCCTAAAAGCTACTTTAAGTGGCGCTGATGCTGATATTTAAGCGTTTTTGCTTAACTTAACGCCTATGGAGCGGAACAGCTCCTACCATCGCCGCCACAACTACCGAGGCTACCTCCCAGCCACCAATCAAACTGGGCATTATCCGCTGCCAGCAAACAGAGGACTACTGCCCAGGCACCAAATGCTTTCAGACCGTACAGAGCAAGCAAGGCGCCTTTGCTGAGCTCAACAGTAGCAGTGACATCGAGCTGGTGGGCTTTACTAACTGTGGTGGCTGCCCAGGCAAAAGAGTCTTAGCGCGTGCTGAACTACTGCTGAAAAAGGGCGCTAACACCATTGCTTTTGGCTCCTGTGTACAAAAGGGCCTGCCTCTGGATTTTCCGTGTCCCTTTGCCGCGCGCATGAAGAAGCTGCTGCAAAACAAGCTGCCAACAGACATCCGCATTCTCGACTACACGCACTAATTGTCCACTACGCAGAGGGGTAGTGCGCGTGTACCCGCACTGCTCTCTTGCTCTCATGCCACTTAAGATGGTTGCATCTTACTGCGCCCGTCTTCACATCTTTTCCTCTCGATTAACGCCGAGCGTTGTTTAGATGCGCTCGCCGCCTGCCGATTGCCTTTTGGTCTCTTGGTAATATGCACCTTAGAGCTGTGCACCCTGCGCCCCAATCTTACGCCCATTTTCTCTGATCCCCTCAAGCCCTCAGCACGCGCTTTTTGGCTCTCCTCAGAGTTTGGTGGATAGGGCACCAACACTACTCCAAGGTTGGTCACGCCAAACGCCATCACATTGGGGCCCATGCTTGATCGCAGGGGCGCGGCTGCTTTTTAGCATCCACCAAACTCTGAGGAGAGCCCGCTTTTTGTGTGAGCGCCTCTAGCGCTCCTGCCCCTCTATTGGCTTTATCATTTTAGGTGCGTGGGCGTTTCGCCAGCCAGCCCCTGCCTTAACGGCCAAGGAGTAGCCTCTTACTACCCTACACAGTCACAAGGGGCACGCGACCAAAGAAAAAGGCATCACTGTACGCACTGTCAGTGATGCCTTAGCTTAGGCTAAACCTGAGCGCCCTTTGGCGTCATGCCATAGTGGCGGCTATGGGTAAACTGCTCCGCACCGCAGCTTAGTCTTTCTTATCCTTTTGTGGCTCGATGCTAAAAGTAGCAGAGACCGAGGAGGAAATCACCATTGGCTCCACGCTGTAAGTGCTCTCTACCGAGTTACCAGCACTATCCATGGCTGCACCAATCAGCATGGCACGTGGGGCGACAGCATTACGATATACCGCAATGCCATTGCCTTGGAACGACAGCGAGCAAGGCTGACCTAAGGTCACCTCAAAGCCATCAGCTAAGAGCTGCGCACGCATCTTGGCGTCTTCAATGGCCTTTTTGGCCGCTTCCATTTCATGCTGACGGCGATCATGCACGCTGTATTGGAAGCCAGCAATCTCATTGATGCCGGACTTAATCGCCATGTCGTTTAACTGGCCAATCAGAGCAAAGTCGCTGATGTTAATGGTCACATTACGTGAGGCCTCGTAACCACGCAGCTCCTGCTTCTTCGCATCAGAGTTGTACTCATAGCGTGGCATGATGCTGAGGTTGTCTGCGACAAAGGCGTTATCACCTAACTTTAAGGTCGCCACCTCGTCAGAAAACGCGGTAATGGTCTTTTCGACCTCGACACGAGCCTCTTCTGGGGTGTCTTTAATGGCAGAGACACGGTAATTGAGTTGGGCACGGTCAGGGTTAACTTTAACCTCACCTTGGCCCACTACAGAGATCACACCGTGGGTAGTGCACTTGCTGGTATCGGCAGCATAGGCTTGAGCGCCTGCTAAAGTAGTCATGGTCATTGATAAAGCCAACAAACTCTTGGTTAAAGCCTTCATTATAGCTATAGCTCCCTAGGGCTTTGTGAGTGGCATTTGGCTGCAGCAAAAGCAAATGCACGCTAAGCCTCATCTGCGCTTACGTCGCTGTTGGCCCCCAGCGAAGTAAGCCACCTCATTGCTTATCTTCGCTCTATCCTAACAGCAGCAAATTAGCAGTGAATTAGAGCAGCGCATCTGAGTTAAAAACGGCGCTCAGACGGTAAAGCGCAGGGCTGCTAACAGAAAAAGAAGAAGAAGAAGAAGAAGAAGTGACACAGCGCCGCAGAAGCAGCCCAGCTTCGAGGATGTAAGCCCTACAAAGCCAGCCAAACAACCTTGAGACAAGCAGGGCGGCAGCACTGCACGTATGTCCATGGTGGCAAGTAAGAGCGGTTTAAGACAAGTGGGCTCTTTAGCACTTTAGCGCTACCTACTTCCCGAGCTTTTCCTAATCTCGGGGGTTACATCAGCACCTGTTAGCGGTAGTGGTCATGCTGGTAATGGTAAGGGGAATGACGCTGCTCTGCTGACAGGATTGCTCTCAGCTGCTACTACTACTACCGTCTAAGGGTAATGATATGGCCCTTTGGGTTATAGACCTCTGGGTTTTGCCCCAGTTATGCGGCTCATGGGTATGACCAGAGCCACCAACAACCTCGCCTTTTAGCACAGACTGTGAGACAGGGCACCAAAGAATAGTTATACCTGCACCAAAATAGGTTATGATGCTCTCACTTGGGCTAGTCGGCCGTGGCGCCCGCAGATCCGTGCTGCGGTGCCCTTTGCCCGACGACACAGAGCACCTCAGCTGAGCATCTCAGCTCGCTCTGTTCTCTGCCCTTCATACCTCATCTGCTGCGAGGATTGTATGCATCTCGATACCGTTACCAAGTACCCTTTCCTGCACAGTGGCGAACTCTACGCCTCGAACATGCCTGAGCTCTTTATGGAGCAGCGTCAATGCCTCAAAGCTATGGACGAGTTTAATCGTACCGCTATCACGGATTTAGAGGGCCGTGAGGCCTTACTGCCTCAGATGTTCGATAAGGTAGGTAAGGGCTGCTTTGTGGAAGCCCCGATCTTAATGAACTTTGGTGGCAACCACGTCAGACTCGGTGACAACGTTTACATCAACTACGGCTTTATCGCGGTAGATGATACCTTTATCACCATTGGTGATAACACCATGATCGGCCCACGCGTGACTATTGCCACGGCCGTACACCCAGAGGACATCGAGCTGCGCTCTAAGGCCTATCAGTACAATAAGCCAGTCACCATTGGTAAGAATGTGTGGATTGCCGCTAACGTCACCATCTTACCTGGTGTGAGCATTGGCAACGGCTCTATTATTGGTGCAGGATCCGTGGTGACTAAGGACATCCCAGAGAATGTGGTGGCTATTGGCACCCCTTGCAAGGTGATTCGCCCAATTCGTCCTGAGGACAAGAGTAACATTAAGTACTAATACCCAGTCCTTACTTCACTCCTAAAAGCAATTCCTCGCTACTTACGCCCCACTCTCACGCCACTCTCACGCCACTCTCACGCCACTCCCACTCAGCACGCCCATCACTCCCCGCAAGGCGTGTGTGCCTGCTCTCCGCCGCGTGCTCTTATCCCGCCTGTACGCTCCGCTCTTCTTTCTGCTGCCTCCTCTTTTACTCCGCGCCCAAAAACAAAAAGGCCCGTGGCAATCTCTCACCACAGACCTCTTGAGAAAACAGCTTAGCTTTACAGCAAGCTGTCGCGTAAGCGCATGGCAAGCTTACTTCTTGTGTAATTGACGAGCACCCTCAGCAGTCGACACCACTAAGTCTAAAGTGCTCTCACCATCGGAAGCAGCCTCGACACCTGCACCAACAGCACCCTCTAATACTGGAGCATCAGCAATACGCACACGCGAACGTAATGGCTCCTCTAACATGGCAATAGCAGCCTGCGAGCTAATCACGCCCGAGCCTAAGTCGGCTAACACTACTACGCCCTCACCCTGATCGGCCTTCTTAATAGCGTCTAAGACTTTTTGTGGATCAGTGCCTAAGCCACCTTGTGCATTGCCACCGGCAGGATAAATAGGCATCTTGGTACCGTCACGGGCAGAGATCTGCTGCACCATGTCGCAAATACCCTCGGCAACCTTACTGCTGTGAGAGACAACAACAATACCAATCATACGACGAAAAACTCCTTGAAGCCTAAGCTGACCACGAAAATAAGCAGTGGGTGCCTCTGACCACAGTCAGGGGTTGATGGTAAGCACGCGCGCCACCATCTTAAGTTAGGCATGCCCATATTGTACCGAAAAAGGTGATGCCTCGCGCAGCAAAGCTGCACCTAAGCCGCTAGCAAACCCAACTGACTGTCGTTTACCCTCGCCTCGCGTGCCCCCTTCTTTACCCTACCTAGTGATGAAGTTCAAAAGTATTTACCGAGCCACACCGCTCAGCAATCTACTTTGAAGATCACTATTGGATGGCTTGTATTAGCGGTTTATCTTGATGGCCTCAAACGCCGCTTGGTGGTAAATACTTTTAAACTCCATCACTAGGCAAAGTTAACGAAGCACAAATACCAAAAGGCAAATAGCACTGTAAGCGCAGGAGAATTCCTACACTCTGGCGCCCTTGCCCACCATGTCTCAGTGCTGTTATACCACAAGAGCCTAGTACTAGGAACGCTTAGGGAATGGAAATGCTACCTAGCTAGCGATTTTCACTAATTTGCATCCATAATTAGGCAGATTGTCGGGAAAAAGCACCATTGGGAATCAGCCTTGCTCTCCCACTGCCCCAAAGTGCACGGGGCTTGACAGTGATAACAGCGCGCTACGCGCTAAGAACCACCACGAGCACCGCCCAGCACGCCAGCTTGCACCACAAAACACCTACTCCTCTTCCTCGTCCCTTATCTTCAAGCCCATCACCGCGCTCTGCACCTTGTGCCTTCCTCCCTGCTGACCTCTATCTAAAGTTCCCCCAAAGCTCATACCACCTGCCCCACAAAGTGAAGTCCCCTGTCAACAACTTTTTGGCAAAAAGCCGCCCCAAGGCCTCTGCTTTTCCCTTTTTGCCCCCAAACTTGATCACAAGTCTTAAAGAGGGGTACCCCCTCTTGTTTTGGGCTTATCTAAGACCTTTTTGCTTGCAAAAATGCCCATACATCTAGGCAAATTCCGGCATGGTCAGCAGATTATCTCGGCTCAGCAGCATAACGTCTGGCGCATGGCTTTAGTGGCGCTTTTTGGCGTTAGAGTATAGCCATACATCATCCAAACCGTGAGCGCGTAGCATCGTTGTTTCTACGCGCTTCTTTTGGCCACCCTGCGTGCTCTTTGGTGCAGCTTTGCTGTTTTCCGCCATTAGCCACAGAGAGCGACCATGGTGGTGTCCTTGTTTTCCCCTGAGAGAGGCAAACTTAACATGAGCCCATTACCACAACCCATGCAGCACTCGGGGCTAAACCCTAGCCCTTGCAGCTTATTCGAGGTTAAAGCCAATCTGCAGGCGCTACGGCAAAACAACGATGTGCAGCAAATGGCTCTGGCACAAGAGCTACACACAATGCAAAGCCGCATCAGCCGCTGTGAGAGCTTAAAGACCCTGCGCTGGTTTAATGAGGAGGAAACGCAGCAGCTGGCTCAGTTCTTTGCGTGCCCAAAGACTCTGCTGCAATACCGCCCAGAGCCGCTGGTGGCGTTCAAGCTCGAGCAATGCAGCTCCCTCACCGCCATTGATTTACCTCAAGACTTGCTTGAAGCCAAAAGCAACCTGCTGTTTTACCGCCTGCGCCAAAACTTAAGCGCCCAGCTTCTGGCATCACGCCTGTCTTTGCCAGAAAACGTAGTTATCAGCTGGGAAGAGTACTGCTCTGAACAATGGCCAAGCATGGAGCAATGTCTGAGCTTAATGCAGCTGCTCCAATGTCCACCAGACGCCCTGCGCATGAAAGCTTGTGCTTTGGGACTGAGCAACAAGCATCGCGTCACCGTCTTTCCCCCAAGTACTATCTACGGCTACCAGCAAAGGCAACAGCGCTTGGCCACTGCGACCATGCAGACCATGGATCCAATGAAGCCCATGGAGACCTGGGAACCCACGACGCCTGCTCTTGCAGTACAGCTGCAGACTGCCCAGACAGATCCTGTAGATCCCGCGCGCATCTCCGTGCCAGAACTGCCTGACTTACCAGTAAAGGCGAGCAAGGCTGAGGCAGAGATGGAGATGCTAGCGCCTATTGCCGCCTCACTGGCCGCGAGCGTAGACAGCACGACGCTGCTGCCCCCACTACCCCTCACAAGTGCCGCGCCAACACTGTTAGCAGAAACGGAGGCCACAAAGCCAAGCCCTGAGACAGTGGAAATCTTAGCCAGTGGCAACGTTGCTAACTTACGCTGGGTTATGCCACAACTTAAGCCCAAACTGCGTTCTGTGCCGAGCTTTCATGGCTGTGCCAACATCACCAACTGGTCACGACTTACCGACTGTAAGTGCGATGCCTTGCAGTATATCGCCCTGCAAGTGACTGATAGCAGTCTGCACGCTACGCTGGGCATTAACACTGGTGATGACGTCATTGTGGACGTGAAGCAGCGTGACCGCTATACCCTCATCGGCAAGCTAGTCGCGATTTTACTGCCGGACAAAGCTACCACGGTACGCTACATCGGCAGGCGTCATCACAAGTGGGTGATCTCCAACTCCAAGCACATGGCTAAGGCCCAACCACTACCACCTAGCTTTGGTGTTCTCGGACGGGTGGTATCTTGCTGCAAGCAAAACTTCTAAGGCGTACCCCGACCATGGGACGCCACAAAAGTAGCAAGCAGTGCCCACTATCACCACTATCACCACTGATAGCAGCGCCCGTCCCCAGTGTCTGCCTCCTGCGCCACAGCACACTACCAACAACCAAGAGGAACAGAGAGACGCCCCACAGCGCACTCTCCTCAAGAGCAAGGGATGTCACTGACATCCCTTTTTTCTTTGCCTGTAAGCCTCAGAAGCTCCAACACTACTGCGCACTGGCATCATCGTCACTTGCTGGCGTCGCGCGCGTAATGGCTAAACCACCCTCATGTGGGGTAGTGGACGCTAAGAGTGGACTTACAGGAGCAGCGCCCGTCCCTGTATCTCCCAAAAAGAGCGCCGCAGCGGTACCCAGTAAGTCAGTGTGGCTAGCGCCAAACACATCACCACCTAAGAGGCTCTCGGCATTTTCGTCAGGAAGTGCATTCTGTGTAAGCGCAGCTGCAGCAGACTCTACTGTATGGTCACTACTGCTTAAAAGTGACGCTGGGGCGTAAGCTGTAGCGGCAGCAGTGTCTACAATCTTACCCTCAGGAGCAGCCCCTTGCGCTACCTCATGGACAGCGCCAACAGCTGCCTGCGCTGCGCTTTCGGCCGCATTAGCCTCGGGCTTTAGGTCAGATTCTGCTACTGGCGGGACAGTGTCAGTAACAGCGCTCTCTGCCTCTGGCGTGGCGGCACTACTCTCAGTGTGTGCGGCAGCGGCTGACGTGTCTGCTGGAGGTTCCACTGTAGCCGCTACGAGCGCCGCACTCTGGTTACTGGAGGTAATGGCTAAGCCTGCACTAGCACTAGCACTCTCTCCTGCTACAGCAAGGGTGAGCGTACTCGCAGTGGCCAGCGTACTCTCCTCTGTGCTCTCGCTGTCTACAGAGAGCGCGTCCGCAGCAAGAGCGGCAGTGCCCACTACGTTCACAGACGCCATGGAGCGCAGCGCACTCTCTCCTTGATAGTGAGCAGCGTCGTTATTAACCGCCTCTGCACCTACCGCTAAAGCCGCTGCCTCAATCTCTAAAGTCCCCGCCTCACTCTCAGTTACAGTGCCAGAAGACTCACTATCCGCAAGCAGGGCAGGCGCGGCCGTAAGCGCGGTGGCACTACCTACACTCTTTAGCTCCTGTGCTGCCTCTAAAGATGCAGCTAAGTCTCCTGTAGTTCCTACCTCTGGTACGGCGGCACTGTCAGGAGACTCTGACGGCAGCACAGCTGGCTGCCGTGCCATTGCATCATTCTCTACGGTAAAAGAGCTTGTATCAAGAGCGCTCAAAGTGGCGGTTGGCTGCGCACTGTGCAGAGCCAGCTCACTCTGCTTTTGATTCTTACTCTCAGTAGTATCAGGTGTAACAATTTGCACGGCGGAGGTATCTGGCTGTGGTACCTGCAGCGCTGCTTTTAATGGCTCGAGCTCAGCTACAGGAGCAAAAGCAAAGTGCGCTGCAACTGATGCACTATCGCTTCCTGTCATTGCCACAGTACTCTCTGCTGAGGATGGCGCTGTATTAAGCGTATGCGGGGTAATACGCAGCGCCACAGCGCTCTTAGCACTTACCATAGCAGTCGCCCCCGCTAAGGACAGCGCCGCCGGCGGCTCAGTACTCTCACTGCTAGCAGCAAACGTATCGTCGTCTGCAAAATCAGGAGCTCTCGTGTCAGTATCGGTATCTGTGGTGGTGTTAGCCACTGGCACCGCCACGCTGGCACTGTTCTCTGCAGCTGCCAAAGCAAGCTGCGCCGAGGCATCACTCTGGGTACTATGAGCACTTAGTGATGCTGGTGCTGGATCGCTTACAGTAATCTCTGCTTTTGCAGCGGTAGTGGTTGGCTGTTCCTCTGTTGTAGCCTCACTCTGAGTGTTGTTGTTGTTGTTGTTGGTGGTGGCTGGAGCTGAGTCATTGACGACGATAGCGTTAGCTGTTACCTCTGGCGTCCCCACTGGAGCTGTCTCTGTTTTCTCAGACCGTACCTCGGCAGCGGCTGGGCTTGCTGCGACATTTTGTGGGTGTGGCGTAACTACGCCCTGCTCACCGCTGCCGTGGATGTCACTATCAACGACGCCGCGCTCTTGTGTGCCACTTCCTTGATTGCCACTCTCCAGAGCGCTTAGCTCGCCACTATGTGGCACCACCTGCAGAGCAGGCGCCACCGATAGCTGGTCTTTACGGCGTAATTCCAAGGAGCCCTCTTGAGCATCGCTCAGATGCGCGTCAGCCGCATCTGGCAAGTCATAATCCACTGGTGCTTGCGGCGACAGCGCAGTATTACCCGACTGCCCTTTGAGCGCAGATATGAGCGTAGCGTTACTCTGCTCAGTCATCTCCGCAGCAAAGATAGCGGCAGACGTCTCTGTATCCACAGCTACAAATGTGCTGCTACTCTCCGCAGCACTGCTCATGGTGGCAGGGCTAATGGCTAAATTAGAAGCTGGTGCGTGGGCGCTACTTCCACCTACCAACAGCTCGGGCTGCAAATTAGGCTGTAACAATGGTGAGTGAGTGCTGGTATCCACTCGCAGGATATCCACAGCTGACAGTGGGCTAGCCGCTTCTACCTCGGGCCCCATATCAGCCCCCATGACCTCACTGTCAGCGAAGATGGTATTCGTACTGTGAGCGATGCTCCAGCTACTCTGATCCGGTGACTGAGCATCATTGGTGACGCGCTCTTTCTTTTTGCGGGTACTGGTACGAGCACGCTTACGAGCATTCTTACTCTCGTCGGTGCTTGCGGCTTTTTTCTTGGTAGTGGTAGCTGTATTTGCAGCAGCGTCAGTGGTAATGGGGGTGGTGGCAGTGCTCTTATTCTCTTTGGTGGTGTTTAGATCTGTGGTAGCAGCTGGTGCATTACGGACGACGCCTGGGAGCACCTTAATATTGCTGCTTGACACATTGGAGACATAGACCCTGCCGTAAGTAGCCTGACTTTGGCTTTTACTCATATTCTGCGCGACAGTGGCGACGGCAGCTTTACTCTCTTTTGGGGAGGCGCTAGGCTCTGTTGGCGTGGCTGTAATCTGCTCTTGCGGCGCAACGGCAGAGGAAGAGGAGGAAGTGGAGGTGGTGTTGTTAGCAATGACGTGTGCTGCTTCTGCTGACACCAGACTCTCTGCCTTACTGAGGCTATTGACGCCCTTTTGTGTACAGACAATGGCACCTGTGACCACATCACGGACGATGACTCGCTTTTGCCATGCGCTGGTCATATCCTGCTTCACTGCTGCTAGCGAGCCTAATTGCTGGAGGCGCAGCGCCTGCAGGGCTTGATTGAGATTGAGATCAATGAAAGCTGGCATAACACCTCGAACGACGGTAACAAGCAGCGGCGTTATGTAGGCTCTTTTCAACTCGTTCTGACAGCGTTCTTGGTGCTCAGTCCTCTAAAGGCAGAGGGAACAAAGTAAAGAGCACCACGACTTAAGCTGCCATCAAGAGCAAACGCCATGACGTGGAGGTGCGTAACTTTGGAGAGGAAACAGTAAAGGCAGGGAGCTCAAAACAGTGCTGTGTTCGAGCCGACACCATAAGCGGTGCGCTAAGCAGCCGTAATGTACCACGAATTAGTGGCAGGTTGTAGCTTTTAACAGCGTGAGCACCGCGAGATGGTACCCACAGAAATGGTGGACTGCGACCATGGTGGCAGCAAACAGCACACTGCCAGATAAGGCCAGCAGCACGTGCTGTCTTTGGCCCTCTCTGGCTTTATTAGCTCTTAGGATTGCTTGGTCTTAGCTCTGGTCTTGGGCGTAGCCTTAGGCGCAGGATTAGTTTTAGTCTCCGCCTTTGGCTTGGCCGCAGGCTTTTCCGCTTGCGCTTTAGCCTTGGCAGGTGCCTTAGCGTTTGGAGCTGCCTTTGGCTTGACCACAGGCTTTTGGGACGTGGCTTTAGCTTTAGAGGCATCCTTAGCCGCTGCTTTGTCCTTTGCTGAAGCCTTACGCTTAGCAACGCTGTGAGTAGTCTTGCGACTTCCGTAGCTGGCAGCGTTGTTAGCCAGCTTACGGCTAGCAGATTTGGTTTTACGCGCAGGCTGCTGGCTAACAGCCACTACAGGCATCTCTTGGTTTTGCACGGTAATAGGCTCAACCATGCCCTCGTGGCGCTCGGTGTGCCATCCTGTTGCCAACTTGATTTTCGTAATAGTACTCCACGCACCAATCTGCCGGTATTTATCGCAAATCACCAAGACAACCCAGACTACAAGCTTTCCCTTATTGATGAGATTGTTGCAGTAATCATTGGCTGCCATCTGCTTCTCTGCCTTGTTGAGCATGGCTTTTTTCGTCCGCTCGGTATTGGTTCGCACGCGCTTGAGCTCAAAGGCATAAATGGTATCGCTCGTGCGAGCAACCAAATCACACCGACCATGGCTATTGGCCACCTCATCCTTAGTGGAGACTTTAGCGGAACGTAGCCACATCTTAAACAAGGTACGGTAGATGTTCTCCTTTGGTGGTTGCGCATCATCATCATCATCATCTTCTTCTGGGAAGACGTCATAAAGAGAATCGCACAAAAGCAGGTTAAGGTTCTTGCACACCAGATCCATATCCCCAGATTCTAAGGCATTTTGCGCATCCTTTAGCATCTGATAGACTTCGGTCTCTTCTTTGCCCGCCATATGGGCCGTGAATACCGCACTAAGCTCTGAAAACACCTCATAGTTGGTGATATCGCACTTGTATCTGCAAGGAGAGGAGGTGATAACAGCTTTGGTGTTATCGGCAATCTCGCGGATAGTGAGCATACCGCTTTGCACCATGATCTGATCCAAGGTAACCTCGGAAGCTTTTACAGGGCTTGATAAGGCTCCCAGATCCAAATCTACGGGCAAACTATACTTTTCTATCAGAGCCGCTACGTCATAATTACGGGCCCGCAAAAACGAGCGCAAGGCGCTTGACGCGCCTGAGCTGTCCATCCAGAAGGGGTCAAAGTAGAGCTTGAGATTAGGCTTTTGCAAAAAGTCAGGCTTCAGCACAGGCTCAAAGAAACTGTTAATGGAAAAGGGGCTGTACACTGATACCGACGCTTCTTTATCGAAGCAAAAGCCATCATAATGCAGCTTCAGCTGCTCCTTAAGCTCATCTGTAGTAATACCGAGCTTGGTGGCTGCAATCTGTATGTAGGGAGCAAACTTGCTTTCAAGCTCAGTTTGCGTATACCCAACGAGGTCAGCGTAGTAAGGATCCATGCTGATATCTTTGATGTCTTTGCCGGTAAAAAGCGAGACATCACGATAGCGCATGATACCTGTGATCAAGACAAATTTCGCCAGAGTCTGCGCGCGCAACCACTTATAGAAGTCACTCATTACTTCCTGTAACGCTGCAAACAGCTGCTGGTTATCAAGATGAGAAGACAGCGGGTAATCCCACTCGTCAATCAAGAACACAAGCCGTTTGCCAGCAGTTAAGGCATCGAGGTGCAATGTCAGCTTTTCAAACGACTTGACGTTTTGGTACTTAACAACCTCATGAAACCCTGCCTTGTTATAAGCAGCGGCCATCTTTGTGCACAAGCTCGCCTCAAACTCGCGTGCATCTTTGCAACGCATGTCAAGGAATGACAAGCTAATCACCGGATAACGTTCTGTAAAAGGCCACTTACCATAGATGGCTGTGCCCTCAAAATTATGATCGCCATGGGAGAACAGCTCCTCTAACGTAGAGCACAGGCTGGTTTTCCCCATGCGACGAGGGCGTGAGAAAAAAATGCGGCTACAATTCTGCACCAAAAAGCTCAGCTTCTCAGTCTTATCCACAAAGAAGCGCTTGTCCTCACGAATTGTCTGCCAATTAGGCATGCCAATAGGAAAAGGAAGTAAGTTTTTGTTCTCCATATGCCTCTTCCCCCTTAGACAACAGCTCTAAATTCCGGCTTCAAGACAAGGAATGTAAGCGACTTGTGAGACCTAAGCCTCTGTTTACGCTTCTGGACAGGTAAAACTACCACCGAGAGCTTAAGAGTAATGGCAGTGACCACGGCAGGAGTCAGCTAAGGGTAGTTTTTTACTCCAAGGAGGCACGCGACCGCACAGGTTGCACCAATCCTAAAGGAGGTCACTGCCTACCAGCATGTAGTTTACCCTGAGAGTAGCTGTGTGCCGAGGCTCTACTGTCAAGATAATGCGCCGTTAGGCTCTTTAGGTTACATGCCTCTAAGCTGCGCCGCACTACGCAGCTCTGCGCTGCTCTACGCTGTGCTGCAATACACTGCGCTGCGCTACGCTGTTCTACGCTGCTCTACGCTGTGCTGCAATACACTGCGCTGCGCTACGCTGCTACAAGAGAGCCTTAGCGCTAGGTAAGCATGCTTACCTAGCGCTGAGTCTTAGCTCTTAGCCTGCGCTCTGGTCTTGGGCTTAGTCTTGGCCTTAGCTGTGACTTTAGCTTTTGATGCCGCCTTAGGGCTAGCCTTAGCAGCGGTCTTAGCCTTGGCTTTGCTCTTGGCTTGGGCCATAGTCTCAGAGGACGCCGGAGCAGCGCTCTCCTCTTTGCTAGCAGTCACCACTGGCGCCTTACCCTGCTCCTCCTGTACTGGTACTAAAGAGGCCACGCCCGCGCCCATGTCCACCTGCACTTGCGCCGCAATCACCCGTGACATAGGTGAGACCACCTCAGGTACAGGCGCAGGCTCCGCCTGCTTTACCGTCTTGCGGCGCGTCACCTTCTTCTTGGTCTTAAGTGGACGTACCGCCGCTGCAGAAAGCTCTGGGGCAGTCTTTACCTTGGCCGCGCGCGTCTGCCGCTGCACCTGCTGCTGAGCTGGCTCCGGTGCTTCTTCGGTCACAGCTTCTTCGGCCGCTGCATCCTCATCCTCATCCTCGTCCTCGTCGTAGTACTGATACTGGTCAGCATAGCTACGATTCTCCCAATCGTAGCGCGGATCGTAGTCAGGATCATTACGCGGATCATAGTCATAGAGCTCGGCGTCATCCTCTACAACCTCAGTCTCCGCCACGGCCTTTGCAGCAGCGGCGGCACTGGCCTTAGCCTCTTGCTCCGCACGCTGCGCCGCTTCCTGAGCCTTCTGCTCCGCCTTAGCCTCATGCACCGCCTGCATCAGAGCCGCAGCCTTGAGTAAGGCCTCAGGATCAGGCCGCTTCTCTGGCTCCTTGGTTGCCGCCTTTACCGCCTGTGGCTTCTTGCGGCGGGCACTCTGTTGCTTGGCAATAGCTTCAGCCACCTCTTCCTCAAAGCCAGGACGGGTGCTGGCACGCAGAACCGTCACACCCTTAGCGCTGTTAGCGTCATCGACCACCTCAACGTCAATCTTGTCAGGATCGACAAAAGGCTGGGTCGACACCGCTTGCAGTGATTGCGATTCCATAATGTCCTGCTTCGACTTGCGACGCCGCCGCCGAGCAATTCTTGTGATCAGGTGCGCGCGCTGACGGGCCATAGCATGCTCTTGGTTTTCTTGCTCAATCGGCGTGGTCACAGGAGCAAATAAAGCCTCCGTAGCCATAGCGCGTAGTTTAGCCGGAGCTACCTTTGGCTTTTCCTCGGCAGATTTGTCCTTGGCAGGCAGCTGCATGCCAGCCGCAACCGCAGCAGCGTCAGCGACTTCTGCGGCGGTAGGAGCC
>JAHLFE010000109.1 GCA_018884035.1 Candidatus Anaerobiospirillum pullicola
AACAAGATAGACAAGCCGCTGTACCTTGCTAAGGTCATTGCGATGATCGACCAAGTACAGTGGTTTAGTGTAGGCAGTGATGTCAAAGGCGCCTTGTACGAGGGCATCTTAGAGAAGAATGGCCAAGATAAGAAGAGCGGTGCAGGACAGTACTTTACGCCGCGCCCTTTGATTCAGGCCATGGTGGACGTTACTGACCCTCAGATTAATGAGTTGGTGTGGGATCCGGCCTGTGGTACGGGTGGCTTCCTGCTGGCTGCTTATGAGCATATGCGCGTGCAGTCCAAGAGTGCAAGCAAGCTCAAGCACTTAAGGGAGCAGGGGCTGCGTGGTCAGGACAACACCCCATTGGTGGTCACCCTTGGGTCGATGAATATGTTCTTGCACGGCATTACCGGAGAAAAATCGCCTATCACCTTAGGTGACTCCTTGCTGCAGCGGCCTGAGACCTTAGCCGATGTGGTGCTTGCCAATCCACCTTTTGGCGCGCGTCCTTCAGGATCGATTGACATCAAGCGCGATGACTTTATCGCTGACACCAACAACAATCAGCTCAACTTCTTACAGCACATTATGTCGCTGCTGAAGACTGGTGGGCGTGCTGCGGTGGTCTTGCCTGATAACGTGCTCTTTACCAAAGAGGGTGCGGAGATTCGCCGTTCGTTGCTGCGTGACTTTAACCTGCATACCATTTTGCGCTTACCGTCGGGTATCTTCTATGCGCAGGGCGTGCAGACTAACGTCCTCTTCTTTAAGAAGGGCGAGCCGACCCAAGATGTATGGCTCTACGACATGCGTGCAGGCTCTAACTTCTCCATGAGCAAGAACCCATTGCAGCGTAAGCACTTGGATGATTTTGTGAGCTGCTATCAGCCTCTGGGTAAGGGCTCCTATGGTGAGCGCCATGAGACCTACGACCCAGAGAGCAATCCATGCGGTCGCTGGCGCCGCTGCAGTGCACAGGAGTTTTTAGCGCAAGCTGATTGCAATCTTAACGTGCCAACATGGATTGCTGCCGAGAAGAGCGATGTGGAGCAGATGGACTTAGGCCAGCTCCTTGAAGAGATGCAGTGCAAGCTTGACGAAGTCAACTCTGGCTTTGCTTACATCAAGCAAGTGCTCAGCACGACACCTGCTGCGCAGCAGCTTGGCTTAACTGCGGATGATAGCAGTGAGGTGAGCAATGGACTTTAAGCCGCTACGTGATCACATCCTGCAGCTGGCTATCTCGGGGCAGATTGTTCCACAGCTCGACAGCGAGCCAGCGGTGGATCAAATTGGGACAGCGCCCGCCCCTGAAGAGGTGCCCTTTGAGATCCCTGAGAAGTGGCAGTGGGTACCACTTGCCAATGTATGTACTTATATCCAGCGCGGTAAGTCACCAAAGTACTCTGAGATTAAGCAGTTACCTGTTGTAGCTCAAAAGTGCAACCAATGGGATGGCTTACATATGGAGAGTGCCTTATTTATCGATCCCGCAACGATCCCTTCTTACAAGCCTGAGCGATTTTTGCAATCAAATGACGTATTGCTAAACTCAACAGGTACTGGCACGTTAGGACGAGTTGGCTTATACAACCCTGCTGTCAATCCATATGACCAAGCGGTCGCTGATGGTCACGTTACTGTAATCAGAGCAGATCAGAGTATGATTCTGCCTCCGTTTGTAAAGTACGTGCTTACTAGTACCGCTTTCCAAACAATAATCTTAGCAGCAGGGTCAGGGACGACTAAACAGCAAGAACTTGCACTATCTAAGGTTAAACAGCTTGTTATTCCATTGCCACCACTTGCAGAACAGCGCCGTATCGCAGCCATAGTCGACGATCTTTTTGCGCACCTTGAGCAGATGGAGGCTGCATACAGCGAGTTTGCTGGGCCGATGACGGAGCACTTCCGCAACACAGCGCTACAGATGGCTATTAGCGGTAAGCTGTTACCACAGCTCGACTCTGAGCCTGAGGTGAAGCAGATTGGGACTGCTCCTGAGAAGGTGCCGTTTGCTATCCCTGAGAAGTGGAAGTGGGTGGAGCTTGGAAAGTTAGCTACATCAGTACAGTATGGCTATACAGCGTCAGCAACCACTGAAGGCAATGCAAAGCTACTGCGTATCACTGACCTGAATAATGGTCAAGTAGACTGGAGTCTTGTGCCTTATTGCGAGATATCTGATCAAGATCTGGCAAAGTTTAAGGTTTCGGTTGGTGATATAGTGATTGCAAGAACAGGTGGCACTGTTGGCAAAAGTTTTGTCGTAGAGCAATTGGACAATGTGTCTAATGCTGTGTTTGCCTCCTATTTGATTCGGATACGGCTCAAAGGTGATTTGCCTGTCAGCGTTGGTTATGTCAAATATTTTTTGAATTCGCCAACATACTGGGCAAGTATAAGCTGCTCAGCACGTGGTAGTGCTCAGCCAAACGTGAATGCTAAGCAATTGGCTAGCTTATTAATTCCTCTTCCTCCCCTTGCCGAGCAGCGTCGCATCGTTGCCAAGCTCGAAGATCTATTCTCCGGTGTGGATAAGCTGGGCAGATTAGTCGCCTTTACCTAATGGTTAGCCTCAACTGTCCAGAGGCATGCCTCTTAGCGGTAAGCGCTTGCGGAGCGGGCGCTGAAATGGTCTGAGCCTTGGCTCAGACCATTATGCTCAGAGTGGTGTTTGGGGGAGCTTGCCACCTGCGAGATGGGAAAAGGATGGTGTGAGTGGTGGCATGTGGCATAAGGGACAGCGCTCGGTGCGTGGAAATCACAGCGGCAGTGAGACAGGAAAAACAGCAGAGACACCACGTATTTGCGGCTTAGGACGTAGTACCCATAGTCAGCTGCCGTAAAGCGGCGACATCAGGTAAGAGATAGTCTGCATGCCACGACTCAGGCTTGCCACACTCATTGCCACCATAGCCCCATAAGGCCGCAGCAGAAATGACCTTAGCGCGATTGGCGGCCATGATGTCATTGAGGTGGTCACCGACGTAGACCGTCTCATAAGGCTGCACGTTAAGCTGCTCCATGGTCTTAAGGATAGGCTCAGGATGTGGCTTACTGTGGGTAATACTGTCACAGCCTAAGATCACTTCAAGGTCAGGGTAAAAAGCAAAGCGCTGTAAGAGCTCTTGGGCCATGTGCTCGTACTTGTTGGTGACAATGGCAAGCTTCACCTGCTGACGCTTAAGATCGTCCAAAAGGTCAGTAATACCTGCAAAAGGCTTGGTGTAAACGCAGATATGCTCGACGTAATACTGCGCAAAGTACGAGCGCATCACGCCTTCAATATCAGCGCTGGCGTGCTCTGCTACAGGCACTCCCAGCTTGAGCATTTCGCGCATACCAGCAGTGACTTTAGTGCGGGCTAAGGCCTCTGATATAGGCTGATAACCAAAGTGCTCAAGAGTGGCATTGCAGGCGGCAATGATGTCAGGAGCGGTGTCTAAGAGGGTGCCGTCAAGATCAAAAATCACGGCTTGAGGATGAAGACAAGGGAGGCGGGCCATAGGTCTTTAGAGGCTAAAAGAAAACGGAGAACAGAGAGCAGAGAGTAGGGAGTTGGAGCAGAGAGTAGGGGGATAGCAGGGTTATTACCATCAGTGCTACCCACCTCTGCGGTCGTGCTGTAGGCTCTTGCGCTAACCTTGAGATAAGACAGCAGTGCAGTGCGGAGCTGTAGCTGCACTTTTATCTTTGCGGTATGCACATGGCGGGAACAGAGCCTTTAGCAGTGTGGCAGCTCTTATGGTGTGGTGGCGTCAGGGGCGGGCGCTGTAACCGCTTGCGTAGGAGGGGGCTAACCTGCCTTGCGAAACAAATACGGCAGCTTCCCTTGTGAGGTGAGCTGCCGTGTGCGCCTGATTAGCAGGTCGACTTTTCCGCAGAGCTAACGTTGTGCGCCCTCGGCCTACTTGCGATCCTTGCCTAAAGCAAAAAGGTGTAAGAATTCCACCGCTAAGGTCGCACCTGCTAAGGCCGTGATATCGCCATGATCGTAAGCAGGCGAGACTTCCACAATATCAGCACCGACAATGTGCAGATCCTTTAATGCCCGCACAATCTTTAGCGCCTTATCTGTGGTAAGGCCACCGCACACTGGCGTACCCGTGCCTGGGGCATACGCAGGGTCTAAGCAGTCAATGTCAAAGGTGAGGTAAACCGGACGGTCACCTACGGTGTCATACACGCGCTTGACCAGATCCTCTACACTGAGGTCATTGGCCAGCGCCCCATGCAACACCGTAAAGCCTAAGGATTTATCGTACTCAGTACGGATACCAATCTGCACCGAGTGATCAGGATCGATTAAACCCTCATTTGGCGCATGGTAGAACATGGTGCCGTGGTCGCAATCACTGCCATTAGAGTAGGTGTCAGAGTGCGCATCAAAGTGCACTAAGGCCATCTTGCCAAAGTGCTTAAAATGGCCACGTAACAGTGGCAGGGTAATAAAGTGGTCACCACCAAAGGTCAGGCACTTCTTGCCAGAGGCAAGCAGCTTGTCGCAATGCTCGGTTAAAGCAGCGCACATGGCCTTGCTGTCACCCGATGGGTAGACCAGATCGCCGCAGTCAATGAAGCTCAGCTTGTCTTTGAGGCAGAATTCCCATGGGTAGCGGCAGTGCTCCCAGTCAAGCTGTGGGCTAATGCCACGAATTGCTTGTGGGCCAAAACGGGTGCCAGAGCGACCAGAGGTAGCCATATCAAAAGGCACACCCGTAATAGCCACATCGGCCTCGACCGTGTATGGGGTAAAGCACAGCGGGCTGCGTAAAAAGCCAAAACTGTTAGCGGTAAGCGAGGTGTCCTCGACGTTGTTGAGAGTTTGGAATGGAGTCTTAGTGGCCATGGTAGTACTCACTAATAGTGCGAGATCCGCAACGTGGGTAATGACAAGAAGAGACGTGATCTAAAAGAGACGTGCTCTCAAGAAGCAAGTGAGGCGCTCACTGCTTTACTTGAGCGCAGACGCCGCTTTTGCAGCAGTGCCTACGCTTGCAGCAGTGCCTACGCTTGCAGTAGCGCCTGCGCTTGCAGCGCTTGCTGCCATTACCACCAAGATTACAGATTCTCGATCTGATCTTCTTCGAGGTAAGTATAGCCGTACAGGCCCGACTTAAAGTCGTTAATCAGCTGGCGTTGCATGCTCTCATCTAAGTCGCTGTCACGCACGGAGCTGGTGAACTCATTGAGCAGCTTAGATGGATCCAATTGCACGTACTGCAGCATGTCAGCTACGGTATCGCCCTCATCAGACAGGCGCGTTTGCACCTTGCCATGGTCATAGACAAAGACGTCCACCGACTCCGTGTCGCCAAAGAGATTGTGCATATTGCCCAGAATCTCCTGATAGGCGCCCACCATAAAGAAACCAATGTATGGTGGGTTGTTGGAGTCATACTCCGGAAATGGCATCGTCGAGGCGATGTCATCACCATCGATGTAGTGGTCAATGGTGCCGTCTGAATCACAGGTGATGTCAAGGAGCACCGCCCGCCGTGTCAGTGGCTTGTCAAGAAACTCCAGTGGCATCACAGGGAAGATCTGGTCGATGCCCCACGCATCAGGCAGACTCTGGAAGAGCGAGAAGTTGACGTAGAGCTTATCGGCCATGCGCTCTTCAAGCTCATCGATAATGACACGGTGCGACTTGTTGAGCGGATCAAGCATGTGCGTCAGCTCGCAGCAAATGGCGAGGTACATTTGCTCGGCCCACGCACGCTGCTTTAAGGTGTAATCACCCAGCACAAAGCCATGGTGGATATCATTAAGATCCAGCTGGCTGTCGTGTAACCACTCACGTAGCGAGCGGTGCTGCTTTTCCTCGTGCATGGCCTCCCACGTGTGCCACAGTGATTGCAGCACGCGAGGTGGCTCCTCACCGTTAGGGCCTTGCTCTGGTGGCGTCACCGTGCGGATATCATCACGAATGCGCTCCACACCAATGACGTTGGATACCAACACCGTGTGGTAGGCCGTGGTAGCACGACCCGACTCGGTGATCACCGTTGGATGTGGCAGGTTGAATTCTTTGCAGACATCACCCACGGCGTAGATGATGTTGTTGGCATACTCGCGCAGGCCGTAGTTTACTGAGCCATCTGATTGTGAGCGGGTGCCCTCGTAGTCCACACCCAGACCGCCTCCCACATCAAAGCAGGTGATAGGCGCGCCTAATTGGCACAGCTGTGCATAGAAGCGCGCGGACTCACGCACACCGTTGGTGATGTCGCGGATGTTGGACATCTGCGAGCCTAAGTGGAAGTGGATTAACTGCAAGCAGGAGAGCTTGTCGGAGTCCTTGAGCTCTTGCACTAAGTGCAGAATCTGTGAGGCAGAGAGGCCAAACTTGGATTTTTCACCACCTGAGGCTTGCCACTTACCGGAGCCTTGCGAGGCTAAGCGGGCGCGTACACCTAAGCGTGGCGTGACTTGCAGCTTGTCGGCTTCTTCTAAAGCTAAGCGCAGCTCAGAGAGCTTCTCAATGACGATGTAGACCTTATGGCCCATCTTTTCGCCATTGAGGGCCATGCGGATATACTCGCGGTCTTTGTAGCCGTTGCAGACGATGACGCTGCGGGTACGGCTTGCATGAGCCAGCACTACCATGAGCTCGGCTTTAGAACCGGCTTCGAGGCCCATAGGCTCGCCTGACTGGGTGAGAGTTTCGATAACGCGGCGGTGTTGATTGACCTTAATCGGGAAAACGAGGAAGTAATCGCCGTTATAGCCGTAGTTATCGCGAGCTTCTTGGAAAGCGCGGTTAATGGAACGCACGCGGTGAGGGAGGATTTGCGGGAAGCAAAAGAGTGCGGGAAGGCGCTGACCACTTTTTTCGCGGGAAGCGACCAGTTCTGCCAGATCAACTCGGGCGTCAGGGATATCCGGATCAGGACAGACCTCGACATGACCCTTGTCATTGATGGTGAAGTAATTGTTACCCCACCATTCAAGGTTGAAACCACTCACTGGGCAAGATGTCCTACAAAGGGGCTCGCTAAAGTTAGTAAGGAGCCAAGAACATTAATCCTGACGACGCATTGCTTGATGACGTCAGGGGCGGGTTTTTTCTTAGCGGCGCATTGTGCCAAAGATGGGGGCTGCACACAAGGGAAAATTTATGAAAAACGCATCAAATGTAGGTGAGGTTCTGCAGAGGGCATAAATAGGCCCGCAGCTGGGGGAAGCAAGAGAAGAGCCCCAATCAGCCTTGCGCCCTGTGGCAAGGCGTTAGCGTTGGCTTATGGTGCGTGTGTGCGCTGTCCTTGAGCACCTTTGAGATAAAGGCCCGTCAGGCGCTTTGAGGTCATCACCCAAAGAGTAGCAGGCATCAGCATTCAGCAGGGGTACTCGTAGTGGTGAGCGTGGCGCGTGGGCTGTTGTCTGTCCCTGTGTTTGCGCTGATCACCCTCGAGATAGTAGCGCCGTCAGGCGCTTTGAAGCCGCCACCCAAAGATCAGCAGGCATCAGCCATTACTAAGAGGACTCGTGGTGGAGAGAGAGGGGCGGGCGCTGTTATCTGTCCCTGTGTTTGCGCTGATCTCCCTCGAGATAATAACGCCGTCAGGCGCCGTCAGGTGCTGCCATCAGCTCTTATGGCCATCTTCAGCAGCTGCCAGTCTCAACTTCGAGCGGCCACGTACTGTACACTTGCTTGGTGCATGAATACGCTCTTTTCCCGCACATATGCCAGTTTTTGGGCTATAATCTCCCAGTTTGCTCGTTATGCCCCACACGCCCACGCGTGCTTTTCTCGTGCAAGAGGAGAAGACTATGGCCTTGGCCAAAGATGTGCTGCAAAACAAAGAAGAGCAGCTAAACTTCCTGAAGTCTACTATCACCAGCATCCCTGATTACCCAATCAAGGGTATCCTCTTTCGCGATATCACCTCTCTGTGCGAAAACCCTCAGGCCTTTAATCTAACCTGCGACCTCATCGCCGAGGCCTTTAAAGACGAGCATATCGATAAGGTCGTCTCTGGTGAAGCCCGTGGCTTTGTCTTTGGCGCTCCTGTCGCCACCAAATTAGGCGCTGGCTTTGTCATGATACGTAAGCCGCATAAGCTGCCACGTGAGATCATCTCTGAGTCCTATACCCTTGAGTATGGCACCAACGAGCTGCAAATGCATAAGGACTCCATTAAGCCAGGTGAGCGCGTCCTCTGTCTTGACGACCTGCTCGCCACCGGCGGTACCGCTGTCGCCATGTGCCGCTTAGTGCAGCGCGAGGGTGGTATCATCGTTAAAGCTGCCTTTGTCATCGATTTGGTCGATTTGGGGGGCTGTGCTAAAATCAAAGAAGAATGTGGCGTAGACTGCTTTAGCTTGCTGGATTTTCCAGGTCACTAAAGCAAGCTTCAGCTGCATGCAGCACAAGAGATAGGCAGAGCTTCTCTGCAAACAAAGGGGGTAGCGGGGCTACCCTTTGTTGTCTTTTGTGCGCAGCACCGTGTGTTGCGGTAAGTGCTCTGCAGCGGCAGCACTGACCCCAGAGCCTCCGGCGAAGTGAGGTTCCCTCCATTCTGGCACTACCACAACCACAGTGCATATTTCAGCTGTTTTAGCGTAAGCTGTCTTATTGCTGCCACTTAAGCTTAAGGAAACGCCTTGTCGCGTGCCCGCTGCTAAGTGGTGTTGCTCAATCTTTTCCCTTCGTTGTTACTTAGGGGCCGTGCTTTGTTTGCGGTGCTGGCTTTGCTCTTGGCTTCAGCTTTAGCCCTCACCACGCACGTTTCCTCTTTTCCCTTAAAAACCCTTTTCCCTTACAGTGTTCTTTCACTGCGAGCCTCTGCTGTGCAGTGGGTGTGGTGACTCTGTTGTTAGCCTCTGCATGTCTTGTCAGACGTAATTTTTGCCTTTGACAGCACTGCAAGGAATAGGGGCGTAAGCCAACATATGGTGCGCTTTATAGGGCTCAGTGCAGGCGCAGCGTCAGCTGAGCTCATGATGCTGACCTTAAGCTACCAGTAACAACGCGCAGCTGTTTCAGGATTGGTGATTCATGGCAATGGAAGTCGGTGGTGAGTACTTAGCACTGGCGCGTAAGTACCGTCCGCAAAATTTTGAGGATGTAGTCGGCCAAGAGCATGTGCTCAATGCGCTGATGCATTCGCTTGATTCAGAGCGTATCCATCATGCCTACCTCCTCACTGGTACCCGTGGTATCGGTAAAACTACCATTGCCCGTATCTTTGCCAAAGCCCTAGAGTGCAGAAAAGGCGTCAGCTCCCACCCATGCGGTGTCTGCGATGCCTGCACCGCCATTAGCGCTGGCACCTTCCCTGAGGTCATCGAGATCGACGCCGCCTCCCAAACTAAGGTCGATGATACCCGCGAGATGCTGGACAGAGCCCAATACCAGCCTGTCGATGCTCGCTACAAGATCTTTATCATCGATGAGGTGCATATGCTGACTACCAACAGCTTCAATGCCCTCTTAAAGACCTTAGAAGAGCCACCGGAGTACGTTAAGTTCATTCTGGCTACCACAGATCCGCACAAGATCCCCACCACGGTGCTCTCCCGCTGTCTGCAATTTCAGCTGAGAGCCCTTAATGTCGACGAAATCGCAGGGCGCATTCACCACATCTGCTCTATTGAAAACATCGCGGCTGATTCTGAGGCGGTGCTCGCCATTGCCCGTGCCGCACGTGGTTCGATGCGTGATGCCTTATCGCTGTGCGATCAGGGCATTGCCTTAGGCCATGGCAAGTTAGAAACGGCCACTGTAGTAGCCATGTTAGGCACGGTAGGTGATGCCCTTGTCAGTGACATCTTAGGCCTCTTAGCTACTAAAGACAGTGCTACCCCTGCGCTCAATAATGCAGGGGCGGGCAATGTCACTGGCACAGCGACCGATTTGGCTACTCTGCTTACCCGCATCCGCCAAAAGTCTCCTAATTACAAGCAGCTCTTAGATGAGCTGGTGCTGGTTTTCCATGACTTAGCACTTTACCAGTTCTTAGGTAGCGGCTCACCGCTTGAGGTCTTCTCCTTTAGTAACAGCATGCTCGCGCAGTTTGCTCCGGCTTTTACCCCTGAGCAATTGCAGCTTTACTATCAGATTGTCCTTGAGGGTGTCCAAGAGTACGGCTTTGCGAGCGACGGCCGTTCGGCTTTTGAGATGACCTTGCTGCGTCTTTTGGCTTTTTCGCCAGAACGAAAAAAAAAACTTTTTAGGGGAGAAAACCCCGCAGGGCGTGATCTCAGCGCTGCCATCTTAGACGGTCTCGTCGGTCAAGTGCGCAGCCAAACTGCACCTGCTCAGGCTTTAGGGCCACAGGGTGCGCAGTCTGTGGCGCAGACAGCGCCACTGGCGCCATCTCCGTTTGTGCCTCAGGGTACGCCTGCGCCGCAAGCGGCAGCCGCTACTGCTGCCATTATCCCTGCCCCTGCATCACAGCAGAGTGCGCAGCAAAGCAGCAATGCACAGTGGCAGCAGGAGCTGGGTGACTTGCGTGCCATGATGGGCAATAAGTAAGAGCTGAGCTCTAGTAAGAGCCTAGGAATGAGTGATCTAATAAGTGATGGATTTTTCATGAGCTCGGAACAGAGCGCAGGGGCGGTAACAACCTCAAGATAAAAGGCGCAGATGAGTCTAAGCCTATCTGGAGACAGGGTTCGTGACTGCTCAAGATCTCATCATTTATTAAGTCAGTCGTTCCCTGCTGACTTTAGTCAGCGCAGTGCTCGTAATTAGCGCTGTGGTTGTGGGGCGGCTGTGCCCCACGGTGGCAGGGCTTCATCTTTCCCTTGTTAGTTTTAGCGGATGCAAACTCCCCTGAGCAGGGGATAGAGGAACCATCAGGTGGCACGGTCTAGTCGAAACACCCCAACTGCCAGCGGAGCTACCGGTACTGCCGCCGCAAGTACGCCCACGCCTCGCCTGATTTGTACCTCCACAGCGGCTGGGGCTACCTCTAACCAGCAGGTGCAGGGGCACTTACCGACCATGTCTCTTTGCTCTCCTGTAATTGCTGCCACTCCAGCCATTCCTGATAGCCTGCACACCACAGGTGTAGCTGCTGTGCTCGTCATAGCCGCATGGCACGAGGCCGTAGCAGCTGCACTTGCTGAGCCAGTGTTGCTGCACTCCTCGCCGCAGGACAGTGCGCGTACTTACTCGGTGCTGGCCCATGCTGACGCCCCCGTATCTACCCCTAATACTGCAAATACGCAGCAGTCTCCAGCTGAGGCTACCACTGTAGCTGCAGCAAAGAGCGCGTCTACTGCTGTGCCAACCACGCCTGCACCGCCAGCCACGACTCCAGCTGCTTCACAAAATCAGGAGCTTAGTCCCAAGCAGCAAGCAGCTCTGTTAGCACGACAAAGAGCGCAGCAGCTCCTGCCTGGCGTCAAGAGCGGTACTATTTCCTCTTTCCTTGCCCCACGCTCAGGTTCTGCCTCCCCTGTATATTCCAGTGGCTCCCAAGGCACTAGCATAAGCGCAGCGGGATCACTGCCACAGCCACAGTCATATCCTGCCATGCCTGCAGCGCCTTATGCGGGGATGCCTGCTGCAGCTTCCCCTGCGCCTATGCCAATGCCACCACAGCAGGGCGCTGGGGGCATGCACCCACCAATCATTACTACCAAACCACGCGGTACGCTTGATCCGTACTTGTTGCAGCAATTAATGGCCATGGTGCAGCAACAGCCGCACATGGCGCTGCCCTTTGCCTACGAGGTGGCTGCTGTCTGTGGTTTAAGCGGTAAGCAACAGCAAGAGCTGCTGCACATGACGCAGCAATTGCTGACGACCATGAAGTGGCAGCAGAAAAATATGCAGGCGCTGCAGCAGGCGAAACAGCGCTTAGCTGCTCAAGAGCAGCAGATTCGCAGAATGCAATGGCAGCAGCGTCAGCTCGCCTCTCGCGCCGGTCAGCATGAGGCCTTTGCTTACCCTGATGTGCAGGCTGCCTTTTATCAAGACCCTAATGGCCCTCTGGTGGAGGGCTATCAGATTGAGACGCCGCAACAGCGTGCGGCTCTGGTCGCTTTACGCGAGAGGGATCGGGTTTATGCGCAGCAGCAAGCCGCTGCTCAGGGGGGCGCTCACGCCTATGCGCTGGCTTATCAGGGCACCAATCAAGATGGTGGTGTCAGCACAGTTTATGGTGTAGATCAGACTCATCCCCAGACCCAGCCTCCAGCCCTTTTTGTCGCGCAGGCCGGCTCGCTGGCGCCGCATGAGGAACAGGACGAGGACGCAGATCAGGACAAGGATACTGACTCTAGTGCTGATTCTAAGACCAAGGCTCAGGATGCCTCTGCTTTAGGTGCTACCTCTGACTCTGGTGCGGCCTCTGCCAACACAGCTGACTCTAAGGATGTTGCGTCTGTTCAGAGCGCTGCCCCTGACGCTGCTGCTAAGGCTCAGGATAAAGACAGCGCAACTGCAGCTTTGGATGACGATGCTTATAGTGGCCGGAAGAACGTTGACAATCAGGTAGAGTCGCTCTACGAAAAGAAGCGCCTCATTGAAAAGCAACTGCGCGCCGGTAAGTCCGGTGTGGGCAAACCAGTGCAAATGCGCTCGGTGCTGTTAGAGCGCATTGCCAAGCAAGAGGAGCTGCGTCGCCTTGACTATCAGCAGCACTTCTGGGATTACTACAACGAGCGCTTGATTAAGCTTGCGGATTATAAGGCCTTTTTGCTGCTGACCAGACAAAAGCTGCATCAGGAAGCGGTAAAGAAATATCAGCAACAGAATGCTGATCCTGTGGCGCAGCAAGCGACCAAGATGGACAGCGACGAGGCTTTAGAGAAACTTACGGCCATTAAGCACGTGTCGCCAGAGTTGCGGGCGCAACAAAGGCAAGCGGCTGCTGCAGCGGCAGCTGCTGCGGCGGTAAGTGCGGCGACACCGGCCTCTGTGAGCAGCGACACTACCAGCACTACTAGCACCAACGGCAGCACTGACAGCAGTGCTGACGCGACTGCTGCGATCCTGACACAGCAAACGACGACGGGCTTTGCCCCTGACGACCCACGTCATTTAGGCGCTAAGATGATGTCGTCGATTTCGCTTACTAAGCAGGACGCTTCGGTCGATTCTGAGGTGGTCTTTGGTAAAGATGGCGCGGCGAGCACGCCGCCTGTGGCTGTGTCTCCAGTGGGTAGCCCAGATCTTACGGTGGTACCACATACTGTGGTGTCCCCAGCCGCGCTTACCACAACTAGCAGCGTTCAGCCTACAGTACTGACTACCACGGGGCAGGAGGGCACCGTGGCCACTACCACTGTATCTCCTCTGCCTCCGCTTGCTTCAGCTTCCTCGGTGGCCACGGCGCTGCCGACTGCGCAGGACGCTGGCGGTGCTCTGGGGCCAAGCGCCAATGCACAAAAGTCGATTGCCTCGATGGTCTCGGCGCTGCGTGAGGATGATGACGATATGTTTGGGGCGGCGCCAGCTCCTGCGGCAGGCACAGGTGCAGGCACTAGCACTAGCATTGGTGCGAGTGCGGACATTGGGGTAAGGGGTAGCGCCTCAGGACTTGAGCAGGCTCAGGGGAGTAGCGTTTTAGCGCACAGCATGCCTAGCGTAGCGGTGGGCTCCTTAGCGCCACAGGCTCAAGACAGTCACTTTACAGCGCCACAGAGCGTAGTGCAAAAGGTCGATGGCAGCATTGACACCACTGCTGAGCACGAGCGCTTAAAGCACAGTCAGGACTCGCTTACACAACTGCAAGAGGCACAAAAGCATGCCCACTCCGATGAGGAGCGTGCAGCCTTACAGGCGCAAGCGCAGCTAGCGGCGCTCTCGGCACTTGATAATCTAGACGAAAGTTTCAAGCAAGTGGAGAAGCTGCGCCTTGAGAATGGTAGTGCCATGTGGTATGACCAGCGTAAGCTGATGCCAACGCTGATTGTGCACGACCTAGAGATGCATGAAAAGCCGGTCAAGCTCCACGAGCCTCCTGTGGAGAAGGCTCCACCGCGCAATGTGCCCGCTCGCAGTAGCGCTAATGCCCCACGGATCTTTAAGGGTACGCTGCCACCTACCCATGATGTGGCGCGTCAGCGTAATATCGCCTCATTAGAGCAGGATGTGGCTATATTTAGGCAGTGGCACGAGCAAACGTTAGCACGTAATACTGCCGTCTGGCAGGAGGTTGCGTCCTATCAGCAACAGGGTTATGACATGGCGCCGCTGGCGGCGTCTTTTAGAGCGCTGATTGCTTTTGATCGCAGTAAGGTGGAGGTACCACCAACCTTACAGACGCAGGTAGAGGTAGTGCCTTTATGGGCCGACCTTGCACATGGCATACAAACGGGTAACAGTTATTCCCAGCCATGGCCACCGCAGCAAGCGACGCAGTTTGCGACAGTAGGTGCGGCTGTGGTGCCAGCTGGTAGTAATGCTGCTGCCTTTACGGTAAGTGGGGAAGGGGCGATAAGCGCTCAAGTTCAAGTTGCTGCCTCTACCTCTGCACCTGCCCCTGTTCCTGTTTCTGTTCCTGCTGCTGCGGCGCCAATGGCTCCGGCTGCGCCGCAGCAAGGCATGCCTGCTCAAGGCTCTCAAAGCCAGCAAGGCGGCATGTATGCCCAGACCTCTCAGGTTCCGCAGCATCCTCAGGGCATGGTCGCTCCAGCGCCAGCGTCTTCGCCAATGCAGCATACGCCGCAGCCAGCGCCTGACATGGGGGATGACAGGGATGCCGCCATGCCACCTGCACAGATGCCGTCGCAAGGCGATGACTTTGCTGATGATGAGGAGTATTACGGCGGCGGTAGCGGTGCACCTGCTGATGCCGGTGTGAACTTCGATAGCGCTGACTACGACGAAGACGACGGCGAAGCTTTCTCGGGCAATGTCGAGCTCGATATGAGCACCGCCTTTGGTGGTGAGAAAGAAGAGCCTAGTGGGGAGGGCGCGGCTGCCTTGCAAGGCCCTGCCGATTCCTCTACTGACGACGTTAATACGGAGTTAGTGCCACTACCACAGCCAAAGAAGGATAGCGGCTGGGAGTTATTGGGGCCGGTTGCGGTTGACACTAAGGTCAAGATGAAAGTCATGGACTTTTTGCCGGAGGTGGCGAAGAGAGATAGCTGGTATCAGCTGATTCTACAAGCCTATCCGGAGCGTGATCACAACCAGATCATGCTGACCAATGTCGAGCGGCAGATTGACCCTAATGATGCTAGCCACTGGCGCTTAATCATTAAGGAGAGTGAGGACTTTGGCTCGCTTACGGACATGGCAAACGCGCTCAGTCATGACAAGAGCAATAAGTACCACACTTGGGATGATGTGCGGCAGCGCTTTGAGAGTGTGTTAGGTCAGCCACTGCGCTTTGATCTGGTGCGCATTCAGGAGTTGCCCGAGCATGCTCCATTGCGTGAGGCGCAGAGACTGGCGCAGCTGGCGGCTCAACAGGCACGCCAGAGCTTAAGTCAGGTACAGGGCTTAACGCAGCTTTTGAGTCAGTTGCACGAGAATATAGAGCAGGTGGGCATCGAGCTCTATCGCGATGCCGATCCTGAGGAGACCGAGCAGCACTAAGGAATGAGTGATCTCATAACTGACGGATGCAGTGGTGAGTGCTGGCAACAACCAACACCTCGAGATAAAGGATGCTCTAGCCTGAGCCTACCTTTAGGTGAGGCACGCCTGATTGCCTTAAAGCCCGTCATCTACAAAGTAAGTCGTTCCTAAGTTGCTGCGTACTGTCACGATGCAAAGTGAGAGCGGAGTACGCTCAGCGATGGTGCTAAGAATCTCGTGACGGTAGTGAGCTCCAGCGCAGTGATGACCACTGAGGTCAGGGCTTACGCGCAGGGATCTGTGTATTCAGGGCGTTTTTGGCTGGCTGTCACCCAACCATCCTTCAACCCACTTGGCGCTATGCCAGAACCCATTGCTACGCTGTTTACCTTGAGGGGCATGAGGCAATGCCTAAAGCGCATCCTCAAGGGATAACACTTTTGGTAGGATGTGGTAAGACGCTATGGTAACAGTGGTCGCTATATGCGGCTATAGAGATATAGGAGCAAGTTATGAGGATTGGCAGAATTTCCTTTGTGGTTGATCAGGGCGAGCATAAGCCTCGCGTCAAGACCATGGACGTGTATCCTACGAAGAAGGATGCAGAAGCTGCGCAGCAGCAGCAGAGCGCGACTGAACTCAGCAGCTCTGTGCCAGAGACCATGGAGAAGATCACTGCTTTTGTGGCGGACAAGGATAAGCCGCAGGGGAAATAAGAGCAGTAGCAGTAGCAGTAACTACTACCTTTAGCTGTGAGTGACTGGTAGGTTGTACTGCTCAGGTGGCCTCTGGTTACTGTGAGTGGTTGGTAGTGATGCTGGCCGGAATGATACTCCTAAGGTGATGATATCGAAGTGAGGCTGACCTTACTTTGAGGTCATAGTGCGCTCAGGGCAGTGCTGTGCCCTTTGGTAGGTAGGTAGGTAGGTAGGTAGGGACACTGGTAGTAAGCTCACCTCAGATCGGCTCAGTGCAGATTAAGACTGCTCTTACTTTGCGCTCACATTGTGCTCTCGTCAAGTTGCCCAGAGGCGCCTTAGACGTGGCGCCAACGTTCTGTGCCCATGCACTTTGCAGGTCAGCTCACCCTCAGCAATTAAGGTGCGTGCCTTGCTTAGGCCTTTGTTATATCATAGGGACGCAGACTTCCATCTTACTTGCGCCTCTGCTGTAATAAAGGAAAAGAGCGTCTATGAGCTTCAATATCCCGAAGATCCCTGCCAAACGTGTGGTCATCGTTGGCGGTGGCTTTGGCGGTTTACGCCTGTGCCGTACCTTGGCTAATAACCCTGACTTCCAAGTGGTGTTGATCGACCAGAACAACTTCCATCAGTTCCCTCCGCTGATCTACCAAATCGCCACGGCCGGTCTGCAGGTAAGCTCTATTGCCTTCCCCTTCCGCAAGATGTTCGACGACAGCAAGAACATCTACTTCCGTATGTGCGAGCTGCGCGCCGTCTATCCAAAAGAGCGTTACATCCAAACCTCCATCGGTAAGCTCGATTACGATTACCTCGTGATCGCTACCGGTACTACTACCAATTATTTCGGTAACGCGCATCTGCAAGAAGAGTCCATGCCGATGAAAACCATCAGCGAGTCCATGGGCTTACGTAACGCGTTGCTTGAGACCTTTGAGCGTGCCAATACTTGCGCTACCGCCGAAGAGCGTGCAGAGCTTTTAAATGTGGTGATCGTCGGTGGTGGCCCAACCGGTGTGGAAATCGCCGGTGCCTTGGCGGAAATGAGACAGCACGTGCTGCCACGTGACTATCCAGATTTAGACGCTAACCTGATGCAGATCCACCTTGTGCAGGGTGGTAAGCGTCTGTTACCTGCGATGAGTGAGACCGCCTCTAAGGCTGCTTACGGTTACCTCATCAATATGGGCGTGGACGTGCAGTTAAGTGCCTATGTGCGTGATTACTCTGATCACATGGTCAAGCTGCAAGACGGTCGTACCTTTAAGTCCCAGACCATTATCTGGGTGTGCGGTGTGACCGGACGCCGTATTAAGGGCCTCGATGAAAAGAGCTATGGCCGTGGCAACCGCCTCTTAGTCGACCAGTTCAATAAGGTCGAGGGCTACACTAACATCTTTGCTATTGGCGATATCGCTCTGATGCGTACCCGTGGCTATCCAAATGGACACCCACAGATGGCGCAAGCTGCTATTCAGCAGGGCAAGAACTTAGGTGAGAACTTTGCCCGTAAGGAAAAGGGTGAGCACTTAAAGCCATTTAGCTACCGTGACTTAGGTTCGATGGCGACCATCGGTAGAAATAAGGCCGTGGCCGATATCGCTGGCTTTAACTTCACCGGTACCTTAGCGTGGTTCATGTGGATGGGCGTGCACCTCATGTCCATTCTCGGTGTCAAGAACAAGATCTCTACCATCATCGACTGGGCATGGAGCTACGTCACTTACGACAAGTCGAACCGCACCATTATCTCGGCGAAGCTGCCACGTGTGATCACGGAGCGTAACTACGAGATCTCGCGTCGTCACTGGGGTGAGCTCGTGCAAGAGCAAGAGGAAGAAGCCGAGCGTATTGCCGCTGAGACGGAGAAGACTCACTCCGCCGCCGAAAGCGCTAAGCTGGCTTTAGCCCGTACTGCTTTAGAGCGTGCTGACAAAGCCTTAAAGGCTCTGCATGCAGCGCAACAGCGCTTATCATCAGCGCCAACTGCTGCCGCTGAACCTGCAGCAGCGCCAGCTGCTGAGAAGGCGCCAGCGCCAGCACCTGCACCAGACCCAGCGGTGGCCCCAGCAGAGCCTGCTCCAGCGGCCCCAGCCGCGTCTACTGCCTCCCCAGCCGAAGCAGCACCTGCTGTATCTGCTGAGGCGAAGAGCGCGAAGAAGCCTGCAGCCCGTGCCCGTCGTAACGCCTCTAAGGCCGCTCCGGCAAAGGCTTCTAAGTAGAAAGCTGCGACGTAAGGACGCAACTGTTTGCTGGTGGACTAAGCGAAATCTTAGTGCCTTAGTGTCACTGCTGCCAGCACTCCTTTACCACTCCCCTTACACTCCCCGTGCCACTCTTCATGGCACTCTCTCCACTCTCTCCACTCTCTCCACTCCTGTGACCATCGTTGTAGCTGTGTTCATAAAGCCTGCGCAAGGCTAAAAGCTCTGTTGCTTAAAGCTCAAAACGACGGCAGCGCCACCTGTCATACAGGAGGGAGGGGGCTGGACGTGCGCGGTGAGCTTTAGTTGTCGCCTGATGTGACTGGATACTAAAGCGGCGCCTCTTACGTTTGCCCTTTGGATGAGATTGCTGTGAGGGGCATGATTCGTTGCTTTTTTGTCCGTGGCTTGCTTATTGCACTTTGGATTTTGCTGAGGAGCAAGCTTTAAGGTAATCTCTTTTCGGCTTGTGGCCGCTATAATGGGAATAGCGACGGGCTTGGTGTTCCTTGCATGTTTAACGCAAAACAGCACTCTGTGCTTTGAAAGGTGCTGACGCGTTAAGGGCTAAAGCAGACTATGCTGTGTTGTATAGGCTTGGCTCTAACCCTAGGGTTGGGATGTTTGTGCAGACCAACAACTAAAATCTGACCTCAAAGCACTTACTGTGTCTTGAGGAAAAGGCGGTCTGTAGATCTTCCCAAGGCGAGGAGAGATTTCGGTGGCTGAACCAAATAAAGTTGAGGCCGGCGAGCAAAAGCCAAAACCTCAACCAGTACGCACCATGCTCGTAAGCACGATTCCGTACTGGAATTCGCAAGGCCAAGCTTTCTATTACGAGCTCTCCTTTGTCACAGTCGATGGCAAGACCCGTATCACGCCTGAGTATACCCACGAGGCTTTAGGCCGTTACTTAGTGCAAAGCAATCTTGATAAGTACGTCGGCCCTAAGGCTGGTGTTGCTATCAATGTCCAATTCTCGGCTGCTTTCCTTGATTTCCGTCATGAAATCAACTACAGCCGCATTCTGGTACGCCTGCCATCCAATCAACCAGTGAGCCCAACCCTTGTGCAGCAAATGCGCGAGATGAGCTCCTTTGGTATGTCTTTCGCCTCTGACCTCGAGACTATTATCCGTGAGAAGTGGTTAGAGCAGCTGCCACGTTTTGACTACGTGGTGCTGGACATGCACTCGCCTAATATCGCCAAGGACATCGTCGCCGTCCAGAGCCTGCGCCAAATTCAGCCGCGCCTTAAAATGATCATCTCTAATGTGCAAAGCCAAAAGGAGATGAAGGTCGCATTTACCTTGGGCGCCGCCTTAGTGACGGGTAGGGGCAAGTTTAACCCGTTACCGGTATGCCTCTTAAAGCCGCCATATGACGCTAATAAGAAGGAGATCTTCTTAGAGGAGCGTCAGCTCTGCCTGCTCATGAGCTTTATGTGTGCGCCACGGCCAAACATTCAGCAGATTAACATGCTGCTGCGTTCATCTTTTAAGATGTGGCAGACCTTTAACCTGCTGGCCAAGAGCATCGACAAGAGTGTGTTTTTCTCCTTCCGCTCGATGGAGGATATCGTCAAGCACTTTGGCGGTCACGGTGCACGTAACCTCATTGCTCTGGGCATTGCTGTCATTCAGTACGACCTCTATAACCGTGCGACCAACATCAATGGCGACCAGCTGGTGGACTACTTCCGGCGTTTAGTGACGCGCGCCATCTTTATCGAGTCGCTGTGCAAGATGTACCCGTACTTTGCGCCATGCCGTGATCTCATTTTTGAGTTTGTGATTTTTCACGGCTTGGATGCGATCATGGTGCACCGCCCTGATAAGGTCTTCCGCATTACGCAGGACTTGATTAAGCCGCGTTGCCGCTTCCTGCGCGTGCTGCAGGACTTAATCGTGCTGGGAGACAGCGTGGAGTACTTAAACTTCCAGAATATCCGTGCGGTGGGCCAGCGCTATAAGCTTAATGATCTGCGTGTGATTTACCTGCATGAGCAGGCTGCTGTCAAGGCCATGGACTATCTGCGCTCCATGAAGATCCTGCGCTAATCAGTGCGCAGGGAGTGGCGTAAAATGGCGTCAAGTGGCATCTGGAGTGGACGTCGGGAGTGGCGTTTAAAGGCGCCTTGGGCCTGCCTTGGAGGTGCAGCGCGTTAACTTAACGGCGCTGAGTGCGCAAGTGGGCAGGGCGCATTCACACGGTACTTCACTTTTGGGTCATAGGGGCGGAGAGGGAGAGCGCACTGCGCTTGTCAGTAAGCCTGCCTTCCAGCCTGCTTTTCTTGTTTTCCTGCTCTTCTTCTTCTTCTTCTTCTTCTTCTTTCTTCCTCTTTTGGTGCGCGCACTTGTCATTCAAGTGCAGTGGCGTCCAGATGTAGATGTCTTTGCGCCAAAATAGCGCATAAAGGCGATGTGGTTCCTGCTTTCAGGATGGGGACAGCTGCTTTTGTCCCTGTGTGGGCTAATCGTGCAATTTTTCCTAGACAAGCGCTGCTGCTTGTGTACAATGTCTCAAATTTTTAGGGCAAATTCTGGGGCGCCATCCGCGTGTTTATCAGCTTTTTCCGCGAAATTGCGTAAACGTCACAGTAAGTCCTAAGCTGCTGTTGTCCTCTCTCCTCTTGCTCGGTGCCTTAAGCGCTTTTGTCGCTTAAGGTGAAATGCAAGACCACAGCAGAAGAGCGTCATTGCCTACTGTCTTAAATGCAGTACGACAATGGCACGTGCGTCCTTCCGCCGCTGCTTGAGCAGCGCGACGGGCGGTTGGATGTTTGGTCAACCCTGTGGGGTGTTTCTCTTTTTGGGGGAAATCACATGCGTCGCACTTCTTTAAAAGCTTTACTCGGTGGCCTCTTTGGCGCAGCTTTACTTTCCACCAGCTCCCTTGCTGCCGCTGATGAGGAGAATAAGGTCAACATCTGGAACTGGAGCGATTACATCGGCTCTACCACGGTTGAGGACTTTACTAAGGCCACTGGCATCGAGGCCAATCACGTCTTATTCGACTCCAACGAGTTAGTCGAAGCCCGTCTGCTCTCTGGCAGCTCTGGCTTTGACGTGATCATGATGACCTCCTACTACGTGCCACGTCTGGCGCAGGCGGGTGCTCTGCAACCTTTTGATAAGAGCAAGCTGACCAACTACAGCAATCTCGATCCAAAGCGCATGGAGCTCTTAGCCACCATCGACAAGGACAACGCCTACGCTGTGCCATACACCGAGATTTCGGTGGGTATCGGCTACAACACCAAGAAGATCGCTGAGGTTTTTGGCCCTGACTTTAAGGTGGACAGCTGGGACGTGCTTTTTAAGCCAGAGAATGCGGCTAAGCTCAAGCAGTGCGGTATCGCTGTTTTAGATTCCCCAATTGAGGTTATTTCCACGGTGCAGCACTATCTGCACAAGGATCCAACCTCCGAAAAGCGTGGCGATTACGAAGAGGCGAAGCAGATTTTAACTGACCTTGCCAAGAACGTCAGCTACTTCCACTCGAGCCGTTACATTAACGACTTAGCTTCGGGCGACATCTGCATGGCCATTGGTTACAGTGGCGATATTCTGCAGGCAAAGGATCGTGCTAAGGCTGCTAACCGCGACTACGAGGTGGAGTACGTCTTTCCAAAAGAGGGCGGCTTACTGTGGTTTGATTGCTGGGTGTTAGCGCATGATGCGGCTCATCCTGACAATGCCCACAAGTGGGTGGACTACCTCTTAAGTGATGATGTGGCTACTTCGATCTCTAATGAGATCCGTTACCTCTTACCAGTGACGGGTGCGATTGCTAAGTTAGATCCTGCTTTAAAGGACAACCCAAGCGTCAATCTGCCACCTGAGCTGTTAGAGAAGGCATACTTCCCACAGGTGCCATCGGCTCGTCAGTCGAAGCTGCACAATGAAGTGTGGAATTACATGAAGCTGAACTCGACCTCTGAAGAGGAAGAGGGCTCGGGCTGGGAATAGTCTGAGTACGTGCCCTTGGAAAAGGGCAGTACAGCAAACAAAGAGGGGCAGGCCTGAGCGGCTTTGCCCCTTTTTGTTTTGTTGTGCTGGGCTGAGATAATTACTGATGGCGCTTATCATCAGTTGTTATGATTTGAGCCAGAGTCTTACTAAGATAAGGCGTGGCAGCGCCGCTAAGGGCATCAGCGTCGCTGAGGCTGGAGCTGTGCAGGCCGCTGCTAAGAGGCGTCAGAAGCCTCTGCTCTGATCTTAAGTAAGTGAGCCCAAAGCAGCTTACGCCGAGGTGTTGTTTGGGGCTGTGGTCGCTACTCTCTGTAAAGAGCCTAAACCTTAAAGGGTAACGCCATTCCCCGTTTCATCTTAGATATAAGGCATGGCAGCGCCGCTAAGGGCATCAGCGTCGCTTAGGATAGAGCCATGCTGGGGCTGCTCTAATAAGTGTCAGCAGCTACTGTCCTGATCTTCAGTGAGTGAGCCCATCGCTGACTACGCAGGTTACGCTGACTACGCATGGCGCCTCATTCATGTCACGGCTATCATTAAGATAAGCTGCTGCGTCCCGCCATGCTCACCGCTTCATGTTGTATGTGCCCGCACACGGCAGCGCAAAATAAAAAAGCCACTGTTAAGTGGCTTCGTGCGATGTGTTTAGAGGGGATTGTGGGACAAGCGCTTGCTTCCCCCACGCTGCGCCGTTAAAGCGCTAAGGCCGGAATCGCGCTGTGGATATCCGTAGCGATGATCTCGCCAATAATGCTCTTAAAGACCTCAATCAGCTCAGGATTGAAGATACCACACTGATTAGTGCAGATCATCTCCAAGGCCACCTCATGGTTAAAAGCCTTCTTGTAGCAGCGCTCTTGCGTTAAGGCGTCATAGACGTCAGCAAGGCCCACCACCTGCGACCAAATGCTAAGCTCGTTGCCCTTTAAGCCCTCAGGGTAACCGCGACCATCATAGCGCTCGTGATGGTGCAGACAGATGTCATAAGCGTAGTTGAGAATGGTCGAGGTGTTAACGCCAATCTTCTGAATGAGCTCCGCACCACGCACCGTGTGCGTCTTGATGATGTTGAACTCATCAGGAGTTAAACGGCCTGGCTTGTTTAAAATAGCGTCCGGAATCGCGATCTTACCAATGTCGTGCAGAATCGAGGCATAGGCAATGTTGTTAATATCATCATCGGTAAGATTGGCGCACTCGTGGAACTTGAGCTCACGTAAACGCTGCAGCAGACGGTAGGTAATGTTACGAATCGATAACACGTGCTTGCCCGTCTCGCCCGAGCGGAACTCAATGGCCAGCGCTAAGGTCGAAATGACCTTGACGTTGATCTCCGAGAATTCCTTGTTCTTGCGGGCAATCTCGCGCTCTTGCAGCAGATTCTTGTACTCTAACGAGCGGTGAATCTTGAACAGCTCAATTTGCGAGTTGACGCGCTTGTAGAGGAAGGCCGAGTTAAAAGGCTTCTCAATGATGTCAGAGATCTGATACTCAAAGGCCTCTAACTGCTGGTCTTTGTTCTCCGCCGTGATGAGGAAGATCGGCACACCGTTTAAGAGCTCGTTCTCACGAATGTGCTCTAAATAGCCGTAGCCATCCATAACCGGCATGGTAATGTCCAGTAGCACCGCCACGATTTCATCTGCATGATCGCGGGTATAGACAAAGGCATCAAGACCGTTACTAAATTGCACAGTCTTGTAGTCCCCACCAAAGATGCAATCGAGAATTTCGCGGTTCATCTCGATGTCATCTACGATGAGAATGGTGTTCTTATCTTGACTGTCCATCACCCCTCCACCGGATTACACACTCCGCTCACGCTGCTTCCTCCACATCGCCATTCTTTAAGTAGAGCCACCTAGTGAGAACTAACACAGGGGCAAAAGCAGCGCTTGGTGTCTTGCGCCTTAGTCTAATTGCGCAATGGCTTCACGGGTCTGTTGCACCTTAGGGGCAATAGCCTTACACATGGCCATAGCCTCCTCGTTCTTGCCAGCACGCACCGTTTGCACGATATCGTTAAAATCACGGTATAAGGCCACTAAGCCTAAGTTACCAGCGATGCCCTTGAGCGTATGCGCGGAGCTCTCAATGCCCTTGTAGTCCTGTGCCTCCATGGCACTCACTAAGGCGTCGTAGGTTGGCTCCGTGATAAAGCGCTTTAAGTACTTGAGGTACATTGGCTCAAAGTTGGAAAAACGTGCCAGCGAACCAGCCACGTCAATCTCAATCACTCCTTGTAACTCTGTTAGGGTCATCGCTCTTACCTAAATAATCATGCCCCGTTTTTTGAGGCAGCATACCTCAATTTTGAGGCTATAGTAAACCTACATGAGGTCGTATGCCCTAAAGGACATACGCAGATGCCGACGCTACGGTGCGAGGTGCTTGGGGTTATAGCACCTCAAGCACAGGCATCTTGTAGGGTTAAGCTGCGCAATGCACAGTAGGTAGTATGGTACACAGGAACTGTCAGTATAAAGGCAGATAGCGGCAAAAACACATCTTCAGGGACAAATATGTCGCCACGCATTAAAACCGCATGTCACCTCACAGTTTTACCTGCTACTTGCCCTTATCCACATCTTCCACTGCAGAAGCGTGGTGACGTAACTGGCTGCGCACACTCATTTGTGGCCGCCGTATAGCCTTGCTCGGGCGACTAAAGAGCTTAGCCTTGCTGCTCTCATCATCGTCGTATGCAGTAGCTACAGCTGCAGCAGTAGGCGTAGCTGTATTAGTTGCAGCTGCACTCGTAGTAGCTGCTGGAGCGGCGGGATCCGCGCTTTCAGGGCCATCTGCCGTATGAACCTCCTCAGGGGCTAAGGCACTTGCGTGCGTACTGTGTTGCGTAAAAGCCGTTGTCATGGAAGCTAAGGCTGCCGCTGTGGAGTAGCCTGCACTTAAGCTCTGGGGGGTGCTGTCAACAGCAGTGGTTGCTGCAACTGCGGGGCTGAGCGTAGTGTCAGCGCCAGCGCCAGTGCCAGCACCAGCGTTAGCGGTCGTTGCTGCTGTAGCCTGTTGGGCGGCCGTGGCCTGAGAAGATTGAGCTTGTGCCTGTGCTTGTGCCTGTGCTTCTTTAGCTTGCGCTTGAGCCTCTTTAGTGGCCTGACGCAAGGCATTGAGCTCACTGTGCACATCACGTCCGCTATGGCCTGAGCTTAGGGACATACCATGGCTGTGTGGGCCGTGAGTGGCGCCAGTGGTGCCAATAGCTCCCTGCGTAGCAGCATTAGTGTCATGATCGCTGTTAGCTGCGGCCGTGGTGGCGGTTTCGGCGCTGTTGCTCTTGATGTTGCTGGTAGCGTCGGCCCCCTCATGGTGGCTGACGCTCGGTAGGTTTTGCCCCGCAGCCGCTGCCGCCGCAGCCGCTGCTGCCGCTGAGGTCGAAGCATTTTGTGCGCGAATCGAGACCAGCTTGCGGAAATCAGCACGATTCGCAATGACCTTTGCTAGGACATGCTCCAGCACCGTAAAGTCCAGAGGCTTAGAAACGTGGGCATTCATACCCGCGCTCTGCGTGGCCGCGATATCCTCCGTAAAGGCGTTGGCGGTGCAAGCAATGATAGGAATGGTCTTGGCGTCTTCCTTATTGCTGGCACGAATGGTCGAGGAGGCCTCGCAGCCATCCATCTTTGGCATGCGCATATCCATCAGGATAGCGTCATACGTAAAGGCAGGGTGGCTGGTAAAGATTTCCACGGCCTGTAAGCCATCCCATGCACAGGTGAGCTTGACGCCCTTCATGCCTAAGATGTCGCAGGCAATCTCCATATTGAGCTGGTTATCCTCAACGATGAGGATATTAAGGCCCGCTAAGGAGAAGTTATCCATAAAGGCCTTACCTTGCGAGTCAAGGCGGTCGTCTGCTGACAGGGCTTGCTCGCTGGCACTGTCGCTTACAGCAGTAGAGCCTTTGCTATCGCCTAAGCTTAAATCACCGCTACTCTCGCTTTGCAGCTGCTTTTGCACCTGCGCGGCGGTGATATCGTCCGCTAAGCGGAATGGCAGGTTAATGGTGAAGGTGGTACCGACATTGACAGTGGACTTGACCTTAATGTCACCGCCCATGATGTTGACCACGTTCTTTACAATCGACATGCCCAGACCCGTGCCTTGCACTGAACTTAAGCGCTGTTCACGGGAGTAAGGATTGAAGATCTTCTTTAAGAACTCGCGATCCATACCGATACCGGTATCAGACACCTCGACCATGAAGGATGGCTTGTGCAGGTGCAGAATTTCGCGGATGTTGACGTTTACGACGCAGCCTGGGTGCGAGTATTTGAGGGAGTTAGAGACGAGGTTATTGAGGATTTGGCGTAATTTGGCCGCATCACCAATGACCACCTGATGGCGCACATCAAAAAAGAGGTTGACCTTTTTGCCTTGCTGGCTGGCATTGACCTTAAAGACGTCAATGTTCTCTTTGATTTCATGGACGATGTCAAATGGAGCCAGTGTCAGCTTGCTCTCCATTTGTGGGCGAGCTACCTCAAGGATGTCATCGACCAGCGCCAGTAATTGGTGCGAAGCGGTGGTCATCTTCTTAAAGACATCAGGCAGGTGGTCAATATCCTTGCTCTTTAAGTGGTTCATGCCGATCTGGCACAGACCGATGATGCCGTTTAAAGGCGTGCGCATGTCGTGGGACATGTTGGCAAAGAAGACGTTTTTAGATTCTTCGTTTTTCTTGGCCGATTCCAAGGCATCAGTTAAGAGCTGGTGCTCCTCAAGCTCGGTGATCTTTTCCTCGTCGATGATCTTAAAGCAGATGATCGACTCATCAAGATCTAAGGACTCATCAAAGAGGATGCGGGCGTTAAACCACTTGTAGCGATTGTCATTGTTGAGCTTTAACTGGTAGTCGTGGCCGAAGTCGCGAATGGAGAGACTGGCTAGATTGCGCAGGTGGTTTAAGGAGAAGTTCTTGTAGAAGTTGTTCCAGCTCTCAGGCAGTACGATGTCGGAAAAGACGGAAATGAGGTCATCAAAGTTATTGCGCGAGGCAAGGCGCAGACGCATTATGTCAGGGGCTTTTAAGGTGGTAAAGGTGCCCAGCTTAAAGTTGACACGGAGGATGATCTGATAGGAGTTACCCAGTACCTTTAAGGCCTCGTTGGTGGTCTCAATTTGTGAGGACAGGTGGTACTCACGCCAGACCATCCACACCTCGATGATGATAAAGATCACTACCATGAGCAGGAACAGGTTCGAGATCATGTGGTAGTTAAAGAGGATGTCGGAGTAAAGGGTGGTAGCAATGGTGTACCAGCCGGTCTCAGGATTGTAGGCGGTAAAGACGTTACGCTTTTCACCAATGAGGTCAGTAATCGGCTCACCTACGATCTTGTTAGGATTGCGGTTTTTAACGTGGGTGTCAAAGAAGGAGTTGACGTAGCGCTGGATTTGCGCGTAATTGGCGTTAAAAGGCGTGTAGTAGAGGATAACCGTGCCTTTGTTGTCTACGAGGTAGAAGCAGTAGTTCTCGGAGACTAAAGAGGCAAAGGTAGATGATTGGGAAGCGCTCTCTAAGTAGAGGTCGAGAGCAAGGACGTTATCGCTGTTGCCAATGCGAGCAGAGACGGTGGTGATAACGGTATTGGTAAAGATATCGGTGTAAGGATCTAAGATCACTGCCTGACCGTTATCGGCGGCCATGGCAGCTTTGTACCATGGGCGGGCCTCGGTCACTAAGAAAGCATCGCCGTCCCAATAGGTGGGAGAGATAATTTGCCCATTGATGGAAGCGTAGATGTCGATACGCATGTCCGATTGCTTATCGCGCAGCTCTTCCTCAGTTTGCTTCATCCACAGGTCAAAGGCGGCGCGGCCACCATCAGGGTCGGTAGCGTGCTCTTGGAGGTAGATGTCGGCGTAATGCGCCATGAACTCGACGAATTGCTTTTGCTTTTCAAATTCCTCTTGTAAGGAGGAGTCGAGGCGCTGCACGACTTCATAGCCGACGGCGTTAGAGTTGGAGAGGATGTTCTCGCGCATCAGATAGAGCGAAGCGATGGAGAACACCGAGAAGATCATGAACAGGAGGGTGCCATAGGAAAAGATGAGCTTCTTCGCTTTGCGCGTGCGGGTGCGCATGAGCGAGGTCGCTCCAGATGTGGCAGATTTGTTGTTCAGCATAGTGCCGTCTTTTCCTTAAGGAACCCGCAGCGTTTGGAATTGGGGAGGGCTATCACGTCGCGGAGGCTGAGCAGGGTGAGGAAAACTGTTAGCTTAGCAGTGACATGTTAGAGGCATAAAGATAAATACAGGTTCAGTTAGGGTAGTGTGGGTGTGATGCGGGCACTTCCCTTGGGCTCATGAGCACAGGGGCACATAACGCCAGCTGGTCTCAATGAGAGCTATATGGCCAACTAATCTTTAGAGGCAGCGGTTACAGTCGGTGCTCTGTGAGCGTTGCCTATAGGTTAATCTTCAGAGAAGATAACTCTTGTCGATTATAGCACCTGATAGAGATGCTGAAAGGGGGAAAGCGGAAGACGCCTCACGAATTGGCATTAAAGTGGAGCGCAAGTCGCAGGGCAGGGCAGAGATTGGGCTCTCCTCAGAGTTTGGTGGATATGGCCCCAACACTACTCCAAGGTTGGTCACGCTAAACGCCATCACATGGGGGCTCATGCTTGATCGCAGGGCGCTGCTGCTTTTTGGCAGCCACCAAACTCTGAGTAGAGCCAGAGATTGCTCCTTCAGTCTACGTGAGAGCTGTTAGGGCAAAAACAGAGCCACTCTTTGTAGAGAAGCCCTCTCAGCAGAGCGACTGTGTACCAGCGCGCAAGAGGGGTGAGAACTTTTAGCGATAAGCGAACCTCTGCGTAGAGGTGATTTAGCGCTACTCCCAAAGGAGAGCCCAAAGGAGGTAACTGCCTACAATCAGGTGTTTTACCCTGAGAGTGGGTGGGGGTTACGGCGTTACTCTCGAGATAAGGCGCCGTTAGGCGCTTTTTAGGTTACCTACCTTGCACTTAACCCTGCCGCCGTTACTTATGAGATCACTTGTTCCTTGCTTGATGTCAGGGACAAAGAGGTCGTAGAACAAAGAACTGGGCATGACAGCCGCTTATGTAGCGTAGCGCAGACCATGCTTGGTCAAGCTCTTAGCAGATTATAAGCAGGTTCTGAGCAGGTGGTGCTGACTCTACAAGGAGTAGCACCTCTGCGGTTATTGCTGATATTGCTGACCATAATGCTCTCTTCAGAGCTGGCTTACTATTGCCGCACAACACCGGCAATCTTGCGGGGGCGGTGAGGGCCGTGGTGGGACAGCGTATAATGAGACAGGAAGCGTCGCTTATCCTGTGTCCTTTCTTGCCACAGTTGGGCGATGGGTGAATGGTAACAGCGCGTAGACGTCGTGTCTGTGCCACTACATGTTTGAGGTGTTTCTTTGAGCGCGGCAGCCAATTCAGTTGTACTGGCCATTGCCAACCATAAAGGCGGCGTGGGTAAAACCTCTACCGCCATGAATCTCGCGTGTGCCTTTGCTGGCACCCGCCGCTCCGTGCTCTTAGTCGATTTAGACCCGCAAGGTTCTGCTACTGTCTCTATGCTTAGGGAGCGTCCCACCTCTTTTATTAGCTCCGGTAACGCCCTCATTCAAGGCACCAGCCTTGTGCCGTGCATCAAGCACTTTCCTCAGTTGCGTTTTGATCTGCTACCTGCCTCAGACGACCTCACTGCTTTTTGTGTCAATAAGCACTCCAGCCCGCATAAAGAGCTCTTACTGCGTGCGGCCTTTGCCCCGCTACGCCAGATCTACGACGTCATTATCATTGACTGCCCACCGGCCCTCAATCTTCTCACCATTAATGCGCTCTGTGCGGCCGACGAGCTCATTATCCCGCTGTCCTGTGAGTTTTTTGCCGTTGAGGGGTTAGGATCGCTTTTACGTTTGTTTGAGCGCCTCAAGATCGAGGGCAAGAGCAAAGTCCATTTTATGGGCATTGTGCGTACCCTTTTTGATAAGGGTGAAACCCTCTCTCAAAAGATCTCGCAAGACCTCAAGCTCAGTTTTGGCCCGCTGATCTTTACCACGATTATCCCTTATACCTCGCGTATTAGTGAGGCTCCTTCCATTGGTCGTCCTGTCATTTTGTATGATAAGTCCTCAATTGGCGCCCGTGCGTACTTGAGCTTAGCCGGTGAGATCCTTACCCGCTTAGATCAGCTGCCAAGCACGACACCGCATCCACAACAGGCGCAAGATGTGGCTGTAAAGAGCAAGGCGGTCTCGGCTGGTACTTACGTCACCAGTCCTATTCCGCGTGCCCACACGTTCTCTGGTGATGCAGTGCAGGCACAGCGCTTAGGCGAAAAAATGGCAGAGACTGCGGCAGAAGTGGCAGCGGCGATTCGGCGGATTAGGGCAAACAAGCCCGAGGTGCACACGACAGAGTTAGTGCTCTCTGCGTTTCGCCATGTGCAAGCACAGGTTAATGCGGTGGCGGCAGCTGATGGGACGCTGGAGGCTGATCTGAGCGCTGCAACGCCATTGTGGCAGCCACAGGCTGCCGCTGCAGCACCTATGCAGACACCTGTACAGGCCTCTGCGATGGCGGCGGCCGTGGCCATACCAGCAGAGTCAGTAGCAGCGGTAGCTGCGGTAGCAGAGAGGGCGCCAGCTCCGCAGTCTGAAGTAGAAACAGCGCCAACTGTTACCTCTAAGGTACAGCCTCCAGTTACAGATACAGCGCCAGCGACTGAGCCGGTGGCTGTTGCGGAGCATGGTTCGGCACGTGCTGATGCTTTAGAGCAAGAGCTGCAAGCGCAGTTACAGGCTCTGTCGCAACTTAAAGTGGGTATCACTGCTACTCGCAGTGCAACTGCATCGCCAGTAGCATCTGTTGACAATGACCTTAACGCAGTCCCTGAGGAAAGTGGTGCAGGACAAAGCGTTGCTGTTACTACCCCTAATCCTGTCCCTGTTAAGGCACCGGTAGCATCATTACAGCCACCCGCACCGCAGGTGGAGCCAATCGCGACGGCTGCGTCAGCCCCTGAGCAGGTCGTGACGCCTAATGCACCTGAGATAGCTTCTGATCCTGTACAAGATGATACTGAGGATGTGCACTCGCCACAGGTGGTAAAAGCACGACTGCAACGACTGCTGACGCAAGTGCAAGCTAAACAGCAACGAGCATCCTTACCACCGGAAATTAGTGCGGCGCAGGCCGCTGCGGCCAATGCTGCCGCTGCGGCAATACTGCAAAGACCAGAGAGCGTGGTCTTACGCCCTGAGGTGCCACGTGAGGTGGCTGAGGCTTTAACACCGGCGGCGGAGTCGATTTCACCTGACTTTACAGCGGGGCATGTGGAGCTTGTGGGGACTGATCAGGAAGAGCTGCGGCCTGAGATTGCAGCGACAGCTCCACTGACAGAGCCTGTTCCGCTGACAGCGCCTGTCTCTGTCCCTGAAGTGGCTCCACTGACCGCTGCTTCTGCTGCAGCTACAGCGACTGCACCCGCTCCTGAGATGTCTGCTCCGCTAAATTCTGCTGTTTGGGCAGCAGCGGCCACGGAAAATGCCTCTACAGTGGAGAGAGTTGAGAGAGTGGAGAGTGGGGAAAGTGAGATCGACTTCTCGGCCGATCAACTCTTGCAAGAGGTGGCGGATATGCCAGGGGAGCGAGCTGAGAACTTAGCGCCGCAATGGTCTGGGGAGCACTTTGCCTCGCAGGCGGCTGAGGCGGCGCTCCAAGCGGTGCTCGCGGATATGATGAGCATGGCGCTTTCTGAGGATCTTAATGTGGGGACGGGTGACTCTGATTTTGATGCTGTGGCTGATGCTGTGACTGCTACTACTGTGACGACTAAGGCAGAGCCGGTAAGGAACCCTGTACCTGTAAGTGGTGTGGAGAAGCAGGCGCAGGCTGCTCTTAAGGCTACGACTCAAGCTGCAGCGGCGCGCTTACAAAATGCGGCACCTGAGAATCCAGAGCTCTAATCTCAGCGGTGACGTAACCTCTGGGAGGTAGCCCAGACATTACCCCCTTGCCACTACCATATGGAGGACATATGGAGGAGATGAGCTGACGTCGAGGAGTGGAGGCTGATTTTTCTCAAACCTTGTGGATCTACCGACGACTAACCCTCAAGGGTAAGTGATAGCCTTAAAGCTTGGGCCCCCCATCTCAAGCTGCAATGTGGGGGCTATAGTTTAGAGGTTTACAGCAGAAACAGCTTATTTATCAGGAAAAATAAATGCGAGCCAACTGCCTGATGTCAGAGGTGCTTACACTCGCAGGCTTTTCTTTTTTGCCTAGTGCACCTGACTTAAGAGCTGACGGCATTTAAGGCTATCATGCGTGCCCCGTCTAAAGTAAAGATAGGCTCAGGCGCGCCTGCACCTTTTATCTCAGGGTGGGGCATTTATCAACACTCAACACTCAACCTTTCAGTTGTCCTCGCTGCGCCCACAGTGCCTTAGTTTGCCTCTGTCACCTGCTTATTATCAGTACTGTGGTGGGGGCCAATCGCCATGAGGTCACGCCGCGTGGTAAACAGTAACAAGGCACTAACCGAGGTCAGCACCGCAAGGAAGATAAAGACCCCCTTAAGACTAAAGGTTGAGGCAATAAAGCCTAAGCAAGCTGGGCCTAACAGCAGTCCGATGTAGCCACAAATCGAAACAAAGGAAATGGCGGGAATCAGCGGCATTTTGTTTTGCGCTCCCGCAGCTGAGGTAGCCAGTGGACTGATATTGGACATGCCACAGCCAATAGCAAAGAAGCCCAAGGTAATGACGTAGATGTTAGGGAAGACCACCATAATGATCATGCCTACGACCATGAGCAAGGCACCGTAAAAGGTAAAGTGGTATGGCCCCAAGATGCGCAGAATCGGCCGTGAGTAAATGCGGCATAAGAGCATGCACGCGGAGACAATGCAGTAGCCAAACGAGGCAAAGTTGAGGGGCACATCGGCCTCGGTGGTGACGTATAAGCCTGACCAATCCAAGATGGCGCCACCTACCATGTAAGTAAAGCCCACTATGATGGCCAAGGAGATAACCGGCTGCACCGGACGGACAAAGGTACGATTCTCGCGCTTGTCTTGGCTCTTGATGTCGATGATCACGGGAATGTAGTACACGCAGGCGATGTAGATAACCGCGATCATACTCAGGATGGAAATGGCAGGAGACAGCGCAATGGTGAGCAAGAAGAGCATCATGAGGGCACCTACAACCTCACCTAAGGAGTAGTAGGCAAAGAGTACCGACAGGAGCATAAGGTGGTACTTCTTTTCGATGTAGGCACCAAAGACGTTAATGGCTACCTCTAAGCAGCCTAAGGAAGCACCAAAGACCACCAGCGCGCATAAGACCACCACATATGACGGCATGAGCGCTAAGAGGCAAATAGAGATGGCGGTAGTGGTGGTGGAAAGGGCGTAAGTAAACTTAAAGCCAGCATGCTGGAGCAGAATACCCGAGAGGGTCATACCGCTTACTGAGCCAATACCAAAGCTTAAGACGAGCAGGCTAATAGCTTCGGTGGACAACTGCAGCTCGCTTTTAATGATGGGGATGAGCGGAGCCCAGCAGGCAACGGCAAAGCCGGATAAGAAGTAGCCCACACGCGCTACATAGACCTGATGACGTGCCGACATCTTGCGTCTGCGCATAACGAGACCTCGACCATTCCCAACACAATTACGAGACAAAAGCCTTGAAGGTGCTCTGAGCGTGCGTTTTGGGGGCACGTTTAGAGGATAGGTAGATTAGGGCGCTCAGCATAGCCTAAGCATGGTTTGCTCTCAAGAGATGGCCGCAAATTTTGTGGAGAGCACAGTGGTGTGTGTCAATGCCCAGTGATGATTAGTGAGAGCGTACAAGCTGTTTTGGCGCATCTTAATCACCATAAGGAACGAGGTTATGACTTTCTGTGTTTTGCTTTCCTTTTTAGGTTCGTAGGTGTGCTCTATTGCCTCTCCTGAATATGACAGCGCTACCTTAAGTGAGCGCCAGCAAGCCCCTTACCTTCAAGATAGCTGCACCACCAGCCTCTGCGCTGCGTCTCTTGCAGTGTATCGCGCCTAGCTTGGCAAGGCATGGCATGAGTCTCTGTGCTTTGAGAGCGTTTTCCCCTTTGCTCCTGCAGAGTATTTTCCCCCTATGTATTGGCTTAGAATCGGCCTTTGAGGTGGGTTTAATCACCATTGATGCAAAAACCTAATAAGATCATCAAGCGTCGCTACCGCGACTTATCTCTAAGGTAGATTAATGGCAAGTAGCTTTGCACACACATGGGGGAAAACGCCCTCTGTGCTTTACACCGTAGCCCACGGCACTCACCCCAAAGAATCCGGGTTCTCCTCAGAGTTTGGTGGTTACCAAAAGCAGCATCGCCACTGAGCCAAGCAGCTGGCCCATGTGATGGATTTTGGCGTGACCAACCTTGAGATAGTGTTGTAGCCACATCCACCAAACTCTGAGGAGAGCCAAGAATCCGCCTTAAGCCAAAAGCAAAAGGGCAGTGCCGTAGCCCTGCCCTTGTACTGAGTTCTTTTGCTGCTAAGCGCTGCGCTTAGTGCCGAGCGCCGTCGCTTGCGCTTACGCCTTAAGCGTGGCTGACATCACCAGAGGTGACAGCCAGATGTCGGGGAGTTGAGTCTGATTTTTCTGAAACCGCTAATATACGGCCTTTACCTTAGGGTAGATGCCCTTACTGGTATTGATCACGGGTAAGGCTGAAGCTGCAAAGCTGAGCAAAAACACATCTAA
>JAHLFE010000110.1 GCA_018884035.1 Candidatus Anaerobiospirillum pullicola
GCCCGTAGTGATCCGCAATCTACATCAGAAGATCAGATAGCGGCTCGCTACTAGAAAAAAGCAGTGTTAACACTGTGTAAAAGCAGAGTTAGCACTGTGAAACCGCAGACGTAAGTCTGCGGTAGTTCATAGGCGTACCTCTTTTTACTGCGCTCAGAGGAAAACGACATCATCCAGCAGCTCACTTACAACTACCTCTTTAAGGCCCACGACTTTTTCCTCTACCTCGATCCGTTCAAGGACAGCTTCTACCTCATTTCCAGCTCAGATCAGACGCTGGGCCCTAATCGCTATTCAAGCTCCTACACCGAAGAGACCTACCGCTTTGTGCAGGCCTTTGTGGTGGAAGAGGATAGGGAGCAGGTGCTGCGTGAAATGGCGTTGTCGCGTATTGTGGAGCAGCTCGATAAGCACGGGGTACACGTGCTTTATGGTGGCATCATTGATCCGGTGCGCGGCTATACGCGCAAGCGTGTGGAGTATCGCTACTGTGATGATGACCACCGTATGGTGATTATGGTGCGCACTGACATTACGGAGATTTATGAGCAAGAGCGGCAGCGTAATATTGAGCTGCAGCGGGCGCTGGAGCTTGCCTACACTGATCAGCTGACGGGCCTTTTAAATCAGCACGGCTTTTCGACCAAGGCGCAGCAACTTTATAAACGAATGCTGGCATGAGCGGGCGGCGCTGTTTTTCATTGATCTTGATAACTTTAAGGCGGTGAATGACACATACGGCCACCTTGTGGGCGATATCCTCTTACAAAAGGTCGCCAACATCATTAAGAACAATATCCGCAGCACTGACCTTGCGGGGCGTTATGGTGGCGATGAGTTTATGGTCTTTATTGCCCGCCCTGACTCCAAGCAAAGTGTAGAGGAGATAGCACAGCGGATTTGTGCGGGGATTGATACGCTGAAGTACATGGCCTCAGCGCAGGTTAAGGTCACGTGCTCGATTGGTGTGGTGGTGGCTCCTGATGATATCAGCGGCAGTGATTATGCGCAGATGGTCTTTAAGGCTGACAACCGCTTGTATGCGGCAAAGCATCTGGGGAAGAACATGGTGGTGAGCACAGATTGCGAGGTGCCTGAGGAGAATTAACACCACGTTGCTGCCGACGCCAGCCCCTTAGAGCTCACCTCAAGATAATGCAGCGCAGACGCTTAAGGTGGTAGGTAAAGATGCCGCCATGCCTCCACGATGTAGCTGCTTCCTGCGCCGTGCCAGCACTGACACTTCTCTGTTTAATGCACCTAAAGGAGCTGTGCAGTACCAGCCCCTTAGCAATCACCTTGAGATAGGGCATTGTCAGGCGCTGTTAACAGCACCTCCCCCTTAAAGCTTACCTTGAGATAGTGCGCCACAGGCGCCTAAGGCGGTAGCCTCAGCATACGCTACCATAAGGTGAGACACCTTCCTTGCGCTTAGCCTGCACTGCTATCACTTTGAGTAATGCGCCGAGAGGCGCTGTGCAGCGCCCTCCCCTTTGTAGTAGCTTAGACATCAGATCTTGCTGTTTTTACAGCACTGACACCTGCCTACTCAGAGCCGCAATCATATCCACGCCATCCCATACCGGCGTAAAGCGCAGCGCCTGACCAATCGGCACAATGCGATCAATTCCCACTAAGCGCTTACTTACCACCATGTCACGTAGCTCATCACCACTAAAGCCGTAGTACAAGAGACTTTGGCAATCAGCACTAATTAGCGGCGTGATCTCCTCAAGGCTCTTTACAGCAAGCTCGTAAAACAGGCCACTATTGCCCTTATAGCGCTGCAGAGAAAACTTTGCCGTGTGCAGCTGTACCCGTGTGACAACCTCATCACTGCCAGCAGCCACCTCAAGAGTACCTACCTCATTCTCTGCCGCCGCCACCATTACCTGCTCCAGCTTGCTAAGCGAGGGACGGGCTTGCAGAGCGTAAGGCTGAGTATGCAGGTGCTCATGCAGCTTTTGCCAAAACACCGTTGCTGCTTGGGTGCATCCCTCTTTTGTGCCTACCCACACCACGGCCGCAGGTGACGAGCAAGCGTTTTGGTCATTGAGGTAGGTGTCCTGAAAAAAGCTTTGTGCTAAGCGCACTTGGTCGCTCTCTGCAGCGGCGTTATAGGTTGCAGCGTTAAGCACCGCCAGTGAGTAGCGATCGGCAAAAGCCAGATCACGTCCGGCTGGGGGCAGTGGGTAAGAGTGCAGCTTGCGGATATTGTCGTCGCCACCAAAAATCACTCGAGCCTTGCTCATTGCTGACAGCGGCCCCAAAGCCTCTGGTGTCGAGGCACAGCTAAAGAACAAGCAGTAGGGCTGAAGCGCCGCAAACTCCTCACGGGAGAGGAGCTCGTTTAGCTGGGCACAGATCATGTCCACCTGCGGAAATGGCTTCTTTGGTAAACGCACCAGATTGCAGTTGCCAGCTAAGAGCCCCATGACAAAGGAGTAGGCAAAGTTGGTCGGCACATTGGAAGGGCTGGAGTGAAAGACCACACCCACACCTAAGGAGCGTTGTGCTAAGTCCTCATAGTCTTGTTGCATGTGCTCAAGAGCACGGCGGCGCAAAAAGAAGCCGAGGGCGCGTAAGTCGGGCAGGGCGGGCTGACAGGTGCTTAAGAGCTCTGACCATGCGCTGAAGAAATCTTTAACGAGAGGGGAGAAAAGAGGCAAGGGAGTGATGCCATGCTCTTTGATGGTAAGCAAGGTGGCGAAGTCGCCTACTTGCCATGTGAGTTGTGCTTCTAAGGCGCTATCGGTGGTGTTCATGGTGTTCTGTGGTGATATCGTGGTGTATGGTAAGGCGTAAGGATGAGCTGGCACCAGATATAAGGGCAAGCAGCGCTATGGTTCCCGCTAAGATAAGCGCCGCAGGCGCTCTATGGTGAGGTGTGCGTGCCTCAGTGCTAGCAGTGAGCGCCGCCCACCGCCTTTTAGGTAAGGCGCAGCAGCGTCGTATTTAGCGCCGCAAGAGACCCTTATCTCGAGGTTAAGCCCACGACTCACACTCTGCTTAGAGTGTAAGCGCCACAGGCGTTCTATGGTTTGTGCTCCCTCGGTGGTAGCAGAGCGCCGCCCGCTACCTTTGAGGTAACGCAGCAGCGCCGTATTTAGCGCCGCAAGAGCCCCTTATCTCGAGGGTAAGCCCATGACTCTAACCTCTCTTGAAGATACGCGCCGCAGGCGCTATATGGTTTGTGCTCCTTCCGTGGTAGCAGAGAGCGCCGCTCGCTGCCTTTGAGGTAACGCAGCAGCGTCGTATTTAGCGCCGCAAGAGCCCCTTATCTCGAGAGTAAGCCTACGGCTCACACTCTGCTTAGAGGTAAGCGCCACCGATGCTATGAGCGTGGCACTTGGTACGTGTCCGAGCAACCTCGCAGCTCCGCTTGCGGTAAGCGCCCCTCTACCCTAAAGTACTTACCCTTACGCCCGCAGGGGCAGTCATCGCATCCTAAGATCACGCCCACATCATCTGTGAGAATGGAGTTGCCTGGATACGACGACGGCAGCAGCGATATCGTCTGTATCACGCCGCTCTCTCCCACCGCACATTCCTTAAGCGTCAGCGGGTTGCGCACAATGATCTGGCTTAAGTCACAGCAGTGCAGGTGCCCATACTCACACTCCACCGCAATCGTACCCGTCTGCTCGGACATGCCGTAGTAGTCATGAATGTTTTGTGGGGAAATGTGGCACATCTCCGCTAGCGCTGTATAGAGCCGCTCACGGTTAACCCCCGTGCCCACTAAGCGCTTCCAGCCACCTCCATGAAGAACTACCGCCCCCGACAGGTCAAGGCTCTGCTTTTCATGGCGTAGGCCCTCACACAGGTACTGCCACAGCACAAAAGTAAAACCAAAAACCAGGATTCTCTGCCCCGCATGGCGCTGTAAAAAGCCGTCAATCGCCTCGTGATCTAAGCTCATGTCCTCCTTCAGCGCATACGTCCTATCAGCACCAAAAAGCGAAAAGCCTAAGATGCCCGCACCTCGCGCCGAAAAGGACTTACGATCCTGAATCACCGTCGGCGTATCAATAATGAGCATGGGCAGCCGAGGCTGTTGCAGAAACGAGGTCACAATCTGCACCAGCGTCTTTTGCTGTTGCAGTGCATTGGTGCGGTCTAAAAACACCTGCGACGGCATCTGCCCTGACGTGCCCGATGAGCGCAGCACCTTAAAGACGTCACTATCAGGCACCGAGCACAGCTTGAGACGCTTAAACAGCGCTACCGGTAAAAAAGGCAGCTCAGAAATGCTCGTCAGCTTCTCCAGCTTCACCCCAAAGGCATCGAGTATGCGCGCGTACTCTGGACAGTGCGCGTAATGAAAAGCAAGGCGCTCCTGAAGCTGAGGAAATAGCACCGCCTCTTTTTCCGCAGCGCTGAGAACATATGGGCCAGCCTGCTGCGCGGATGTTCCCTTGGAGGTCACTGCTACCGCGCTTAAGGGAGCTTTCTGATCATGGTCGTGCATTTAGAGCTCCTCTAGCTTCTTGTAGCTAATCTTGCTCATGTCATTGAGCGGCATCTGCTCTATAGCCTTCACTTCCATCAGGGAGGGATGCACACTCAGCCTATGGTGCAAAAACATCAGTACATCGCTCGTCGTCACGCCGCTCTCTTGCAGGCTGTCTTGGGTAATGTAGACCTTGAGGTGGTCATCACTACCTCCGGCAGCCAGTACCAGCTGTGGATACTGCTGACTTAAGATATCCTCCACTGAGGTTAAGCTGGTACGCTGTCCCGTCAGCTTGATAAAGCGCTTGAGGCGCCCCGTAATAAAGAAGTAGCCGTCCTCATCAAAGTAAGCAACATCCCCTGTATGCAGCACTCCCTGCCATTCATCGCCTAAGGCTAAGTCCTCCGCCTTAAAGGCATAGCCCAGAGCGACATTAGGCCCCTTATAGATGAGCTCACCTTCCTCATGAGGCGTGGTGATACGCTCTTGCTTGTCATTGACGAGGTAGAGCTCACCATGGGCAATAGCCTTACCCATGGAGCCCAGCTTTCTTGCCGCCATGTCTGGTTCTAAGTAGGAGATACGAGCGGTGGCCTCGGTCTGGCCATACATGACATAAAAGCGGATACCATGCTTCTGAGCATAGGTAGCCAAGGCTTGCTGTTGAAACGCTGGTAAGTGGCCACCAGCCTGTGTCATGGCCGTGAGGTGCGGGTAGGTTTGGCGTGTCAAGCCTAAGCGCAGCAGCATGGCGTAGGAGTAAGGGACTCCACTAATGGAGGTGATGTCCTTATCTTTGAGGAAGTGCCAGTACTCTGCCTGCATTACCGATGATGGGGTTAAGACTACGGTGGCCCCCACGTGGATATGGCTTAAGAGAATGGAGACGCCGTAGCTGTAAAAGAGCGGTAAGCTCAAAAGCGGCCGCTCTTGTGGCCTGAGGTGCAGGTAGTCGGCAATGGTCGCAGCGTGCTGTGTGAGGTTCTCGTAGGAGATACGTACATACTTGCTTGAGCCCGTGGAACCTGAGGTCGGTAAGAGTAGCGCTAAGTGCTCATATACAGGCACCCGATGATGCTCGGGCAGCTTGGCTACCGTAAAGTCACCTACCAGTGTAGAAGTATGCGTAAAGGTACAGATTTTTTTGAGCTCAGTGAGGACGTCTGCAGGGGCGATGATGGCATCAACCTGATAGTTGTGCGCCAGCTGTGCTAAGACTGCCGCGCTGTTGTTATTGGAGCTGTGGATCGCCACCACTTGCTCTCTTAAGCAGGTGAGAATCGCCGCCGCTGCAGCGGTAGTAGTTGGTGCTACCAGCAGCACTACCGAGCGCGGTGGCAGCGTGGTGGTGAGCTTTTTAAGTTGCCCGTAGGTGAGCTCAAGACTACTGTCTTGCAAAGCAATGGCGCTAGCGGGGACGGTGGATGGGGCAAACATAGGCAAACACAGCAGAGTTGTAGTTGAGATGGTGATTATGGTGAAAAGCAGGATCCTTGCGATTTTTTTGGTGCTGAGGCAGTCGAGCTGTGTGTATAGCAGCACGGTGTCTTAGAAGCTGAGCGCTGCTGGGCAGCGCCTTAGAGTTCGAGGAGCGCGCCGTCAGCACCAAAAAAATCGCAAGGACCAAAAGCAGTAGCAGTAGTAGCTGCTTAGCTTGCAAAGAGCGGTGGCTTTGCAGACAACGCAGTAGGGGCGGGCGCTGTTAACGTCATGGGGGCTTCCCAGAATCTTGCTGCTTAGTGCGCTCTTACTCTTATGCTTAAAGCGTCGGCCAGAGGCACGATGCTGTGGCGTCTTTAGCCATTGATTTGATGGAAGCGCTGCACCCAGTACTCAATCTCCTCCGCACGGCTACGCTTCTTTGGTATCTCTGGCATCACCTCCACGCCAAAGTTCTGCACGCCCTGCAAGTTGATACGTCCGGCCGCTGCTACTAAGCCGATGCCGCTGCTCATAAAGAGGCATTGCCCCAAGCCCTGCATCTGGTCACAAATCACCAAGGGGACGCTGCCTGAGGCGGTATTGCTGTAGCGCGTAAAAGTCTGGGCGCTGCACAGCTTATTGCGTGGCACTTTTGTTATCTGGCCCACAGTACGGATGTAGAGCGCATTGGACTGATTTACTGCGACCATGTCCACATCGTCGTAAGTAAGCTGCGTCAGCTCCAAAAGCTCCTGCATGATCTTGGGCATGCTGCGCGTGACAAAGGTCAGCACCTGCATGCCATCGCTGAGATCGTCCCACAGGCGCCACTCATTGCCCTTAGGGTCACTCTCGACGCGATTGACGATGTCCGCCTCAATAGGGATGTGCTTACCACCAGCAGGGGCAAGGAAGTTTTCATAGAGTTCACCTTGCGTGTGGGTGACAAAGTTCATGTCATGCACGTCTGGGGTGTACTCCAGCAAGATGGCGCTGGCACTATCAGCAAAGCTGAAGTGGTGGATGTTGTGCTCACTGCTGTCGGTGCTGCTGGTATCGGTGCAGACGAGGAGGCAGTTTTTTAAGGCGCCGCTTTCGATGAGGCTGGCGACATTGATAAGTGAGAGCAAAAAGCCGTTGCAGGCAAGTCCGGTGAGGGTATAGCACAAGGTGCTGGCAGGAAGCCCTAAGCGCCCTTGCAGGACAAAGGAATCGGCGGGATTAAGAAAAGCAGGGGTACTGGTGGCGACCACTAAGCCCTCGATCTTGCTTAAGTCGAGATTGGCTTTTGCTTGGAGGCTCTTGACGGCGGCATAGCCTAAATCCAAAGAGGTGAGCTGATCCTCTTTGGTGACCACATAACGATCGCCGAGACCTAAGACCGTCTTATTGCGCTCATAGAGCTGCTCGGAGGCGAAAAACTCTTTACTGGCGCTGCAATCGACCTTTGTTGGTGGTACGACGGAGACGATAGCTTTGAGTTGGACGTGCTGAAAAGAACAGTGGGCCATGGCCAGCGTTCCTGTGTTACGTGTTTGTGTGTTTAGAAAAAGAGTAGGGAGCAGTGCGGATAGGGATAAGTAGAGGTGTTGTCCCTATACCACCTTGAAGATAGCGGCGTTAGCCGCTGGGGAGTTTGTGGCTTAGCACCGGTCATGTGGTCAGGAATGAGGGATCTAATAAGTGACGGTAACGTCCCACACCTCGAGATGAAAGGTGCGGGCAAGCCTGAGCCTATCTTAAGGATGGGCACACTCGATTGCCTTAAATTCCGTCATTTATTAAGACAGTTGTTCCTCAGCGTCCATGCCCATCAGAGTAAGAGTGGCCGTTGTCCTTGACTCACCTTGGCGCTGCGGCGTTAGCCGCTGGGGAGCTTGTGGTTTAGTACCATTCATGTGGCAGTAGTCACTACTGCCAGCGGCCAGCACTAGCGTGTTTATGAGATGGGGCGTGTACTACTCTGCCTTATCTGGCAGCGGCCCCTCGGTCGCTGGCTTTAGCGTGCGCAGCGCTATGGCTGGATAGTATGCACGGTGTACCTCTTGGTGGTAGAGGTCAGGGGCTTGTGCCTCCATCTGCTCTCGTGTTTGCGCAGGGCCCTGTGAGAGGTACCACGGGTTTGCTTGCAGCAGCTTGCGGTAGAAATCTAGGTTGTCTTGTACCAGCATTGACAGTACACGGTTATTACCCAGCGGCTTCAGCGTCGCAATCCCCTCAGCAACTTCAGCAGCGACAAGGTCATCTACCTTGTTCGCCTTAATTGTCGTTGCTGGTACGTTGTAGCGGCAGTAGAAGTACTGAGTGCTGTTATATGCGCTGTCACCAATCACCATGGTGCCTGCAAACGGCTTTAAGAAGCGATTAGGCGTCTGCATATCTTGCTCGACGCAGTGCATTAGCGTGAAGTACAGCCATGGCCCCAGCATGAGATAACGGGCCTTTTGCTTCAGTAAAAAGTCGCAGATGCTGTTAGCACCATAGTCAAAGCAGACGTTGCTAAAAAGCTGGGTTGGCGCTTGCGGCGTATCAATGAGGTAGGAAAAGATGGGATCAAGTGTGCGGTAGAGAGCCGTCTTACCACTACGCATAGAGGAGGTGTAGGCTGTGGCCTTGCTTTGGCTTTCCTTGCCGCTTACATCTTGCTCGCGCAGCGCTAAGTTGTCTCGCAGCAAGTAGTTGCTTAAGGTGCTGACCGTGGACATGGTCTTGAGCACATCAAAGCATTGCTTTTTACAGTAGGAATAGCTAAAGGCAGGAAAGACAAGGGTGCCGGTAGGGCCTACGGCGGTGCGCAGGATATCGTACCAGTAGCCGTCGAGATCAAAGAGGGGATCGGAAGGCAGGCCAAAGCTTAACAGCGCGCTGTGGACTAAGAGCGTGTCACCGCTTTTGACGCCGCACTCTTGTAAGAGGGTGAGTACTTGCTCACGGGTAAAAGTAGCCATGGGTCAGGGGTTGGGTGTTGTGTTTAAAAGCTGCCTGCACCTGCACCCATATCATGCGGGTGTTTGCTTTTATCTGTGGTGAGGCTGTGTCGGGAGTAAGAACACAGTAACAGCTGCGCAGTACTGTGCAGAGCGTTACATTGCAAGATTTTGCTGGGCAATGCTCAGAGATGTTAGACGCCATTTAGTTGCAGCAACGCGACACCACACATGGCCGTGCCAGCGTCTGTCTTCAGCGGTTTAAGTATAACCCCGCTAAAGAACAGGGGCGGTGTAATGGCTGGGCACATAGCAGGAGCACTTTCCTACTTTACTAAAAGTTCTCACCCTCTCTGAGGGCGTTGCTTTTAAGCATCATACCCTTAGAGATAAGCGTTTTAGCCCCGTTGAGCCTAGCAGGCAATAGGGGGCTCCAATAACGTACCCTAAAAGAGGGTGATCACTTTTGGTAACAAATGTCTTCACTCTCCCCATGTGATAGGGTGTTTTAGCACCCTTATCCCTGAGGGTGGTAAGGCGTGCAGAGACCTACTACTAAAGAGGGTGAGTCTGAGGGGAGCTCTTGCTTATTTTGGCCATAAGTTCTAACCCTCTTTGAGATAGGAGTATTTGTCATCATACTCCTTGAGCAAGGACGCTGCCGCGTTGTCGGTTTCTGCAGGTGGTAGGGGAGCCGCAAGGGCCCTTAAACGAGGGAGAGCACTTTTGGTAACTACTATTCTTATAGTACCTTTAAGAGAAGACGCTTTAGCCCCCTTACCCTAATGGTACTAAGACGTGCAGAGACCTGCCTCTAAAGAGGGAGTGTTTTAGGGCATATTTTACTTGTTTTTACCACAAGTTCTGACCCTCTCTAGTGACGTGGCTTTTAAGCCGCCCTAGCCTTAAAGCTAATCCTTTTAGTACCGTTGATTACAGCGGACAATATGGAGCTTCAATAGAGTCCTCTAAAAGAGGGAGAGCATTTTTGGTAATGATTGGCCTCGCAATCACTTGGAGATAGGCGCTTTAGCGCCCTTACCCTTGAGGGTAATGAGGGGAATAAGGTGCGCCGAGAGTGACCACAAAAGAGGGTTAGCACTTTTAGTAGTATTTATTCTGAGCACCACCTATGGTAAACGGCCTTCCACGTGCCCTTACCAGCAGAGTACCCACCATAGCATTAGGTCAGTATGCCTATGGTACTGATCCAGCCTTGAGATAAGGCGCCTTAGGAGGCGCCTTAGGATGTTGCTCCCTAAGTGGGTACGGTGCACCGAGAGCTACCTGTAAGAGAGTGGTGCTGCGGGCAGCTCTTGCTAAGATTTACCACAAGTTCTGACCCTCTCTGCGATCTGGGGGATGCCTGTGGCAGCCCCTTGAGATAAAGCCTTTAGCGTTGCAGGGTGGGGGGCATTGCTTTGCTACTGTGCTGCTACTGCACTGCGCTGCTATGGCACTGCGTCTAAGCTATTACGCCTGCAGCAGCTGCCACAGATCCTGTGGGGTTTTGCACGCTAACAGCTGATGTAACTCCACCTCACAGCCATACTGCCCACGTAGCAGATTAAGGAGAAGTGCCAGCGCCAGCGAGTCCCAGTTAGGCAGCGCTTGCAGCTGCGTGTCCATACTAAGCTGCACCCCTGTAAAGATCTCTTGCAGTTGCTGTAAAAAGGCTTCAGGTGTGGTGTTAGCCATTGTTTCCTCACGTATTTGACCATTGCTTTACAGCAGAGCAACCTCGAGGCGGGCTGGTCACTTAAAAGCTGTTTGTTGAGCAACAAAGCAGTAAGCAGCAAGAGCACCTCACCTCAGATGATGTCTTTGCCTGCGTTTCTTTTAGAGGCAGTGCCGTACCGCACAGCGCTGCTCTTAGACTAAAGATCCTTTGCCGCCCTCTACTTAATGAGACCGTGATGCTGCAGCTTCTCAATTAAGCTCGACAGCTCAAAAGGTGTGCAGCCTGCACTCTGTTGCAGCTCGTCAAAAGTAAACGAGCCGTCACTTAAGCTCAGTACCGTCAGCACCTGTTGCAGGGCGCGCTCATTGCGCTCATACTGCTCTTTATTGCCAAAGTCACTGTGCAGGTCAGGGTATAAGCCACGCTTACCCAATTGCGGCTCGCCCAGCACCTGACAGATAAACTTGTGCTGCTGTTGCTCGTAAAGTTGCAAAAAGCGCCAGAGCTTCAGCGCAGCATCAAGGATGCTGTCAAGCGCAAAGAGCTCTTGGTTATCCCCTGAGGAGTGATACTCCGGATAGGTATCAAACTTCACCCGTGTAACCTGTACTACTGGCAGGTTGACGCGCGGTGAGTTGTATTGGCGCTCATCTGAGCCCATGAGCGCAAAGCGGTGCAAGCTGACGCTGTCACCTTGGCTGTGCGCTAGCTGACTGAGAAACTGATCAATGGGGCGGCTGTAGGCAAAGGTATAGGCCTGACTTAAAGGCAGCACTTGATCGAGCATGGCGCTGGAGATGCCATGCTGCGTACCGTAGTCATGTCGCCTTAAGAGGTAGAGCGCCATGCGCTCCTCATCGCTTAAGAGGCGCTTTTTGCTGTAGATGCCATGGGTGTAGCAGAGCTCATCGTTGCAGAGGGCTTGCTGCCACTGCTTAAGCAGGCGGGGCTCGTTTTGGTGGGTGAGCTTTTGCGCCAGCAGCGTGTCTGGGCTATTGGCGCCAGCATCCGCATTACTGCGAGCCGTCATCCTGCTTCTCAGACTTGAGCCGATGCTCTGAGATGCTGAGGGTGCACTCACTTCCAGCGTCTTTAGCTTTTGCTGCTTCTGCTGGTCAAACACAAAGTGCAGCTCGTCCACGACGCTCTGTCGCGTGCGCTGAAAGCTCAGTGTCACGGGCAAAAAGTTAGGATTGATGCTCTCTTGCAGTTGCTGTTGCAGCTGTTGCTGTAGCTTAAAGTACTGCTGGTTCAAGGCATCAGGCTGTGGGGTAGCGCTGATAGTGGCGTTTTCTATCGGCATGCCTTGTGTTGGCGGTGGTGAGGCCTCTTGTTGTGGATAGAGGCGAGCCTGCGCTTCTAAGTTGTTAAGCGCCCGCAAATCAAGCGGGTTAATGGACTCTTTGCCGCGACCATTTTTGTAATAACTGCACAGACAGGAGAGTACTAAACCATACTCCAAGCGCTCCTGAAGTTCCGTAAGGTGCGCGGAGATGTAGCACAGTGAGCCAATGGTCTCCGGATTAATGACGAAGCGGTAGGTGTAGTAGCGCTCCGGTTGCGCTCGTAAGAGGTGGTAGAGGTAAACCAGTGCCAGCGGCCCCGAGAGCTCGTTATTGAGCATACTCGGATGGCACAGATAGCTCGACAGCTGGACAATGCGCTCGCTTTTTCCTTGCAGGTCGCAGACACCTACCTTAATCGTGCCTGCGACTTTACGTGCCGCGATATCGACCTCGTAGCAGTCGTCAGTAAGACTCTGACGCTGCTCGTGGCTTAAGCAAAAGCCCCAGCGATCGTTATAGTAGCTCATGACATACGGTATGAGCTGCGGTCGCGTTGGGTCAGAGTAGAGGTGGCTCTCAAGCTCCGCGCGTGATATTCTGCCCTTAAAGCTTTGCGAGTAGTTGAGCACGTGTAAGGAGTTCTCTGTCGCATCGAGAATGACACGGCCGTGGCTGTCTTTTAAGACGGCGTGGTCTAACTCCCAGCGTGGTGGCACTGTCCAGTCAAACACCTTGCTACCACTGGCGTATTCCTCGATCGTAAATGGGATGTAGCGCGCTAAGATGTCCAGAGACTGATCGTAGCCATAGCCACTTAGGGAGCGACACAGAGGAAACAGCTCATCTAGCAAAGCTTGCGGATCGATGGAATCAGGTGCAGAGTGATACATGGGCAAAGCTAATGGTGATGTGCTCGTTGAGCCGTAGAAACAAGTAACAGTACACTCTTAGATGCCATATAGACACCATTGCGCAAAAGGCAAGGGTGCACGCTGGGACATCGCTCTACTTCATCTGGTGCTGTGTCTTGTCAGCACAGAAGAGCAGCTGTTACTTGTATGTTGTGTTTAGAATTAGAGCGCCAACCAATGAAGCATGGCCAACACCAACCGAGGATTTGTTGTGACTAGGAGTGAGTGTGAAAATAAAAGGTCCTTGCGATTTTTTTGGTGCTGACGGCGCGCTCATCGAACGCTAAGGCGCTGCCCAGCAGCGCGCAGCTTCTAAGATACCGTGCTGCTGTACACACAGCTCGACTAGTACAGCGTTCGCTAAGTCCGTGTATTAATCCATACCCTGAGAGCCCTTGTTTGTTAAAGGACACCAAGCAGTCACTAACGCACAGCCTCCACTGATAAATC
>JAHLFE010000111.1 GCA_018884035.1 Candidatus Anaerobiospirillum pullicola
AGTGGCAGATCGTGTTGCTGCCTAGTAGAGCTGTGTGTACAGCAGCACTGTGTCTTAGAAGCTGCGCGCTGCAGGGCAGCGCCTTAGCGTTCGAGGAGCGCGCCGTCAGCACCAAAAAAATCGCAAGGATCGCTAAATACAACTTTGTCTCAATAAGCCTTCACCACCACCACCAAAGTAGATTAGCCTCTACGCTCCCTGTGAGGTGCAAACACCGCCCCCAAAGACGCAAACAGCCAGTATGGCTGAACCACACCGGCTGTTGCATAAGGCTACGGCAATGCTTGTAAGCATGGCGTAATAAGCTCCGTGCATAGTTGACGGGAGCACGGAGCATGGCAGGAAGAAAGACTCTTAGTAAGTAGCCTTGTACTTACCAGAGAGCACGTCTGCCTGTGGTACTTCCACATATGGCAGCATGCGAGTCACTTGCTCCTCTGGGATGCCGTTTTGAATCATGTCGTACATGATCTTCACAGACTCATAGCCACCCTTGAATGGGTAGAGGTCAACAGTACCACGATAGATGCTGTTTGGTTCTTGGATTAAGGCTAAGGCCTCACGGGTAGCATCACCAGAGAACACAGCACGGTCATCACCGGAGATACCGTTAGCGACCATAGCCTCATAACCACCGATACCACCGGAGTCATTGGTAGCGATCACTAAGTTGAGGTCTGGATGACGCTGTAACACTGACTCGATCACCGCCATACCACGGGATGGGTTATCACCAGCTTGACGCGCCACTAGCTCCATCTCAGGGCAGATGCTCTTTAAGGCATCCTCGATACCGTCACCACGACGCTTCACCGCCTCGACGTTATCTTGGGTGATTAAGGCCGCCTTGCCCTTGCACTTTAAGGTGTTCTTCGCCCAGTTAGCCGCTTGAGTACCAATGGCCTTACCGTAAGCATACTCATCCATGCCATAGACCAAGTTGGAGTTTGGCACGGTCTGCGCGATGGAGCCGGTCACAATACCAGCCTTCTTCGCATCCTCAAAGGTAGCCATTAAAGCATTGGCGTCAATAGCGGTGGTGAAGATCGCATCGTACTGTGCCGTGATCATGTTCTCGAGGTCAGACAGCTGCTTGTCGACACGATATTGAGCATCAATGGAGATGCACTTAATACCCAGCTCTTCGCAGGCCTTGTCCATACCCATCTTCACACCCACGAACCATGGGTTAGCCAGCTGAGGTACCGAGAAACCAATTTGGATATCCTTTGGATCCTTAGCCGCTTCAGCATTAGCGCAGAAACCAAAGGTCGCAGCTGCCATCAGGGCAATAGCAATCTTCTTTAACTTCACGACAAAACACTCCCAATCTCAGAACACAGATCATGCTGTTACTTGTGGCAGCAACATGGGCACCGGCAAGCACTATCTTTTGCTGTGGTGCCTTGTGTTCTCAGGCTATTTCTCCTCCCGCCACAACGGGCAAGAGAGCAAGCCTGTGCGCTCTGCATGTGTTGTCAACACCACAGAGCCGCCTCCTCAAAACGAAAACCTTCTGTACAGAAAGTTTCCTCTGTGTGGCTTAACCTCATGTACGAGGGAAAACCATAGCTGGCACTTAGTATAAGGAAAAAAGAAGGCCAAGCCCTTAATCGTTTACGAAAAATGCGATAAGCGTTAAAGTTTTGCGGCTCTTATTATCACCTGCTGTGCCACAACGGGGCAAAAAACAGCTGTAAGCAGAATAGTGCCAAGCATCGCGCAAGCGGTTGCACTACTACAGCCCCACACAATGAAAACCAGCCCTGAACCGCCCTAAACCGCCTTGCACAACTCGCGGCTTCCTGTAGCGTCAGTAGCCACTCTGCCTTGCTGATCTTCACCACAATCAGCACATGCTACCACCATTCTGCGCTTAAAGTGCCGCACCTCAAAGGTAGCAAGCCACCAGCTGCATTACCTCAGAGTATGCGGAAGGTGGTGGTGGGGCTGGTGGTGCTTGGGGTAACAAACACCACTAAGATCCACAGCCCCCAAGGTAACTGCTGCTTTTGCCCACTTACCACAAGGCAAAACTCACTCTGAGAGTGGCCTCTCTTCTTGGAGGTTACCTCTCAAGACAGGGCGCTACCATCTTGGGCACGGGATGAATCTATCCTGATAGAGGTTCGAGCACCATAGGCCAGCCTCTGACAGCAAGCACAGGCGCGACACGCCGCTTACTAATAGTCCCTCTTAGTACGATGGCTTGAACTGCCCCGAGGTCACCATCTCCTGCGACACTTGGTTATAGGACATGCGTTTGACCATTGGCATGATTGGCGTGCCGTTTTGAATCATGTCATACATGATCTTAATGGACTCATAGCCGCCCTTGTACGGGTTTAAGTCCACCGTACCGCGATAAATGCTGTTTGGCTCTTTCATAATGATTAAGACATCACGCGTGGCATCACCCGAGAAGACGCCAAAATCCTTACCCAGCATGCTATTGGCGAACATGGTGATGTAACCACCAATACCTGCCGAGTCCGTAGTTGCTACCACCATATTGAGGTCAGGATTACGTGGCAACACTAAACTGGCAAGAATCATTGCTCTGTAAGGGTCGTCAGCTGTATAACGCTCAACCACCTCGACCTCAGGACAGATGTCGTGCAGTGCTTGCACCACACCGTCACCACGGGCCTTAACCTCAGGCATGTTGTCTTGAGTCAAGACTAAAGCCTTGCCCTTACCACCTAAATTCTCTTGTGCCCAATGTGCCGCTTGCGCCCCAATGGTGTAGCCATAGTCGTGCTCATCCATGGTGTAGAAGAGATCAGAGTTCATCACCGTTTGCGCAATCGAGGCGGTGACCATACCTTGGCGCTGCGCACGGGCATACAGAGGAGCTAAGGCACGGGAGTCAAGAGCACTGGCAAAGATACCATCGTAGTTATCGTCGATGACATCACGCACGTCGTCTTGCTGCTTGCGCGCATTATTCTGCGCATCAATGGTAGTGCACTGAATGCCCAGCTCTTTACAGGCGGCATCCACACCGGATTTCACGCCCATAAACCACGGGTTAGACAGCGCCGGAGCTACAAAGGCAATTCTGATATCTTGTGGGTCTTTAGCCACAGCGGGGCTGCTGGCAGCACAGAGGAAGCACAGGGTACTGATAATGGAGACAGCAATCTTAGTCTTCACAAGCACGATGAATCCTTTTGGGCTCAAGGCCTTGAGGTAGAAGAAAAACAGCAGAGAAAGACAGACGTCAGGCAGTTGCCAGCGGTCTTTGCCAAGGTGCACAAAGCAACTCTGCAAGAGCGAAGAGCAGGACGTAAAGCGCAATAATGACCAAAGCTCTGTGCGCGGAGGTAAGAAAGGCGATGTCATTTTCTGCACACCTCACTACCGCCAACACATCATGCTTGCGAGCATTACACCAAAAAAGCATGGGTACAAGACGACGTGGCTTTGTTTGCCTGTACACATGATACCTGAGAAGCACTAATTTAACGCACTTACGCAGGAAAGATCTCCTTTGTAGCGCCTGCGTTCTTGATGGCTCTATGCCCTATAACGGTGATATTTCTCCCCATTTGCACTGTAGTTTGAGCCTTCAGCCTCAGCTTCGCTTTGTCCCTTTTCCCCCTACGCAGAGCTGGAGCCAATCACCATCCCAATCAATACGCAGCCGCTATGCATTGCTGAGCAACGGTTCTCTAAGATTCAAATGACAAGCGGCGCAGCCTCTGCTTTGCTGCGGATGAATTCCTTGCTACACGCCAGCCACTGACATCGAGGAGTTGAGGCTGATTTTTCTCAAACCTCTAAGATACGGCTTTTACCTTATCTTGCCCCACAGCACAGATCATGCGCTCAGTGCTGCTCACTGCAGCCGCAAAAACCTGATGTTTATCGATGCTAGCAATAAGCTGAGGCTGTTGCTGCCCAGCGATTCATTACTGATGCGGTGTACTTGCATGCTGATTGGGTATAACAGCGTGCAAGCTCATCGCCCCTAGAGTGGATCTACTGGCGCCTAACACTCAAGGGTAAGGAGATAGCCTTAAAGCTGGATATGCCCCCATCTCAAACTTCAATGTGGTGGCTATCATTTAGGATAGTACAGCAGAAACAGCTTATTTATCAGGAAAAATAAATGCTAGCCAACTGCCGTTGGCAGAGCCAAAGATAAGCATTAGCAGCGCCCGCCCCTACGCTGCTGCCTTACAGGCCCCGCCAACGAAAAAAGCCGGAAGCATTGCTGCCACCGGCTTGTCATGTTTTCTCAAGATTGCTTATTCAAGCTCACGCTGTATCGTATCCTGCTCAAGCGTTACTCCTGTATCCCTACACTCAACGCTGCATACTGTAAGCAAAGCTGTTAGTACGTAGCCTTGAATACCCCAGAAAGCACCATCTTCTGCGATACCTGCACGTATGGGAAGGTCTCAACCTTTGGCTCCTCAGTGGCGCCGTTTTGAATCATGTCATACATCGACATGATGCTCTCGTAGCCGCAGCGATATGGATTTAAGTCTACACTGCCACGATAAATGCTGTCTGGCTCCTGCATAAGAAGCAAGGCATCACGGGTAGCATCACCCGAGAAGACCGCAAACTTATCGCCGCCCATCTTATTGGCGTGCATGATGATATAGCCACCGATACCACCCGAGTCGGTGGTCGATACCACCAGATTCAGATCAGGATAGCGTGGCAGCAGTAAGTCCAAGATGGTCATACCGCTAAAAGTGTCATCAGCAGGATAACGCGCCACGATCTCAAGCTCTGGACAAACCTCATGTAAAGCCTCGACCACGCCATTGCCACGAGCCTTAATTACTGGGTTGTCATCTTGTGTAAGCACGGCCACCTTGCCACGGCACTTGAGGTTCTTTTGCGCCCAGTGCGCCGCTTGCAGGCCAATGGTGAAGCCGTAAGATTGCTCGTCTAAAGTGTAAATCAGGTCAGAGTGAGGGATGGTCTGCGCCAGCGAGCCGGTAATGATGCCTTTCTTTTGGGCGTAATTGTAGATAGGCTTCAGTTGCAGTGGGTCTACAGCTGAGGCCAGCACGGCGTCGTAGTCATGCTGCAAGAGCTTATTTTTGAGGTCGTAGCGCTGCTTTTCTCTGTTACTTTGCGCATCCAGCGTCTCGCACTTAATGCCTAACTCCTTGCAGGCGGCATCAACACCGCTCTTTACGCCCATGTACCATGGGTTAGCTAAAGTTGGAGCGGAAAAGAGGATCTTAACCTCGTTAGGATTCTGCACCGCATGTGCTGGCGCAGACAGTACGGTAAAAGCTAAAGCAGCGGCGCCAGCCACAGCAGAGATGGTCTTTTGCAAAAACACGATGATGTTCCTTGAGGGCCTTTTGCGTACTGACTCCTACTCTTGTAGAGCGGGCAGCGTAGCGTAGCGGCCCCGTTGGCCTGTCACGCGCCATTGAGAAAAACAGTTTCAATCATTGTCAGAGCTGCACTGCATCCTGCCGTTGGCTTAGCCGCAACCTGTTTCTGTACTCACTAAGCTTGGCTTAGCTCTAAGCTCCATCGCCTCTACCGCCTCGCAGAGTGTCAGCAAAGCAATGGCTCTATCCCGTGCTTAGATTCAAGCTGTAGTCACAACAATAGACTGATGGGCTTAAGCCCACTCTACACCGCGCCTTATAGCCCCCAATGCGGTCACAGCCATGAGTCACCGACTGCGCTTTTCTCCGCTTACTCTGGGCAGTAGTAGCTGACGACAAACAGCTCGTGTAGGACTGCTTCCTACCCTTTGTGAGGCTCTACCAGCTGACACCTGCCGGTAATAGCTTGGGACAAGCTCTGCACCGCCAAGCGCAGCACAGCTCTGATCTTAATCACTGCTCTGGGCAGTGTCTTTTGGTCATACCCTGCAAGCTCAGGACAACTACTCTTACCTGCACTTGCAAAGAGACCTCTCTTGAGGCTGGGCTCAATGGCCGTGCCCGCCTCCTAACATCACTCACAGCCACCATCTACTACCTCTGTACACAAGCAGCAGAGCTGACGCTACACTCATTCCTGCAGGCAAAGCTCTCAGCATAGCGCTGGCCCTTGAGGACTTGTTTGTCCCCTGTGATGCTTGACGCCCATCATACCTGATTTTGTGAGCTATAGCACAAACACTTATCAGCATAAGCAGGAGCTGCTAACACCGATTTTACTTTCATAAAGCGCTTATTGGTAGGCTTTTCCATTACACTGGCCATGTGCAAGATACGTTGTATCTATTGATTTTCTTTAACGCAGGGCTAACATGCTCTTAACACACAGCGACAGCAGCCTGTTGGCCCGACAGATCCCCTGTGCCCTACTTTAACGAAGCCGCGTAATTCCCTATGCGTAAGCGTAGGGATGTCAGCGGCTAATACCAGCATCTGTTATAATATTCCCAAGAACTCAAGAAAGGACATTTTGTCCCTACTTGATAGGGGCTTTGTGGACAAGCCCGTAATGATCCGCAATCTACATCAGCAGATCAGATAGCGGCTCGCTACTAGAAAAAAGCAGTGTTAACACTGTGTAAAAGCAGATTTAGCACTGTGAAACCGCAGACTTAAGTCTGCGGTAGTTCAGTGTGCCCAGTATGGGTGCTATCTATAGGGTTAAAGTCCCGAACCGACCCTGCTGGTGGGAACGGTTAGTGAACTGCAAGGCGTCGAGTGGTGACACTCCCGCTGAAGACAGCAGCTAGCAAAGTCACGGCCTGACGAACAGGAACCGATTTAGGCAAACCACAGTGGATTAGCTTGCTGAACATGGCAAAAT
>JAHLFE010000112.1 GCA_018884035.1 Candidatus Anaerobiospirillum pullicola
AAACAACACCACAGCACACCACAGCCAAGCTTCAGCTGCCGCTACAGCTACAGCAGCGCCAGCTGTGGACGCCGCTACCGCCACCACTGCTGCCCCGAACCATGGCTCAGCTAACCTTGGCGCCATCCCCGAGAGCATCGAGGTCTATGGCGCGCGTGTGCATAACCTCAAAAACGTCGACGTCAAAGTGCCACTACAAAAGATGGTGGCCATTGCCGGTGTCTCTGGCTCCGGCAAGTCCTCTCTGGCCTTAGGGACGCTCTATGCCGAGGGCTCACGGCGCTATCTGCAATCCCTCTCCACTTACACGCGGCGGCGTATCAGTGAAGCGAGCAAACCCGACGTCGATGAAGTGCTGTATGTGCCCGCCGCCTTAGCCTTACGGCAGCGCCCTGGCGTGCCGAGCATGCGTAGCACCTTTGGTACCGGCACAGAGCTGTTAAACACCTTACGCCTCATATTCTCGCGCCTTGCGACACGTCATTGCCCAAATGGCCATGTGGTACCACCTACCATTGCTGTCGCAGCTATGCTCGACTACTGCTGTCCAGAGTGCGGGGAAGAGATTCCGGTCTATTCCGCCGAAGACTACGCTTTTAACGGCCGTGGTGCCTGCCCACATTGCCACGGCACCGGTATGGTACGTGAGGTTGATGAGTCAACGTTGATTGATCCCGAGCTTAGCATTGATGAGGGTGCCGTGCGCCCATGGGGTACGCTCATGTGGTCACTGATGACAGACGTCTGCCGTGCTATGGGCGTGCGCACTAACGTGCCTTACAAGGATCTCTCTGCCGACGAAAAAGAGATCGTGATGCATGGCCCAGCGCAAAAGAAACACATCCTCTACCACAACAAAACCACAGGACAGAGCACGGAGCTGGATTTTACTTTTTACAACGCAGTCTACACCGTAGAAAATGCGCTCTCTAAGGTCAAAGACGAAAAGGGCATGAAGCGAGTCGAGCGCTTCTTAAAAGTTCAGCCCTGCCCCCACTGTGGCGGTTCGCGCTTTGCGCCCAAGCTCTTAGAGCCTACCATTAAGGGCCGCAACATTGCGCAGGTCTGTGCCCTCTCTTTGTATGAGTGCTATGACTGGGTACAGGGCTTACCGGAGAGCATGCCCGCTGACATGCGCGAGATGACGCGCAACATGGTGGAGGCCTTTCACCTCAATGCGCACCGCCTCTTAGAGCTGGGCTTAGGCTACTTAAGCCTAGACCGCGCCACCTCAACACTCTCTAATGGTGAGCGCCAGCGCATGCAGTTAGCACGCGCCGTGCGTAACCGCACCACCGGTGTGCTCTACGTCTTAGACGAGCCCTCGATTGGTCTGCACCCTGCCAATCTTGTCGGCCTCTTAGGTGTAGTGCGTGACCTCCTCCATGATGGCAACTCTGTGATTGTGGTCGATCACGATACCCAAGTGCTGGTCGAAGCCGATTACATGATCGAAATGGGCCCCGCTGCAGGCGCCAATGGCGGCCAAATCTTCCACACAGGCACCATTGAAGAGATTATGGCGGCGCCAGACTCCGCTATTGGCCCTTTCCTCAAAGAAGCGTGGGATATGCGTCAAGCGTTGCGGCAGACAGATGCAACTGTAGCCTCGTACTTAGAGGAGAATCAAGACTACGGCCGTCGCGACTTAAAGGACTTACCAAACTCGGAGCAAGTGGCGCACATGGCTGCTGCGCGCCATGAGATAGTGATGACTACACGGCCCAAGCACTCGGTAAATCCGCTTGAGGTGCACATTCCTCTGGGCAAGTTAACCGTTGTCACTGGCGTCTCGGGCTCGGGTAAAACCACCATGGTGCTAGAGAGCTTAATCCCTGCGCTGCAATCCACCATTAATGGCACCATGCTCCCTGTGCATGTCGCAGCGATCAGTGCCCCGACTATTAAGCAGGTAAAGCTCATTGACGCCACTCCCATTGGCCTTAATGTGCGCTCTACCTTAGCCACCTACGCCAATGTCTTAGATGAGCTGCGTAAGGTGTATGCCCACACTGCAGAGGCCAAAACTCTAGGCTACAAGGCCGGTGACTTCTCCTACAACACTGGCAAGCTTCGCTGCTCTTATTGCGATGGTACCGGCACCATTAGCCTCGATGTGCAATTCCTGCCTGATGTTGATATCCCGTGCCCGCAGTGCCATGGCAAGCGCTACGCTCCTGAGGCACAAAAGGTGAGCTTTGAATTTATCCCTGAGCAGCGCAATGACAAGGGCGAGGTGACGGCCCCTGCGCTGCGTTATACCCTGCCGCAGCTGTTAGAGCTCGACATTGATTCGGCCTTAAAGCTCTGCCGCCTGCATAAGGCCTTTAAGCTGGTGGTAGCACGCTTAGAGGTGCTGTCGCAGCTGGGCTTAGGCTACCTCACTTTAGGTGAGGCTACGCCTAACCTCTCTGGTGGTGAGGCGCAGCGCTTAAAGCTGGCCAGTGAAATGGGACGGGCCCAAGGCGATAGCGTCTTTATCTTTGATGAGCCCACGATTGGCTTACATCCGCTGGATGTTAAGTCGCTGTTTCAAGTGATCGACAGCCTCATTGCGCATCAGGCTACGGTTATTGTCATTGAGCACGATCGCGACTTGATTGCACATGCTGACCACATCATTGATATGGGCCCCAGCGGCGGCCGCTATGGTGGCAACATCGTGGCGACAGGCACGCCTGAGGAAGTGGCACACAATCCCCACAGCCTCACGGGCCGCTTCTTACAGCTTGCCACGCACTAACAGGCACGAAGGAAATGAGTGATCGAATAAATGACGGAGAATGGGATGAGTGATGGCAACGTCCCCCACTTCGAGATGACTGGTGCAGATGAGTCTAATCCTATCTTAAGACGGTGCACCATGCTTAACCTAAAGTCCGTCATCTATTAAGTTAGTCACTCCAAGGTGTGCCGGTGGGCAGGCAAGAGTCGCTACTGCGACGTATCTCTAAGTTAGGTTAATGGCAAGTAGCTGTGCACACACACAGAGGCAAACGCCCTCGGTTAAGCGGCTCCATTGGCTTGCCGTTATGAGCTCTAAGGAGAGGGCCTTGCAAAATGTTATCAAGGTATTGTGGCTGCAACATGCTATGATCAACCTACTCTGCTCGCTGGAGAAGGCCCTTTTGTCGAGGCAAAGCAAGTGGGCTGTGCCCACCACCACTAAGGCCTTGCCTGTACCCAAGGGTCTTTAAGTCACTTGCCCCCTTACACAGGCTCTAAGAACCTCAACCTTTAAACTCTTTCTCACCACGGCCAGTCGGGCCCCAACCTTAGGGAGACCGCAATGCATCGCTCTACGATTCAAAGGGTCTTAGTCTTCGATACCGTTATGAGAATGCATGGTCACGCCACCGCTGACCAAATCCACGCCCAAATATCCGAGCGCCACCCCCACTTAAGCCGCGCTACGGTCTACCGTAACCTCAATAACCTCGCCCAAGAGCACAAGATCCTCCGTATCTCTGTACCAGGCAGCGCTGACTTCTACGAAGCTAACACCACCCCACACTACCACCTCAAGTGCATCCACTGCCAGCGTATTTTTGATGTCACCCTGCCTTTTATGGACAACATCGAGCAGCACATCAATGATACCCACGGCTTTAAGGTCTTAGGCCACAGTCTCACCTTCTATGGAGTATGCCCCTCTTGCCAGCAGCCTGAGGCTAGGGAACAGCTCGAGCAACAGCTTCACGCGCCCTCAAAGAGGCGTGCCCCCAAGCAAGCTGCTAAGCCTAAGCACAAGCGCTCAGCAGCTGCTACTAAGCAGCACAACAGCGAGTCCGAGGTAGCTGTTGTGGCTGCTGCACAGGAGCAGTCAAGTGCAGAGGTAACCACACCAGAGGTAGAGGTCAATCTCGCAGCAAAGCTCAAAACAAAGGCCAAAACCAAAGCCACAACCGAGTCTAAGACCAAGACTCAGGCGCAAGCAGAGGCAAAAGCCACAGTAGCCACTGCCACTACGACTAAGCGTAAGCGCTCTGCTATGCGCCCACACAAACAGGAACAAGGCAGCGAGTAAGTTAAGTACAGGGCGCAACAACAAAGCACTACCTACAGCCACTGACTCAACCCGCCATTTCATAGCGGTTTACACCGCATCCGCCGCACACACGCGTCTTTTTCCGTTATTGCCCGCACGTTCCTGTGATCTCTTGCACAGACACCCCTGCAAAGCACTGCAGCACCAGCATTAACCGCAGAGCACAGTGGACAACACCACAAGCACTACTGTCTCTTACCTATTGTGGTGGCTCTGCGGCCACCGCCCTCTCAAGGAAGGCAGGAAACGCCATGGTCAGGTAAACCTGTGGATATGCTGGAGGATATGGTGGTGGTGGTTTGAGCGGCTGATAAATAAGCTGTTGCTGCTTTAGATAGCCGCCACACTGAAGCTTGAAATAGGAGCAAGTGCAGCTCTAAGGCTTGCGCCTTAATATTACGGAGTAGTCTTAAATCCACTCGGAGGTAACAGCCGTATCTGAGCGGTTTGGGCTAAATCAGCCGCAACTCCTCGACGTCATTGTAACCCCGCGCCACCGCGTTACACGCTGTCCCCATGCCGACCGCCTGCACCACAACTACAGTTGCCACTTAACCGCATGTCCCGCGCTCTGCACAGCCTCTCTAGATATTACCTTTTTCTCCATCAACAGAGCTGTCGCTAACGGCTCTATCAGCGCCACTACCTGTAACTTACCTGCTTCTGCTCCTGATCAAGCGGCACCATTTGTCCGTATAGATCTATGCCATCATTATTTTAGGGTAGGCTGCTCCACAAAAGGTTAAGCAAAACTTGATATTCTTCACAAAAAGCCTGTTATGTTTGTTTTAAGGGCTTTCTTTGGACATGGTTTTGCTTCGCCTCCTATGTCTGCAAGTGCAAATACATGCAGCAAAGGAGATTTCTGCGATGGCACTCTTTGTTAATTCCCCGAATGTGTCGTCCGTGAGCGTGCAGCGACGGTTGGTAAGCTCGAGTACTTCCCTGAACCTCAGGTATCAGGGCATGTCCCCTCGCTTCCAACTAAACAAGAGTAGCAGCTCATCTGGCCTCCAAGTTTCGTCCCAGCTTAGTAGCCAAATCAGCAAGCTGAGCGAGCAAACGCGCAGCGCCAATGACAACATTGCTCTAACGCAAACCATTCAGGGAGCGTTAAGCGATGCCTCAAAAATGCTGCAGCGCATCAGGCTCTTAGCCGCCCAAGCAGCGACTAGCGCCACGAGCGATGAAGATCGCCAAGCGCTGCAAGAGGAAGTCGTGGAGCTGTGCCGTGAACTATCGCGTATCGCTAACAAGACAACCTACGCTGGTTCTACCATGCTCAATCGCGTAGAGCCACAAATTCCACCAATGACCAGCATGCTGCAGCACAACGAAGAAACGGGCAACGATGAGCTCTACTTCCCTGTGGGCGAAGATACCATGACGCTGGCCTTAAACGGCTTTACACTCTCGCAAATCATGAGCGAGGTAAGCGGGGAACTCAAAACCCAATTTGCCGGTGAGGATCAAGCCACTTATCACGATGGCCTCGACTACTCTGACGAGGAGCAGCTAAACGCCGCTGGTCTCATCAAAGACAACGATGAGCTCTTATGGGACGTCTCAACCCGCTCTAGCGCGCAACTGACCTTAGATAACATCGATTCCTTTGTCAGTTACGTCGATGACTCGCGTCAGGCCTTAGATCAGATTCAAAGCCGCATTGAGAGTGCCATTCGTTCTGAGCAAGGGACTCCAGCAGGTGCTTTAGGTGCGAGCAATACCCAAGCTGCACCAAACGTCTCTACCACTGCCTCGATGGTCAATGGCAACAGCCAGCCCAATAAGGCACAAGGCCAAAGCTCCGCGCAAAGTGGTACCCGCACGCAAGGTGTTAGCTCTATCTTGCAACGCAATGGCCACATCGACACTACCGACGAGGGGGTACTGCTACCAAACAGCGGCACCCTAGCGGCGCTGGCCTCCCAAGAGTCCGTAAGTGCTGTCACGGCGGCCGCAGAAGCAGCACTGTTCTTTGATGATGAAGGCAACATCACTGCTGCTGTGGAAGAGAAGCAGCAAGAGCAGAACATTCTGCACACGCCACGTGCTGACAGTGAAGAGCGACCGCTGCGCGAGAGTGAGCTGCAGGTACTGACAGCCACGCCGCAGCAACAGCTGCAAGGGCTCACCACGAGCAGCATGGCGTCCTCCAGCACGCTCAACCCTAACAGTCTTGATCCGACCTTAGCCCTGCGCACTGCCACGCAAACAGAAAAGGATATCGTCAGTTTTGCCTCGCAAGCGGTGCTGGCGCAAGCCAATCAGCGCCCAACGATTGCGCAAACACTGCTTAAGTAGCAATAATTCCTAACCCTAAGCTGAAATCTCCAGATAACGCCGTGTAGCCGCGAGGTTAGACGGCGTTTTTGTTGGCGCGAAGATATAGCCGGAAACAGCAACAGGTGAGCGCTATGCGGAGCTTTCCCATGTGTGCGCACAGCTACTTGCCATTACCTACCTCAGAGGTAGTTCGCGGTAGCGACGCTGCAGCCTAATGCTCTCCCTAGTTTGGCGCCACTGGTGAGCAGCATTACTGCTGTGGTAAGCAGCATTACTGCTGTGGTAAGCAGCATTACTGCTGTGGTGGCTGCTGTGAATGCGACTGACGTAAACGCCCCTCGAGCAAAATCTTACGGGTCACAAAGTTAAAGACCATCACCACAAAGGTCGCGACCAGCTTACCAATGATGTAGCTGATAGCGAGGATTTCCACGCTAAACCACATGATGGCGTTATTGATAAAAAGGCCACAGGTAGCTAAGACAAAGAAAAGAATGATCTTGAGGGTCGAATTGCGCTGCTTACTGCGATCAAAGACCCAGTACACACTGAGCACGTAATTGACCAGCACTGAGACAATAAAGGAAATGGTGGCTGACACCAAGTAGTTGATATGTGCTACCTCGGTGAGCAGTAAGAGCAGACCAAAGTCCACCACAAAAGCTAAACCGCCTACCACGGCAAAACGAAAGATTTGCCGCAGCAGCTTATTTGAGCGTAACGAGCTCAAGGTCATAAGGTGTTCCTCACACTACCCCCGCACAAGACAGTACACTCATCAGCACAGAGGTACATACACCGTATCAAGAACAAGCGGCTAGGAACAAATGACCTCATAAGAGACGTACTTTGGGCAAGCATGCATCCCATATCTGGAGATAGGCTCAGTATTACATGTACCCTTCATCTCGAGAGATGGGGCGTGGCCACCACCCCTCTCCTCATCAGTCCTTTATTAGATCACTCATTCCCTACCAGAGACTAAAGCTCAGTAACGCCAACGGCCAGAGCCACAGCCATGGCACTGTCATGGCAGCAAGAGCGCCGCCTGTAAACTGTAAACGGCGCGCTACCGCTTAGCCCGTGCCAGCACAGAGCCTCATCTGTACAGGCTGCAGACACACAATCACAGCAAGTGCGCATCCTACACCGCGCCAGCACCCGTATGAGCCAAGTATCGTCACACGTAGTACACAAGGCCACCAAGAGAGCAGGCTGTGCTTAGCAGTGCGCTACCACCATTATCATCGCCATAGTCCGCTAGAGAGCGCCAGTGCACTTACTCTAGCGGCACCACCACAGAGTGCTCATGCAACAGGCAGCAATGCGGTGGCAGCTTGGCGGCAGCGGCACTGACAATCTCTACTCCGCCAGAAAGCGCCGCGCTACTTCTTGAATGGGTTCTTGTGGAGGCTACCCACCATGGACGAGAGCTGCGAGAACATCGAGCTGACTTGCTGATTAGGCTTAGACAGCATGGAATTCTTAGCAGGAGCTTCCTCTGCTGGAGCAGGAGCGGCAGGCTCTGCCTTAGCCGCAGCAGGCGCTGGCGCAGCGGCTGCCGGAGCAGGCTCTGTCTTAGCAGGGGCTTCCTGAGCTGCAGCGGCAGCCGGAGCGGTTGGCGTGGCCTGAGTGGCTGAAGTGGCAGCCTTAGTTGCTTCCTTCTTGGCAGCAGCAGTCGTGGCCTTCTTCGCTGTTGCCGCCTTTGCAGGCGCCGCTGCCTTGGCCTCTGGGGCGATCTCAGGGGCCGTAGCCTCTGGAGCTGGACCGGTTTTTTCTACAGCTTCTTCAGCAGCTGCATTCGCAGCAGCGGCAGCAGCTGGAGCCTCGGCCTGAGCTGGCGCCGCAGCGGTTGCTGGGGCTGGGTCTGGTG
>JAHLFE010000113.1 GCA_018884035.1 Candidatus Anaerobiospirillum pullicola
ATGCCTCGCAGCTCGCGTGATTATATCTTTGACCGTGGTAAGGATGCGAGAGGCGACTTAAACCTTTATGAGAGCGCTTATGGTAACAAGAAATGGGATCGCTTCGTGCCTCAAGAGGTGATCGCCAGCCGCATCAAGGCGCTGCAGCAACAGCACTTCTTGCCTGCCTCCAACGAGGACGATCTCACATACTCTGAGGGCAATCCGCTCAATCTCACCATCGAAATGGAAACAGGTGTGGGTAAGACCTACACTTACATCAAGACCATCTATGAGCTCAACAGTGCCTATGGCTGGAATAAGTTCATTGTGGTGGTGCCGAGCATTGCGGTGCGTGAGGGTGTGTACAAGTCCTTTGCGGTGACCCAAGAGCACTTTGCTCTTGAATACCCACAGCAAGCACTGCACTACTTTGTCTACAACTCTGCCCAGTTAAGTGAGATTGACTCCTTCGCCCGCGATAACGACGTGCAGGTGATGATCATCAATGCGCAGGCCTTTAATAGCCAAAACCAAGATGCCCGTATCATCACTACCGTCAGCGATAGCTTCCAGTCTCGTGCGCCCATCGACGTCATTAAGGCCACTAATCCTATTGTGATCTTAGACGAGCCGCAGTCGATTGAGGGTAACAAGACCAAAGAGGCGCTCAAGCTCTTCAACCCGCTTTTGATCTTGCGCTACTCGGCGACGCACCGCACGATCCAGAACATGGTCTATCGCCTTGATGCGCAGGATGCCTACAATCAGCTCCTTGTAAAGAGAATTGCCGTTAAAGGTATTGCCGTACAAGGATCGAATGCTTCAAGTGGCTACGTCTTTGTACAAGACGTGATCCCTACCAAGCAGGGGCCAATGGCCACCATTTCCTTTGAGCAAAAGAACAAGAAGACCGGTAAGGTCAAAATAGTCACCCGTCAGGTCTACTGCTCAACCAAGAGCATGCCTGGCTTTAACCTCTATGAGAACTCTAACGGCCTTGCCGAGTACCAAGATGGCTTTGTCATCTCTGATATCGTCTGTGCCCAAGAGCGCCATGATGATAGCCTTGCTGGTGCGAGTGCTCAAGATGTAGCCTCGTCCGTGTCTGACGAGGCCGAGGTACTGCTGCAGCCACAGTATGCAGATGATGCTTCGTCTGCTACTGCTGCTACGGCTTCTGCCATAGGTGCTGCGGGGAGAGCACGTGGGGCGCGTCGTTCTTCTGAGAGCTATGTGGAGTTTGAAAACCACTTGCGCCTCTATGTTGGTGAGGTTAACTGTGCGCAAGCTGACGAAGACTTGCTGCGCCGCCTGCAAATCCAAGAGACCATTCGCACGCACTTTGAGCGGGAGCGGCAGCTCTTTCCACATGGCATCAAGGTGCTGACCTTGTTCTTCATCGATAAGGTGAGCAACTACCGTGAGTATGATGACAAGGGCAATGCTCTGGCCGGTAAGTATGCACAGATGTTTGAAGAGGCGTATAAGGAGCGCTTAGAAGCAGAAATCCGCGACTTAGAGGAGCAAAACCTCGACGGCTATTGGACGGAGTACTGCACCTACTTAAAGAGCATATCGGCGCATGCTACCCATGAAGGTTACTTCTCGGTCGATAAAAAGGGTCGTATGGCCGAAGGCAAGATCGCCAAGTCCACCATGAGTAGCGATGATGTCGATGCCTATGACCTCATCATGAAGGACAAGGAGCGTCTCTTAGACCTCGATCCACAGCGCAGTCCGGTGCGCTTCATTTTCTCGCACTCGGCTTTACGCGAGGGCTGGGATAATCCTAACGTCTTCCAGATCTGCACTTTGCGTGATGACAATGTCGGCAAGAGTACCATTCGCAAGCGCCAAGAGGTTGGTCGCGGTATGCGCCTGTGTGTCGACAAGACCGGTCGCAGGCAAGATGTCAGCGTCTGGGGGAAGCAGGTGCAAGACATCAATGTGCTCACCGTGATTGCCAGTGAGTCCTATGAGCAGTTTGCTGCCTCCTTGCAGCATGAGATTTTAGATGACCTCAAGTCGCGACCACAGCTGATCAACGCTAGTTTGCTCTCGGGCTTAAAGCTCAAGGATAGCAAGGGTCGTGACGTGACTCTTGATAGTAATCAGGCAAACGAGCTGCAAGCAGCCTTGCAGAGCGTGGGCTTTATCGACTCTGAGGGCAAGCTGACCTCAGCTTATTACACCGCGCAGGATAACGATGCGGTAGCCAGTACTTTAGCGCAAAAGTGGCTACCAGTAGAGGAGCATCACATTGCTCCTAACGATACCAGCGTCGAAGCTGATACCATTAGAGCGCAGCAAGATGAGCTGGTGTCCCGTGATCCATGGCGCGATTGTATTGGCTCGGTGGTGAGCCTGTTAGGCAATGTCTTTAACCCACGTGCCTTTAAGCCTGCTGATGCCCGCAAGAGCTTCCCTAACTCCATCAACCAAGAGCAGTTTGAGAGCGCTCATTTCCGCAAACTGTGGGATCTCATCAGCTTCAAGTCAACCTACGCGGTGCGTCTGTCGCGGGAGAAGCTGATCGCTGCCGCCATTAAGCGCCTTGATGCTGATCTTAATGTGGATGTGGTGAAGCTGGCGGTGACCCGTGGTCAGCTCCAAGAGATCACTAAAGATCGCCTCAAGGTGGGCAATGCCTTCAGTGAGGGTAAGACCACTTACCACAATTACGATGAGCTCGCGCGCTACCATAACCAAGCGAAGTTTGACCTCGTCGGGGCCTTGGTAGAGAAGACCTTCCTTATCCGCAAGGACATCATTGCCATCTTGCAGGGCATTAAGCCTGAGACTTTCGAGAAGTTCAAGCAAAGCCCTGAGGAGTTCATCACGCGCAGCGCGGACATCATCAACGCCGTCAAGGGCGCGGAGATCGTGGAGGGTATTGAGTACCAGATCCAAGATGAGCGCTACGATCGTGAAGCTGTTTTCAATGCCCGCAATCAGCAAAGCCGTCTTGATCTTGAGGGCAGGGTGGTGGACAGCAAAAAGGGCATCTATCAGTACGTGCGTTGTGACTCTGAGGTGGAGCGGGTCTTTGCCCAGAACTTAGAGAACACCGACAACGTGGCGGTTTACGCCAAGTTGCCTCTGGACTACTTCATCAATACCCCATTGGGGCACTATACCCCTGACTGGGCGGTGGCTTACATCGACGGTGAAGACCACATCAAGAAGATCCTCTTCTTTGTGATCGAAACCAAGGGCTCCGTGGGGATGCTCAACCTGCGTGAGCTTGAGGACAGCAAGATTGAGTGTGCGCGTAAGCACTTTGCGGCCGTCAATGACAAGCTGAAAGTTGAGCAGGGCCATGGCCTTGATGTCTTGGAGAAGAGCGACATGGTGCAATTCGTTACGGCGAGCAGCCTTAACGACATCATCTCCCGTGTCCACAGTGAGCTGCGCCCAGATGATAAAGAGCATGCCACGGATGGCGAGCAGGTGCAGGAGCAAGCCTAAGCATGATGCTTTGAGGTGGGCAGGGCGGTAGGGCGCAGGTTGCCTTAGGGCAAGCACCACCCGAGAGCGCAGCTGCTGCTTTGGCCTACGCTTAGGTGTAACTACCACGCTGCCCTCAGGCCTCAGACTACTAGCGGCCGTTAACACGCGGCCGCCTTCTGCTAAGAGCCGCTAAGAGATGTGGGTGCTGTCGTGTTGCCACGTGTTGTGTGACCCACTTTGCTCAGGGGCTGTAAGGAGCTGTTTAGTGCCTTGCTTCGGTTGGTAAAGCTTGCGGGGTAAGGCGCTTAATGGTGGCATTGATTTGCGCGAGCTGTTGCTCTAAGGCTTTCTTCTTTTGCTGCAGCACACAGCGTTGGTTAAACTGCTTCGTCTGGCGCGCTTTGCTCTCCACGGCTTTTATATCCTTTTGCAGCTTTGCGTGCTCTTTGGTTAAGCGCTCTAACTGCTCCTGCTTAAGCCTGATGTCCGCAAGCTGCTCGCTTGCTGAGTGGGCAATGTTGTGCGCTGCCAGCGGCTCTTGCTGGTCTGTAGCGTCGGTGCTGCTGCTTTGTGCGCTTGCTGCCGTGGCCGCGCTTGTAGCTGTTGTTGCTGCAACCTCTGGCTGTGCTTGCAGCGCGGTCACCTGTAGGAGCAGGTTAGCGTAGACAACATCTAAGTTTGGGCCCTGCAAACTCAAAGCGGCGCTGAGCTCCGCTGCGCTTTGCCATGCGGTATGCAGGAAACGGCTCTGTGCGAGGGAAGCGTCTGCTTCAGACTCAGCACTGTCAGCAAAATTCGTCAGCCACAGTTGCATGTTTTGGGGGCCCAGCGACTGCGGCCTCATGAGCACAAAGAGCGCATGCTGCAAGGAGCCAAAAAACTCAGAGAACATGGTACTGACGGTGCCTGTCTTTAGGAGCTTTTTGCACTTGCTTGGCGGCAGGTTCTGCGGCAGCTCTAAGCTAAAGACAAGGATGTGTTCTACCGTCTCCCCCGTCTCAAAGTCACTATTGCCTTGATTCAGGTCATGCTCAAGAGTGATCTCACCGATAGCCTTGAGCAGCTCGACGGCGGCGCTATTGCTGGGCTTATAGGTCGCGGTCGGGAACTCCTGCAGCAGCTGATCTACGGCAAAGGGGCGCGCTGCCAGATGTTTAGTGTTGTCAGGAAAGCCGAGCATAATGTGACGCTTACTCCTGTGCTGTGCTTTGCTGTCGTGGGGGAGTGGGGCGTGGGTGGAGTGGGAGGCAAGCTCCCCAAACAACCCACCAGTAAGACCGCTGCTCATACTGGTGAGTATCCACAAAAGCAAATCTCAAAGGAGGTAACAGCCTACAAGCAGGTGTTTTACCCTGAGATTAGGACTTTGCTCAGGCGCTACTCTCGAGATAAGGCGCCGTCAGGCGCTTTGAGGTTACCTACCATGCAGCGGTAGTGCATGGGGGCGTGTTCTCAGTGTCAGTGAGCTTAAGCCCATAGTGGCAGCCCAGACCTCGTGGTAAAGAAGGTACGAAGGTAGAGCGTGGCGGCTATGCAGCTGTCAGGCGGGAGCTGGAGATTGCACCACCTACACCACCACAAACACACCCTTAAGGATGTTGTTCCCTGCGGGCTGTTGCGCAGGATCTTTGGTGGTAATGGCAGCCGCAGCTCTTAAGCTATGGGGACACTGTGGTTGGGGCTATCACATGGCCTCCAGACTACAGGCAGCGCTGGCGGCCTTAACCTGTAACGTTACCGTTGGTGCTCTTGAGGCCGCTGTTTGCTGGTGGCTGGCGCGTTACTTTGGAGGTAGCGCGGTAGTGGAGCCGTCACGCCTTTAGAGCTTTGGCGTTGGCCTACGCTCGGGGGTGGGGTGTCCGGTGTTGAGCACCACCAGCATACAGATCAGCTCAAAGTCATCGACCTTTAGCTTATCTTGGGCAAAGGTGAAAACGTTGTTTTTGAAAAGCTGCATAAAGCTTTGGTCGCTTTCCTTTTGCGCAATGCCGTCGATAGCCTGCGAGAGCAAGGCCGAGATCTGCCCAAGGTTCTGCCCGTCTTTGGTCGCGCGGTTAAAGCGCTGGCACAGCTGCGCATCGGGGCTACTCTGGTTTTTACACAGGGCGCGCAAGCTATCCAAGACCACCTTTGGCTGCAGCTGATTGTGGATAAGCTCACCGCGTGCGTTAATGTAAACGAGGTAGTACGGCTCAAGTGGCGAGCTGCCGCTGTTTTTACCACTACCCCCCTTACCTCTGCCCATGGCGGCGGTAGCGCCGCTAGAGGCACTATTGTCTGCACCACTACCAGCAGCGCGATTGAGACGCTGCTCGCGGGCATTGATGGCGGCAACTGCACTATAGCGATGTGCAGCGGCGGCATCACCGAGCTTTTTGAGCACCAAGATCAGTCCTGGTGGGTGTTTGTCGGTGGCGCTGACTACGGCGTGTGCGCCCAGCGGGAAGCGATCGGCGTTGAGCCTGCCCTGCTTCGTACTGAGGTATTGCTTGAGATCCATCCGGAAGTCAGAGAAGCCTAAATCAAGGATCGAGACGCCACTGCCCATATCCTCAAGGTCGACCACCTCATGGCGCAGCTTTTCTAACTGCGTCTTACGGTAGCTCAGCTCCATGAGCTCGTCCTTTTCCTCGGCGCTGAGCTTACTCAGGCGCTCGTTTTGCGGATTGAACGGATCATCACTGCTGACACCGGTAGAGCTCAGGACGCTGATCGCCATACGACTTTCAACGCGCGTCTTGAGGTTAATGTACTCATCGAGGCTGATGTCTGGCCAGAAGTTTACCAGCTGCACCGACTCGTTTTTACTGTTGAGGCGATCCACACGGCCAAAGCGCTGGATGATACGCACTGGATTCCAGTGGATGTCGTAGTTGACGAGGTAGTCGCAGTCTTGCAGGTTCTGGCCTTCGCTAATGCAGTCAGTGGCGATGAGGATGTCGATACACAGATCGTCGTGAGGATAGAGCTGCTCCTTGTGCTTGCTCACAGGGGAGAAGTAAGTGAGCAGTTGATTGACGGAGCAGCTGACGTTATCGGAGCCGCTGGCACGCTCTGCACTACTGACGCGGTCAGAGCCATTGGTGCGGTCAGCACCACTGGCGTGGTCAGAGCCGCCACGTTTAGAGCTACGCTTTTGGAGCTCCTTGAGCGTGCATTTGTTGTTGCCCGTACCCGTTACCAAAGCGGTGTGCAGGTTATAGCGCGCTAACAGCACCGGAGCGAGACAATCGTAGAGGTAATTGGCGGTGTCAGCAAAGGCGGTAAAGATAATGGCCTTGCGGTTATTACCGTTAAGCGGGTGGGTGATCTTGTGCTCCAGCTCGTGGAGCAAGCATTGGATTTTGCCGTCATGCTGCGGAGTAATCTCCGCTGTGCTCAGGATCAGACTCTGGAGGATGTCAAAATCCTCAATCAGATCCCGCTCCCACGACAGATAGTCCATATCTGCAAGGCTAATCTGCTGCGTCTTACTGCCCACATAGAGCTCACAGGAGTTTTCGTCTTCGGCATCGAAGTCGTACTCCTCACTGTTGATCACTGGCGTGCTGATCAGGTCTTGGCGCCGTGGCTGGTCGCTAAACAGCGAGTCCTGATCCAGATCATAGCTGGGGTGCTGCTTGAATTTCGTGATTTGCTTCAGCGCATTGTTGATGTTTGTCTGCATGCGGGCTACGGTCAGACGAAACGACGCGACGGAGCTCTCCAAGCGCTTTAAGAGATTGACCGTCATGAGGCGCTTAATGCCTTGCTCACGGCCACGCTGATCTATATTGGCCGCTGTGCCTTGACCACGTCCTTGCTCCTGCTCGTACTTAGCGCGCCGTGACGCTAAGATAAACTTAGAGGGCGTGTAGATGCTCATATGCAGGCGGCTTAACTCTTTGTAGATATCCTGATAGGTTATGAGCTTGTCTTGGGTTGTGGCATCGACCACCATAAACTGTGGGGTGAGCGTCTTTGGTGGTAAGCGGCGGGGGAAGTGGCCAATGGCAGTCATATCGTAGTTTTGCTCGATATGACGGCGCGAGCGAGCAATGGTGAGCTGGTCTAAGAGCTCAAAAAAGTCGATACTGAGATTTTTGACTAAGCGGTCAGGCGTGCGTTGCTCTGGCGGCAGCTTACTCCAGCCAGTGAACACCCGTTGCGCTTGCGCAAAGATCTTTTCTGTCGACTTAAGAGGCTTGAGCTCGTCTTTAGCTGGAGTGGCACACGAAGTCGCTGCTACGGAGTGAGGGGCGGGCGCTGTTATCGTTTGTGGCGCGGGCTCCTGCGCGGTGGCAGGTGGTACAGGCGTGCTGGCCGCTTGCAGCGCGCGCAAGCGATCAAGGCCAGTAAGTGGCTTGGGCTTATTGGTGGCGTGGCGCTCGTGCTCTTTGTTGGTGGTGCGGCTATTACTGGCGCTTTTAGCGAGAGCGCGGGTACGGGGGTAGAGCACGCGATCCATGGTCTCAGTGGAGCCCGCGTATGGAATCAGCAGCTGGTTTTTGAGGTCGTTAAAGCGGTTATTGACCGGCGTGGCTGACAGCATCAGCACCTTTGGCTGGTACTTGGTGTTGGAGATTGCTTTGCGGATCAGTTGCTGATAGCGCGTCAGACCAACATTTTGGCCGTTAGTGCCGCTGGCAGCAGCGTTGGCAGAAGTGTCACTTAAGCCGTTTTTGGCGCCGTTACGGAAGTTGTGCGACTCGTCGATCACAATGAGGTCGTACACTGACCAATCAAAGCGCGTTAAGTCCTTGCCATTGGAGTAGCCTTGAGAGCGGTTTAAGTCGGTGTGGTAGAGCAGGTCGTAGTGGAACTCATCTTCGCGGAAGATGTTGTCCTTGTAGTTATTGTTGAACGTGCTCCAGTTGTCACTGAGCTTTTTCGGGCACAGCACCAGCACATGGCTATTGCGCAGCTCGTAGTACTTGATGACAGCAAGGGCGGTAAAGGTCTTACCTAAGCCCACACTGTCGGCTAAGATGCAGCAGCGATACTGCTCTAACTTGGAGATAATGCCGCGCACCGCGTCTTTTTGGAAGTCATGGAGCGTGTTCCAGATGAGCTTCTCCTTAAGGCGGGCTTTGTCTTGCAGCATGGGATCTTCGCGCTCGTCATCAAGGAGGGGATAAAGCACGTGGTAGAGCGTGTGATAGTAGATAGCCTCAGGGGAGTGCTCGACGTAGGCTTGCTCTAAGCGGGAGAGCACCGTGGCTTTTACATCGTGGCTGTGCTGGTCTTGCCACAACTGCGCAAAGTGGGTGGAAAGCCGATCTATGATCTCGCTTTTGTAGGTCTTGTTGATGACATTAAGGCTGATGGGAGGCAAGCTGAGCTGCTCACAGAGCCCTAAATTGTCTTGCGTAAAGTCATTTACGGGGTAGTACACAGCTGAGCTGTGAGCGGTGTCTGTTGCAGTGTCGTCGTCAGCGTTAGCAGACTCAGGCGCTGCTATGAGCATGTAGCCGGTCTTGATCTGGGTGTTAGGGTCAGTCAGAGTGCGAAAATGCGCCTTAAGCTGGAGAAACTGCGCACAGCTGCGGGCTGTGGTCTTGAGATCTAAGATTTGCGGATTGAGGCGCAGCTCATAGGTGGTGCCGTAGAGATTACGCTCACGGGTGAGGCGAGGGATGTAGAACTCACGGGCGATAGGGGCTTCACCGGCATCTAAGCTCATGGCCGGAGCACAGAGGCCTAAGGCCTTATCAAGATCGTCGGTAAAGGTCGGTGTGGTGAAGAGAAAGTAGAAGCCGTCGACTTGCTCTAAGCACTCCCGCAGCTCCTTAAAGGCGTAGATGGAAAAGCTTGAGGCCAGCACAAAGACACTACTGTGAGCGGCGAGCTGCTGTTTGAGGTCAGCCTTGAGTTCAGCGGAGTTGGTTCCGGTGAAGAAGGTGAGGTCGTTATGTATGGTGCTGCCACTTTCCATGGTGCTGTGAGTCCTCAAAGTGTACAGAGCGGCGATGCTGGAGGCTTTGGAGCCATCAGCTATGGTCATTATAGAGTGTCTGTGTGTTTTGCTGTATGACCTTAGCCACAATGTGCTAAGAAGCCAGATTAAAGTCTGGCTGTTGCTGTTGCAGGTGAGCTGCCGCATAGAACCTTGAGAAGGCGTGGTGGCCGCATTTGGGTGGAGTGTAGATAGTTGCAGCCAGTGTGTGCTTGTGGCGATACCGACGAGAGAGTAGGGAGGGTGAGGATAGCGAGAGTTGTAGCAGCTGGGTAGCAGCGGGTGGTGTGAATGGCAGGTGATTGATAGTAGGTGGTAGGTAGCTAACGCTCCTTACGCCATGAAAAAGAGCCATTTGCCGCAAGTGCGGTTCTGTACGTTATAACTTATGTTGCGTAGGATTAGATGTGTTAAAACACAATTGTGATCGTGCACGTGCTAATCTGGCTAAGGTTAAAGCTGAAGGCTGTATATGGAGTTCTGAGTCTAGGGAGTAGGGGCTATGCTTGGCTTGAGTTGTGATACCGTGGCTACGACTGTTGCTATGCCGTTGCATCACTTAAGATGTTACTAGTAAAACATATAAGTTATGTTAAGAAATGTCATCTTAAACAGAAAAAATATCAAGAGGTGTTACTATAATAAGTGAATTTTCTCAAAAATAACCCAAAATAGTAATCCGGTAGCATAAACGTATCACGCAGCGCATCTTTATGGCCGTGTTACACTGTATATGACCCTGTGTGTTCGGTACGGAACCAACTCCTGCCGCCACAAGGCTAAACCTAAACTTGCCCCAGCAAGAGTGTCAAGAGACCTTGTAGTCCTGTACGTTCGTGTGCCACCTTTAAGCAAACTGCAGTCAAGATCTCACTGTAGCTGTAAGCAGCTGTAAAAGCCATCATGGCCATACGCAGACTGTGGCTCTTGCTATCACAAGATACGTAGGTGGCAGGCTAATGTCACCGCACGTGTGTATGAGAAATACCTGTTAGCAACCAAAGGTTTTTATCACCATGCCAAATTGGATCTCCAATTACGTTGAACCGGTAAATGAAGTCGCAAAAGAATTCACCAAGAAGCACTTGCTCAATGAGGACGGCGAGTTCTGCTTTGGTAAGCTCGTACCAGAGCCAGATATCATCACCAAAGCTGATAAATTGTCAGTTGTCTCCCCTGAGGAGTTCCAAGCTTTCAAGTCTGAGCACCAGCAATCGGTTCATTGTGAGTACGAACAAGAAGGATTGCTCTATACCTTGGACGCAGACGGCGACGTTGAGCAAGCCGTATGCACCGCCGAATGCTCAAAGCGCTTAAGCGCTAAGTTTGGGTGCGATAATTTGTACGATTTTCACGTCCAACATTGGGGCACCAAGTGGGAAGCACAAGATGACGGTAATGGTACCGAATATGATGATAATGGTGATCCTAGCTCCTGCAGCTTCAATACTGCGTGGGATGTGCCATTCGAGTTCATGGCCACTGTAACTGCGAAGTGCCCTGAAGGTCTATGGGAGTGGAGATGCACAGCTGAAAATGGCTTTGAGTCACTCTTGATTAAGTTGCATAAGGGTGATGTCATCATCACTGAGCATTTGGTGGATAAGGACTATTTCTTCTTTGACGATGAAGATGATGGCGATGATGCAGGCTACACGATCGATGACCTCTATTGGAACGATCGTGGTGATGTTCCTGAAGAGGGCGAGAACGATACCGAACTAGTGCCAGGCAAGGTGTTCAGCGTCAAGCCGGACTATGTGATGCCTAAGCGAGAAAACTTGGCTTAAATCAGCTCCCATCAGAGTTTGGTGGATAGGGAACCAACACTAATCAAATGTTGGTCACGCCAAAAGCCATCACTTGGAATCCATGCATTTGGTTCGCTTGATCGCCGTTAAGCTGCTGCTTTTTGGCAGCCACCAAACTCTGAGAATAGCCCAAACTCAGAGGGATCTTATTTCAAGCTAACATTAGTGATGACATAAGATGGATTTAACGGGAGCAGAGTATGGTGTGCTGGTGCTGCTTCCTCGTATGGTGCTTAGCTTATCTTGGCTAATGCGTAGAAGCGCAAGGCGCTGCGCTGCTATCATCATAAACTTAAGCCAAAGGTAGATATCTTACATGCAGTCTTTCAGAATAAGCTTTCTTACAGACACGGCCCCCCTAAAAGACAGTGCGCTGTTGATGCAAAGCGATCACCTAAATATCTCGGTTTTGATGTTGCCTCGCACGCGGCTCGATGCGGTGATATCTAATGATCTGATCACTGATTTGCCGCAAAGAGGTGTGTATGTGCTTTATGGCATGCAGCACGTCTATGTTGGGAAAACTAACCAAGGCTTAGAGCGCATCAAACAGCACGATCGCAGCAAAGACTTTTGGCAGGTGGCGCTGCTTTTTTTGTCCGCAGCTTTTGACGAGGAAATCATTGCGGGCTTAGAGGCTGAGACTATTGCCTATATGCAGAAGCATGGCAAGTTTGTGCTGGAGAATAAGCAGCAACCTCAGCATCAGTACGCACACAAGCAGACTGAGCTCAATGTGAGGGAGTGGTTGCAACAATTGCAGAACGTGCTAGGCTTTTTGGGTAGCAATCCACTGGCTGTGGCCCAAGCGAATATGGATGCTATGCTTGCTAAAGAGCAGCTGCCGACAGGAAATCAAGGGGCAGAGAGTGCTGCCATAAAGGAGGTATCACCTATCTCAGAAAGCCATGTACAAGCAGAGGTGTCTGCTTCAGCAGTTATCCCAGAACCGCTGCGTGATGTTATGCTCTTGCAGATTGGCAAAATCACCGCAAGGATGTCGTTTAGAGGCGTAAAGCAATGGGTGGTGCTGGCTGGCTCGCAGTTGCGTGGCGCAGAGCGTAAGGAAGAACAGGCTCTTGTGAAAAAGACAATTGCTGCGGCCGAGGAAAATCATACGATCACTCTGCAAGCCGATGGCACGTTTGTGACCAATGTGGATTTCACTTTTAGCTCGCCGTCAGCAGCAAAGGCCTTTGTTTATGGTTTTGGCGTCAGTGCATTGGATAAGTGGCACAATGAGGCTGGCGTCACTCTAAGAGAGCTCTTAGCACAATCGGGGCTCAAAGAGTATTAGCACTGGGGATGGCTGCTGTCTTAACAGCCCTTTGTGTTTCAGCTGACGGCGTGGAGTTGAGCCTGATTTTCCAAAAACCGCTAATATACGGCCTTTACCTAAGAGGGATGCCTCTTACTGGCATCGATCACAGGTAAGGAGGTAGCCTCAAAACTTGGCGATAGCACATCTAAAGCAGTGAGTATGCTTGAGGTCGTTTAGAGGGTAGCTGTGCGGACGGGAAAAATGGGGGCCAAGAGCGCAGATAAAGCTGATAAATAGCTTAATCAAGCTGGGGTATCTAATGTTAGAGATTAAGGAACTTCGCACCGCTACGCAGCTTTGAACCACTCAATGTGGTCAAAATTAGTGCACAGATCCGTGAGGTGGCCATTAAAGTAAGCAGCCTGAAGTTGAGCTTGTGTATTGCTCCCGATGAGAGACCAACTTGCAATAGAGTGCTTTTGCCTCTCAGCCACCAGTAGGTCGTTGTACTTCTCTACAGTGGCACTGGAGAGAGTGCGATTTAGCTCCTTACGCAAAGAATAGCAAGTTAAGTTGGGCATCTTGCGTTGCAGGTATCCCATAGCCGTCTTCAGCTTATCGTGGTTAGCCTCAGGCTGCTTATTGAGCCTAGCGATCAGCTCTTTGAGACCATTCAGGTCGTAGAGCCATAGACAGTTAAGAGCCTGTCTAACAGCATCTTCCTTCTCCTTTTTGCTGCCAGCAGCCCCCTGTCTGATGAGGTTAGCGATATTGCGTTTGGCGTGATACCAGTCCATATCGATTTGGTAGCAGCAGTAGCCAAAGTACTCTTCGATAACATGGGCATTAAGTTAAGCAAAAGCGCTTAAATATCAGCATTGTAGCCACTTACTAAGGCTCTTACGCCGGTCGATTGGCATTTTAACCCGCAAAAACGGTACAATGAGACCAGATCTTGGTTTATATTA
>JAHLFE010000114.1 GCA_018884035.1 Candidatus Anaerobiospirillum pullicola
TAATATAAACCAAGATCTGGTCTCATTGTACCGTTTTTGCGGGTTAAAATGCCAATCGACCGGCGTAAGAGCCTTAGTAAGTGGCTACAATGCTGATATTTAAGCGCTTTTGCTTAACTTAATGCCCATGATAAACATCAGGTTTTTGCTGTGGACATGAGCGGCACTGAGCGCATTCCCTGCGCGGGAATGCAAGAGAGTAGATCTTCTTACTGGCATCGATCACGGGGAAGGACTGAGCCTCAAAACTAGCGATAGCACTTATAAGGACGTGAGTGCACTGGAGATCGTTGAGAGGTACAGAGCAGAAACGGCTTATTTATCAGGGACAATACATACTAGCCAATTCTCCTAGGTCGGTTTTTTACCCAAAAACAAAAAAAGTTTCTTTAGGGCTTGCTTTAACCGGCTTTTTCCTTATAATGGGGCGCTGTGGAAAGATGGCAGAGCGGCTGAATGCACCGCACTCGAAATGCGGCAGACTCTTTCGAGTCTCGGGGGTTCAAATCCCCCTCTTTCCGCCATAAACCGCTTATATATCACGTTTTTAGTGTGATATAGCTCACAAAAAGGTTTATGCCTCTTCACAGATTTTCCTCTTCTTCAATCTCTCTTTTCCCCTTAATTTCTTCTTCTTCTTCTTCTTTCGCGTACTTCTTTACAACGTCTTTGTCTTTGCAGCGTTTGTAACTCAGCACTATTTGCGTCTGCGTTTGGATCCGTTCGCTGTTTACCCTCGTTTCGCCGCTTGCTTGCTTGCTTTGAGGGCGTTTTCCCCTTGTGTGAGCACAGCTACTTGCCATTAACCTACCTTAAGATAAGTCGCGGTAGCGACGCTTGACGCTCCATATCAGGTTTCTGCATCAAGGGGCTTAAACCCACCTAAAAGACCGATTTTAAGCCAATAACATAGGGGGAAAACACTTTGAAGGAACAAGGGGGAAACGCTCTCCTTGCTTTGGGATCTTGTTCTCTTTGTCTCTGCGCGTTGGTGCCGTATTGAGTGCTGAGTACCGTGTTGGTAGCAGCGTGCGTGTTGTGTCGCACTAACTAAAAGCTCGCAGTAGCGTTACCGAGCACCGCGCATTCGGCGCAGGCGGGAGTAGGGGCCTTTTCCGAAGGCTGGATACCATGCAAACAGCCTCACTTAGCATCCTCTGCTCACTGTGTTTACCTTGCACCAGCGCTTACAGACGTGCACTCTGAGCATCAGCAGCGCACCGCAGAGCAAGATGGTGGTGTTACTGTGTCCAGTGCCCAGCCCAGCATATAACCGCGTCATGCAGCATGAGCTACGATCCAGCAGCCGTAGAGCAGGCTCTGGCGAGCAATTCGCTCGGAGATGCTATCGCTATTATGGCTGCTGTGGGCATGGCGCAAGGTGGCCGCACAAACTCTTTGGGCGTGGCTAGCACCTATCTTGAGCGTCTACAGCAGGCTCGCAAAAGCCTTTACCGGACTGCTCTTTTTGTGGGCTTTACCATGGCGTCCCGTGCGCTTGGCTTTGCTCTTAGCCTTAGTTTTTGCCTTGGGTGCTTTAGCCTCTTTTGCGGCAAAGGCCGCATCAGTTGCCAAAGTGTCGGCTGTTGTCAGCTTGGTGCTGGCACTGATATCCGTAGGTTGCAGCGCCTTAAGAACCTTGGCAATCTGCGCTTGTTCCTTGGGACTTGGCTGCTCTTGCTCCTGATCCTTTTTCAGCTGCTCCTGCAACTTCTTTTGCGTATATGGCCGGTAAGTCTTAGCAATGTGCTCTAAGGAAAAGCTGTGCGGGCCACTGACTAATTTGCGCGCTACACTGTTGTCGTGGATTTCCTGATTAACATCACGCATCGCCTCTTGCATCGCTGCCGATTCCTCTAAGCATTGGTCGCGGTCAGCTGTGCCAATAATGGGATCGTGCATGAGGTCGAGCTCGCCACTGGCTCCGGCAATGGGGCCTTCTTTGGTGGGGAAAGTAAAGCCGTCGTGGAACGTGCTTTTCCAGTGGGGATCGTAATTGCCCTTTAAGCTGGTTGAGTGTTCCTGATGATCAAAATCAGCATTAGCGCTACCCTTACTCAGGTCAGAGTTTAAGGTAACAACAACCGCCGCAGCGGCTAGTGCTGCCGCCTTATTGAGGTCGCCGCCACTGCTATGTGTAGCAGCCACAGCAGAGCCAGAGCTTATTTGCTCCTCTGCATCAGCATCAGTAGTAGCAGAAGCTGCTGCGGTTACGGTGGCACTACCACTGTCACTGTCGGTTGTGGCGGCACTCTCCGCTGGCGACTCAAAATCAGGACACTGATCGGCCAACTCACCAAAGTCCAAGGCCGTGCTGTGCTTTTCTCCACTGTCAGCAAAGACATCTTGGTGGTTAAAGGCATCTGTAGCCATATCGCTAGCGTCGTGCTCGTCTAAGGCCGGAGCACTGTGGTCGTCAGTGGAGCAATCACAGCTATCGTGGTGCTTTAATGGGAAAGTACTGAGGCTCTCAGCGAGCGCAAAGTCATGGCTGTCGTCACTAAACTCAGTGGCCACGTCATCATGGCCAGCAGCGCTGTCCTCTTGAAAATCCGAGAGCGTGTCGGTGTGGTCAATACTGTCAATGAGGTGGTGATCCATACCGTGGCTGCTTTGCTTGGCCACCTCCTCGTCGAGGGGATCTGCCACGTGGTTGTTGATAGGATCAACTAAATCCTCAGGCTCGTCTTTATCGCTGGCAGCATCGATACCCTGAAAGATGTCTTTGACATCAAAGTTACTGCTGGTATCGGCAGCTGGGGTAGAGATCACCGCATTCATGGCCGAGCTGTTGAAATCCTGCAGATTCTGGATTTCATTCATCTCGTAAAACTTTTGGTAAAGCGTTTCGAGGATGTCGGCAGGCACACAGTAAAAGGCAGGACGGTTGTTGCTAATCACTGCAATCGGCTCGTTTTTCACGGCCTTGATGACGCTCTTCGGGCTTTTCTTGAACTCGGAGATGCTAATGCTGAGATTAGCTAAGATTTGTCTGATGTGTGCCATGGGATCGCTCCTCGCGACCAAAGGGGATGACAGCGTGAGCCTACTAGCAGCTCTGAGTTTTAGCTCAGAATAGCGGTCATCTAGAGCCTCGCGGTAATGGGGTCATTGTAGCATTAGCCTTGCTTTGTTGCTGTGTGTAGCTTGCAAGCTTGTGCGTCACAGCAGGTAGCAAGATGAGAAATCAGTTTCAGTTTGCACACGACAAAAGCGTGGCAAAGAGTAAGTGGTAATGATTAGTACAACTTGCGGCGCTGTAAGTTCCGTAACAGCGCTGCAGAAAAGATCACTGAGAGTGGACTGGGATGTTTAGGGGGTGGCTGTGGTGTCTAGAGGAGTGGAAGTGTGAGCAACACCTGCAATGGTTGACTGTTGGTGCTGCGCCTTACCAGAGCTATCGGCTTTCCTCAGAGTTTGGTGGATAGAGACCCCCTTACTACTCTTAGGTGGCTAACATTAAACGCCATAACCACGGCGCATGTGCTTACCTAAAGGTAGGATGCTACGTTGTGGTATCCACCAAACTCTGATCAGAGTCGAGCTATCCACTGCGAGAGAGCGCTCTTAGCCAAAGGCCCGCGTCAGCTTCTGAAGATAAAGAGCGAGTGAGCAGACACTGGGGCGTTGTGAGGCGAGGTGCTGTGCCTGACAGTGGGGAGCTCTTTTGGTGAGATAGCATCTGACTGTAGCTACCAGCGCCCAAGTGGTGATGTTGTTGGTTGTGTTTTGTGCGTTGCGCCACGCAGCCATGGCAGCGAATACAGTACCAACAAGGGAGTGTCTGGAGTTAGAAGATTGCAGGAATGAAGAGAGGTGCTGCTGCGCATGCATGAGTAGCGGCGCTGTACAGCAACGTGGCACAGCTGCCCTGCTGCACTGCAGCGCCTTAGCATCGCCACGCAGTTTACTCTGCATAGGGCAGCGCCCACTCTGCGCCAAGCGGAGCTGAGCTGTGCTCAGCCTATTCTTGCGTCGCAAAGAGCTCGGTGGACAGGTAGCGCTCACCGGTATCTGGCAGGACGACCACAATAGTACGGTGGGCCGTCTCTGGACGTTGCGCCACACGAATAGCCGCATCCATAGCCGCACCGGAGGAGATACCCACTAAGAGTCCCTCTTTGGTGGACAGCAGGCGCGCCATCTCCATAGCCGCCTCATTGGTCACAGTCATGACCTCATCTACCAGCGCCGCATTGTAGTTACGTGGCACAAAGCCCGCGCCAATGCCTTGAATCTTATGTGGGCCAGCCTTACCACCACTTAATACCGGTGAGGCAGCAGGCTCAACGGCGATGACCTTAATGTGAGGGATCCTTTCCTTTAAGACCTTAGCTACACCGCTAATGGTGCCACCAGTACCCACCGAGGCCACTAAGTAGTCGATCTGCCCATCGGTATCCTCAAAGAGCTCCAGAGCCGTGGTCTTTTCATGGGCACGTGGGTTAGCAGGGTTTTCAAACTGCTGCAGAATAATGGAATCTGGAAGTTGCTCTTGCAGCTCTTTAGCCTTAGCAATGGCGCCGGACATGCCTTGTGCACCTGGGGTGAGAACAATCTTGGCACCACGAGCTTGCAGCAGGCGACGGCGCTCGATGCTCATAGTCTCTGGCATGGTCAGAATGAGCTTATAGCCACGCACTGCTGCGACCATGGCAAGGCCGACACCGGTGTTACCGCTGGTAGGCTCGATAATGGTGGCACCTGGCTGCAACTGACCGGACATCTCGGCTTCTAAAATCATGTTAAAGGCCGCGCGATCCTTAACGCTACCGGCAGGATTAAAGTACTCCAGCTTAGCTAAGACGCGCCCGTGGGTATGGGCTTCAGAGGTAACCGTGTTGATTTGCAAAAGAGGGGTATGACCGATGAGGTCGGTAAGGGTATTAGCAATCTTTGACATGATGTCCTCAGTAACCAGAAAAGCCAAAACTTAAGGTGAGGTGTCTTTACGCCTGAGCGCTAAGAGTAGGACGCAGACAGAGCAATTGGGGGGAGCTGGCAAGAGCCAGATCAAGACGAGCTTAGAGGGAGTGGTGTGGCTAGCACGGCAGCAGTGGCAATTTAGAGGCTACTTCAGTGTGAGTACGGCATTCAGCTGTGAGGAGCGCGCCCAAAAGGTGAATGATCTTTACAGTACTTGCTGCCGTAGCGTCATCCCGTCACAGTCAGCTGTGCAGGTTGCGCTGCCTGCAAGGTGTCAACTTACTTTTGTGTTTTAGAGCAATCGTAACGCCAAAACCACCAAGTCTCACCCTTATTGGTGTGTGGGAGCAGCGTGAATGGCCGGCGTCACTATCGGTGCAAACGCCAATTTTGGCTAGGCAGTGCTCTTTTTGCTGTAAACTGAAAAAACTTTGCGGGCAACGCACCAATCATCACTGTAGGAGGTTAAGGCACCGTGAAAGACTACTCCAAGCAGCTTACACACAACATCTTCCAACTGTCAGCTGAGGAATCACTCCGTGGCTTATTCCATCAGCATTTAGAGGGCAATCCCCTGCCTTCGGCGCGTGCGATTCGAGAGATCATTGAGCTTAGCCGTTCTATTATCTTCCCAGGCTACTTTGGTTCCTCCAAAATCAATCGCCACACTGTGCGCTACCACATTGGTGTGAGCGTCGAGCGCCTCTTTGAGCTCTTAACTGAGCAGATCTCCGCTGCGCTGTGCTTTCAGAGTGCTGACAACGAAGCTCACATGCGTGCTACGGTGAGCTCTAGTTTCTACCACCCGCAACTTAATCCGATGCCACCTGAGGAGCAGGAAGCAGCTAAGCAAGCTGCTGCCGCGCTTACTAGCGCTGCTAAGGTGGGGCTCTCGGCTGCGGATATGGCCGCCGCCAACATGGCAGCTGCCGCTGCAGTCGAGCAAGTTGCAAGCGCCGCCGGTGAGGTCGTTACTACAGCCGCTGCCGCCGAGCAGGTTGCAGCAGAGACTGCGCAGCACTTACTGAAGACGCAGAAATTGCCTCCAGTGACTGCGGGTACTGACTTAGAGGCCATGATGCAAGGGGCCTTAGCCGCAGTTGAGGATGATAACGTCGAGGCTAATGCAGGCGCTGAGGTGGAGCAACTGAGTAGCCATGAGCAGGGATTACAGAGTCTGACCTTTAATGACTCGATTAAGGAAGTGGCAGCGCAGATGGCGGCGCAGTTTATTGCTTCCTTAAACAGCTTACGCTCGCAGCTGGCACTGGATGTGAAAGCGGCCTTTGATGCTGACCCAGCTGCTACCTCCTTTGGTGAGGTGATTTGCTGCTACCCTGGCTTGCGCGCTATCTTCAATTACCGCATTGCCCACCAGCTGTTAATCTTAGGGGTGCCTATGATTCCGCGTGCGATTACAGAGATGGCGCACTCGGAGACGGGTATTGATATCCACCCAGGTGCTCGTATTGGCTCGAGCTTCTCCATTGACCACGGTACGGGTGTGGTGATTGGTGAAACCTGCATCATTGGCAACAACGTGATGCTCTATCAGGGCGTAACCTTAGGTGCTAAGACCATTCCTGTGGATGAGCAAGGCGTGCCTTTAAACATTCCACGTCACCCAATCTTAGAGGACGATGTGGTGGTGTACGCCAATGCTACGATCTTAGGTCGCATTACCATTGGTAAGGGCGCGGTGATTGGCGGTAACGTCTGGGTCACGGAGTCGGTGCCAGAGGGCGGTAAGGTCGTCCAGTCGCGCTCATCTGATCGCGGGGTGTAAGAGCCTGCGCCTTTGTAGTGGCCAGTGCCGAGGCTCTCTGTAGCTTTAGTGCTGTTCTGTGCCGCTGTGACAGCTCTTCCTCTGGGCCATTGTATGCAGCTGCATGCAGCCCGTGCGGCTTTGGTGCAGGCGTTTAACCTTAAGTCTCATTAAGTATCTTCAGGAGTGGTGGGCAGGCGGTGCGTAGGGCGTCACTCTTTACAACTCCCCATCACTCCCAACCACTACCAACCACTCCTCACCACAAGCAGTACACAGCACATACGCAGATTCCTTTGCGCATCCTTACCTTCCTGTCCACAGCTCCCACCGTACCTCGAGCTGTACAGGCTCACGCTTTTCCCGCAAAGTCCAGCAAAGGCTATGAGATCACAAGGAACATCTGACTTAATAGATGACGGCATTTAAGGCAATCTTGTTTGCCTAACCTTAAGATAGGATCAGGCTCGCCTGCACCTTTCATCTCGAGGTGTGGGACGTTACCGTCACTTATTAGATCACTCATTCCCCAGCGCACACTGCCTTAGAATGAAGCGCTTATCTGAGCATACAAGTACTGAGTACTGCTGCCCATGCGCACCAACATCAGGTTCAGGTTTTTGTTGGGGGTATGACCAGTACAGCGCATAAGCTTGGTGCTGTGATTTATATTAATTCACGTGAAACTAAGAGTGAAAATCAGTAGCCATCATGGCCATGCCCAAGAGGGCGGAGCTCTAGGGTAGTGTGGTGTGGTTATGAGATGTGAGTGGCGAGGCCACTAAGATGTGGGCACGAGGTAGGAGGATGCGTGGTAAGGGGTAGAGGGGCTGCTGTGCCGCGCTCATGCAGTAGTGGCTTACAGCCTCCGCCACAGCTTACTTTGAGGAGACTGTGGCGTGGGCATGTTTCGCGGAGCGACTACTTGCTCTCGCTCTCGCTGCTCTGGTGCTTACCGATAGCGCAGCTGTCTGGCACATAGTCTGGGCTTGGTTGGCCCTCATACTCTGGGTGACGTTCTAACCACTTCATGGCATACGAGCAGGTAGCAGTGCACTTTAAGCCCTGCAGCTTGGCGTAGTTGTAAGCGCACTCCACTAACTGGGCGGCAATGCCCTGACCACGCATCTCCTCAGGCACAAAGGTTTTACGCACGTCGAAACAGCCCTCGTAGGTCTCGTAGGTGACGTAGGCTTGTTTGCCGTCTTCTTCGTAGATAAAAGCACTAGCTGATGGGGCGTGGGTGACCTGCATGGGCAATACTCCAAAGCAAAAACAAAGTGAGCTGTGGTGCCTATCTTAACAGGGAGAAGCACGCAGTGGCTAAAGGACGCTAAAAATCATCGTGCACTCTTGGCTGAGTCTGGTGCTTTGGAGATTCAGTTTATGCTGTGTGGCGCCGCCATAAGTTGTCCTGCTCTTAAGACGCGCTACCTGCAACTGCCATCATCATCAGCAGCAGCATCAGCAGTAGCACCACCACCACCACCACCACGCCACTAAAGACTCCACTTTGCGGCGTGCATACGTTTGCACCGCTGCCCCTGAGCTTTTGAGAAAGCGCATCACTCCCGCTTTGCGGGCACTTTTAGTGCAGGTGTTAAGATACATCTGACATCCCACCACGCCCTTTTTTCCGCGCAGCAATCAGCCTGCACGGCACCGCGCTCTTTTCGTGTTGCTCCAAGGTGGGGCGTTCTGCAAAAATTTCTCCTCTACTCCTGAATCCAATCGCAATTTGAGCGCAACATCGCAATTTAGACAACAAAACTGTGCCGAAGATTAAATTTTGGCAACATCGCTCTTTGATAAAAGAAAATTTCCCGCTACCATGAGGAGACGTAATCGTTTACGGTAACCTTTAAGGTAGCAGCAGCTTCTAAGAGCAGTAGCGGCGCAAATTCCCGCTAGCATTGGCTTTTGTTTACTATAATTGCAACTGGCCGTAAGCCGTCCGTAACTAAATCGCAAGACACACAATGCACGCAGCTGATGCTGCTGTTACTTGTGATATGTCTTGCTGTGTACATTGGCAGTGGCGGTGCGGATTACTTAACCACAAGAGGCGCCTCTTCTGGTGACAAAGGCCCCAGAGCGACCTCTTCATCTTTGTCCTCCCTATCACTTGTTGCGTCCTTAATTTCAGGAGTAGCTTACCGCTCAGGTGAGGTCAGCGGCTGGCTATAAGGCACGCCAAAAAGCGCTTTTTCAGAGGTTGGCATATGACTGTAACCTTAAAGGATTTATCAAAAGCAAGCGGCGTGTCTGTAGGTACGGTGTCGCGCGCCCTGAATGACAAGAGTGAGGTCAGTGCCGAGACTGCGCGCCGCATTCGTGAGCTGGCACAAGAGTTAGGCTATGTGCCTAACCGTGCCGGTAAGGCCCTCTCTGCCCAAAAGAATCTCAATACTGTGGGTATCCTCTTACCGTCGATTAACGGCCCCTTTTTTGAGGACATCAAGCAGGGCATCAATGAGGCGGAGCAAGAATTTAAGGACTTAGGCCTTGAGGTGATGCTCCGTGAGGTTGAGGGCTGGGACGTCGATGAGCACGTGCGTACCATTGAGGAGTTACGTGACCACGGCTGTAAGGCCTTAGGTTTATGTACAGTGGACACCGATCGCATCCGTGACAGCATCAATGATTTAGAGCACTACAACATCCCGGTGTTGCTTATAAACAACATGGTGCAGAACTGCCATAACGTTGGCTTTGTGGGCCCTGATTATGAGCGCTCGGGTGAGATTGCGGCGGCATTACTGCACAAGTCGCGTGGCTACATGCCTTTAAAGATCCTCATTGTGGTGGGCTTAAAGAGCCACCACGGTCACAGCTCACGTGTGCAGGGCTTTATGAAGGAGCTCGAGCGCTGCAAGTGTGACTTTGAGGTGATGGACGTGATTGAGGGCATGGATAACGATATCACCACGCAGCAGGTCACAATGGAGGCCTTACGCCGTCACCCTGAGATTAACTGCATTTACATGGCCACGGGCTCGGGTGTGAGTGGCTTAGGTGCCGCGATCATTGCTGACAGCGTGGGCAAGTTCTTTGTCATTGCCTGCGATGAGATTTACACCACCCGTGAGCTGGTTAAGTCGGACATTATCGACTTTGTCATTTGCCAAGAGCCACGCATTCAGGGCTATCAGGCGATTAAGCGCTTGCACGAGTACATCACCAAGCCACGTTCGGGCAAGATGACCAACTACATTGTGGGCAACATCATTAAGCTCAAGAACCACTTTGAGTAGTTAGTAGCGTGCGTTGCTGTTGCTGTTGCTGCGCTCTTTGCGGTTAAGAGGGAGTCTATAAGGTGTGATGGCAGTACTTAAGAGCCTACTAAAGTGGGCTGTTGGTGCGGTGCTGAGCTGCGCACTGCTATCAGCGCAACAATCCCATAAGAGCGAGTTGTTGCTCCAAACCAGCAGTAGTTATTAGGCCGCATGAGCTCAGGATCATCCCATGGGGCTGGGGGCACCATAGAGCACATACGGTGTGTTGAGTGCTGTTGTGGGTAGGGTAGGGTAAGGTAAGGTCGGGTGCAGCACCAAAGGAGTTTTTCCCTTGCTGAGCTCACTGCAAGTGAGGTGTTGCCATGGCGTCTGCTGCGTCATTAGGCATTTCCAGAGCTGCCGCACGCTAAGTTCGCTAAGTCCGTGTTTTACTCAATACTCTGAGAGCCCTTGTTGTTGGGCCCCAACGGGCACTAAGGCACCTCCGCCACTGATAAATCTCTGATTTATCGGCTTGTAAGGTAACTTTGCAGGTCACGTTACAACCTGCACATCCGTAATTTCATGAGATTCAGCACAGAACACCATGGCAAGACGCCACAAATGCGGCTGCTGCGCAAAAGTATCGCCGTAGTTTCTGTCTAGAATCTGCTCGACCGCTTGCTTAAGCAAATCACTAGTCTCACTGTGCTTGTGCGCATACTTGAACTCAATGACCACAGTCGTATGCTGCCAATCGAACAGCAGATCAGCCCGGCCATGGGACTCGTGGTGATTCACTGTCACTCTGACATGCAATGCCAGAGAAATAGCAATATACAAGCAGGCCGTAACAGAGCTCTCCTGCGTCAACGGATAATGCTCGTAGTCGACACTTTGCAGCACCTTATTGCAGCATTGCTGCAAGGCAGTAGCATCTTGTGCCTTGAGGGCTGCACGCAGCTTGTCAACAAAAGCTCTAAACCCAAATTTCTTAGGCAAAAAGTCTAGGCAATACAAACGGGAAAGGGCACTTTCCATTTCCTTGTTGGGTAATCCCATTAACACAGTGAGTGTATCTGACGCAGCTGCCCCACGATAAGGCGCTTTGAGCGTCAAATATCCCGTCTGAAAGAGCAGCACCTCTGGTTGCATCGCCTCCAGCGTTGTCGGGCTCAAAAAATCCTCTAACTCCACCTCAACACTATCACCAAATAAGATATTGAAGCGATCGGTCCATGATAGCTGAGAGAGATTTTGCAGCAAAAGCTTACTGCGCCCGCTGCCATCAAACCAATAGGTGTTGAAATCAGTACACTTTTCACCGAAGAAACACAGTAAGGACCAGAGTGAAAACACATGGGTAGCACAATTGCGATCAAAGCAATAACCGTCATACCACATGGTCATTTCATCGAGCAACTGCTCCACATGCAGGGAACTCACCTGCTCCTCAGGCAACTGCAACCATTGGGCAGCGGCATAGCGTAAGTGCTCTGGGAAATAGCGCTGTAACTCTTCCCGCGTAATGCCGCAGATGGCGCCATAATCAGGTCTTTGCGAGATATCAACTACGGAATTACCGGCAGAAAAGACCGAGGTATCCTTTAAGCGCGTAATGCCCGTGATGAAGATAAAACGAAACTTGCGTGAGCTCGCTTTAATCAGGACGAAAAAGTCACGCAGCAACTGCGTCATAGCCGCGCTAGCCGCGCTGGCTGCGTCATCGTCAGCATCAGCCTCTAAAAGACGAGTTAAAGGCGCATCATACTCATCTACCAGCAGTACCACTGATTTGTCTGGCACAGCATCGAGCAGCTGTTCAAAAGCATCTTGATCAGTGCCAGTAGTCTGGAGTTCTAAGTGCGCGTTTTGGGCAAAGCGTAAGATCTTAGCGTTAAGCCGCTGATGAAAGTCAGCCGCATTGTGGCAATTAATGAGCAGCACACTGAAATCAAGGTGCAGCACATAGAAAGGACCAGCATTATCTGGCACTTGTGGCCACAGCTGCTCAATCTCGAGGCCCTTGAAGTACGAGTCATGTCCATCATACGGAGCCACACCGTGCAACCATAGCTCCTCAAAGGCAGAGACCAGCGTGCTTTTACCAAAGCGCCGTGGCCGTGTCAGCAGCCAAGGCTTGCGCGAGAGAGCAAGGCTATAGAGATAGCGCGTCTTATCCACATAAATGCGGCCACTTTCCCTGATTAAGGAAAAAGTCTGTCCCTCAGGCAATATCGCCATAAGCTGATCAAAGGTTGACATACACGGCCTCCATCTTAAGAGCTGGATTTTGCTCAGAGTTTGGTGTCTTATCCACCAATATGGCCATCAAGGACGGTCACACCAAAGGCCATTACACCGTTGCAACTGCTGGCGTTGCAACTGCGTAATTGTCGTGGTATTGCTGCGCTTTGTATTCTCCCAACGCTGAAGAGATTCTCCTCTTGCCACAACAGGCCATGAGCCTGAGAACCTGAGAGCAAGGCGAGTCGTTGCTTTCCCAAGGCCATCACCTAAGAGTAACAACAATTATAGCCTTATATACTGGCATTGGGTTGTTAATTGTGACAACTTACGCTGTCTTCTTGCTAGACAAGCCGATATCAGACAAGCCAATGCCATAAAGCACGCTATTAGGCCCACGTGATTTAGCAACCAATGTGTCAAACCACTTGTTTAATGCAGCCATGCTGTCGAAAAACACGTTACGTTTCCACATCTTAAAGCGGCGCCAGACCCTTTCGATAGGATTCAGCTCAGGCGAGTAAGGAGGCAAAAACAAAAAGTCCATCTTTTTGCGCACATCAGCATACTCAGGCAAAGTCTGGATCATCTTAACGGCTTTGACGTGCCATGAAGCATTGTCAAGAATCATAAGATACTTTTCACCGTCTTGGAGCGGGCGCATTTTGGTGAATTCGCGGAATGATTCGATTACTTGATCCCAGCGGAACCAATCTGGTTCTGTGCTGTAAAGTTCGCCTGTAGTTGGCAAAAAGAAGCCACTTGCCTTTTTGGATTTTCTTGAGGCAGAAGAGCGGACGTTTGGTCTCTCCTTACCGATATACCAGCTGCGACCAATATCGGTAGCAAGATATAAGTGAGACTCGTCTTGGTACACAGGGATCACGTTTGGATCATGCAGGCGCTGGCGCAATTCCTCGCGATACTCACTCTGTTTCTGGGCTAACCCTTCTCGGTCTTTACTCGGAAATAGCCTGGGTGCGGCATAGTGACCGCCAACCTTATGCAGGGCCGTGCGAGCAGTTTCACGACTGCACTTTACACCATACTTTTCTGAGAGATAGCGAGCGACTCTAGGGGCATCCCATACCTCAACATTATGGGCAAGTGGATTGTTTTCCTCTAGTCGTTGGCGAAGATCCTCGAGCATTTCCTCTGTGATCATCGAGGTTCTGCCACCGGCCTTTTTACGAGGCGCAATCAGCTTCTCAATGCCTAATGTATCAGCCACCCTTACCCAATTAGTAATGGTGTTGGTATGCACGTTATACACTTTACTGAGGAATGACGGAGTAGCGCCAAGTAAAACCTGCTTAACAGCCATCAACTGGTTGTGCTGATGAATAGTATGGTTATCGTTTGCAAGGCGTGCATCGATTTGCTCTAACAACTGCTGCTTGTCGGTTTGATACTTACGCCGAGGGCTGGATTTGATTTTTTTAGCCATGAGGAGCTCCCTATCCTAAATGTTGCTCTTACAAGTGACATCCTATTTTAAGGGGAGTTGTCACAATTAACAACCCAATGCCAGTATAGTCTGCGCGCTGGCTTTAGCCAAGAGCCGCCGAGGTGGACAGTGGCGGTGCGGTAGGAGGTAACGAACAGTCCATGCACACGGGGTTCTACGCCACAAAATAAAAAAGCCCCTGCCAACGCCCTTGGTGAAAAAGCGTCCGCAGGAGCTTGCTTGTGTTTGCCTTTGCAGCACCGCGTCAAGCTGCGCCGCAAAGGATTGCGCACATTGGAGTTTAACTAACAGCCGCGAAATTCCCTATGCGTAAGCGTAGGGATGAAAGCGGCTAACGTGGGAGTTACATCGGCCTTTGTTGGCTCCTAATGTACTTTTCAATAATTGCTGTATTGGCACCATTCCCAAC
>JAHLFE010000013.1 GCA_018884035.1 Candidatus Anaerobiospirillum pullicola
GATGTGCTATCGCCAAGTTTTGAGGCTACATCCTTACCTGTGATCGATGCCAGTAAGGGGCATCACTCTTAGGCAAAGGCCGTATATTAGCGGTTTTTGGAAAATCAGGCTCAACTCCACGACGTCAGTACAGAACCTCTCTGTGTGGAGGCGTGAGCGGTGCGGGCGATTTACCACATAAAGCTTGAGTGTAATGGCAGTTACCACGTCAAGAGGTCAAGAGACTGATTGAGGTAATTGTTACTCCTCGGTGGCACGCAAGCGCACCGTGCGGTAGGGCGTGGCGCTGCTGGAGTGGTTAGGGCTCCCACTGTGGGATTTCCTCAGAGTTTGGTGGATATGGCACCAACACTACTTCAAGGATGGTCACGCCAAACGCCATCATATAGGGGCCCTTGCTTGATCGCAGTGGCGCTGCTGCTTTTCATCCACCAAACTCTGAGGAGAGCCCCACTGTGGGAGTAACACCTTTGAGGTTGGTCTCTGTGGCCACCCGCGCTCTTTGCAGTAAGGCTCTTTGCGCCCAGGCGCTATTGGCTGCTTTGCGCCCTGCAAAGCAATGAGAGCAGAGACTGCATCTGGTCAGCTTGCTGCAAAAGCGCGCCGCAAAGAGGCTAGCCTCTTGGGGCTGTGCCGTAGAGGCAGCGCCTGCCTCAGAGCACTTTCCTGCACACTCCATAATAAAGGAGGGCACAGCACCGCGCCGCTCACCTCTGACGGCGGAGCAGAGCAAGAGCGCAGCAGTGCTGCTCTCGGTAGTGTTTAACACACCGCCACTACCACCATCACGGCCGCAAACACCACCAACAACAGCTGCGCCTAACCGCGCTTGCGTGGAGTGGGCTTAGCAGCAGTAGTAGTATGGTGGAGGACAGTGCTTGGTACATGTGCACAGTGCACAGCTTTTAACACAGTGCACGGTGACGGACGCAGGAGTCCACCTAACCTTGCAGCGCACTACCGTGTGTGTGTGTGTGCCAGTTGCTACCCCGCGCTCACACCTTTAACCGTGCTCATCAAGATAAATATCAGCTTTTGTGACCTCACCAGCCACAGGCCAATCCCAACTTGACGTTGTTCTACCCTAATTGAGACAAGTAAAACACATTCTGTCCCCAAATGTAAACGTTTACATTTGAGAGCCTAGTGCTCTCTGTGCTCTTGGCAAGAAAAGCCTTATTTATCAGCTTTCACTGCCAGAGGGCACAGTGTCCTCAATTGGCCACAGACAGTAGAGACGCTCGCAGCCACAGGCGCCCATATCGGGGCTAAATTCACTCCCCAAAGCACGCTGTAGCCACTGTCTCACTTCCCTGCAATGCCCTTAGGATAAACGATTGCTGCCCCTGTGACACCACCAGCCAGCTTTTTTTCCAAAAGTTAGACACAGTCCACATTTTTTCATTTTACAAACCGGAAAAACTCGTTATAATGTAAACGTTTACACAAGAGAGCAAAGGCTTAAATAAGCCAAAGTTGTTGCTGTCTTTTGTAGGCAAGGAATGTCTGTGATGGGGATGCGTCTTGGTGCAGACTGTCTTATGATAGATAGGCCCTTGCAATGGTGAGTGTTTTATTTAAGCAAGTGCGTGCACGAGACTTCAGGATTAAGTTGGAACAAAAGGGTTTGCTATGAGCACTATTCTGGTTACCGGTGGCGCTGGCTACATTGGCTCCCACACTGTGGTGGAGCTGGTAAAGGCTGGCTATGACCCAATCATCTTCGATAACTTCAGCAACGCCAAACCAGCAGTTTTACCTCGCATTAAGCAAATCTGCGGTCGTTCTGTTCCTTTCTACGCCGGTGACATCCGCGTCCGTGAGCAGATGGAGCGCCCATTCAAAGAGAACAAGATTGACGGTGTGATTCATTTCGCGGGCTTAAAGGCCGTCGGTGAGTCCGTCAAGAAGCCTCTTGAGTACTACGACAACAACGTCCATGGCTCCACTGTGCTCTTAGAGGTGATGCGCGATTACGGCTGTCACAACTTCATCTTCTCTTCCTCCTCGACCGTTTATGGTGAGCCAGACAAGGTGCCTTTAACCGAAGACAGCCCAATTAAGCGCGCTAACAGCCCATACGGCCAGACCAAGATCGACATCGAGTACATGGCCGAGGAGCTGCAAAAGGCTGTGCCTGAGTTCTCTGTGACCTTACTGCGTTACTTCAATCCAGTCGGTGCCCATGAGAGCGGCTTAATCGGTGAGGATCCACGCGGTATTCCAAACAACTTAATGCCATACCTCACGCAAGTGGCGGTGGGCCGTTTAGAGTGCTTAACCATCTTCGGTAAGGACTACCCAACCCCAGATGGCACCTGCATCCGTGACTACATTCACGTGGTGGACTTAGCCACCGGCCACGTGGCGGCCTTAAAGCACTGCCTCGATAAGCCAGGCGTGCACATCTACAACTTAGGTACTGGTACCGGCTATAGCGTGATCGACATGGTCAAGGCCTTCTCTAAGGCTATCGGTCATGAGCTGCCACACAAGTTTGGCCCACGCCGTGAGGGTGATGTGGTCTGCTGCTATGCCGATCCATCCAAGGCTAAGAACGAGTTAGGCTGGGTTGCCACCCACACCTTAGAGGATATGACTCGCGACGCCTATAACTGGCAAAAGAATAATCCAAACGGCTACGACGACTAAGCAAGGCTTAACTTAAGCAAGGCCTAACAAAGGCAGTACGCTAAGTCGCGTTTAGTGAGGTGGGACGGTAACTTAATTTGCCCAAGTGCTGTCCCACGGTTTGGTTAGGAAAAAGAGGGGGGTGTCTGCGCCCACCCCCTTAGTTCCTGAGTCTCACCAAAGTTAGGAGGCGGCGTTTCCTGACGACAAAAGTAGAGTAGTAACTACTTTTGTCGGGTAGTAAGTGCGCCGAGGTCTATGTCTTTTAATATCTCTGATCACCCACATCGTCGTTTTAACGCCTTAACGGGCGAGTGGATCTTAGTTTCTCCACACCGCGCTAAGCGCCCATGGAATGGCCAAGTAGAAAAGAGCGCTAACGAGCAGAAGCCAAGCTACGATCCAAACTGCTACCTCTGCCCAGGTAACACCCGTGTCAGTGGCGACGTCAATCCAAAGTACGAGAGCAACTTCGTTTTCACTAACGACTTTGCCGCGTTAATGCCAGACACCCCATTAGATGGCCCAGAGGGCGACGATCTCTTCAAGTTAGAGCCAGCTCGTGGTACGGCTCGTGTGATCTGCTTCTCGGCCGATCACTCCAAGACCTTACCAGTGATGGAAGTGAACGAGATTCGTTCCGTGGTTGATCTGTGGGCCTCGCAGCTTACCGAGTTAGGTGCCACCTACAAGTGGGTGCAGCTCTTTGAGAACAAGGGCGCCATCATGGGCTGCTCTAACCCTCACCCACACGGCCAGATCTGGGCTTGCTCCTTCCTGCCTGAGGAGATCACCAAAGAGGAGAAGCAGCAGGACGCTTACTTTGCTAAGCACGGCACGCCACTTTTATTAGACTACGTCAACTCTGAGCTTGCCAAGAAAGAGCGCATCGTGGTCGAGACTGAGTACTTTGTGGCTTTAGTTCCTTACTGGGCATTCTGGCCATTTGAGACCATGATCCTGCCTAAGTTTGCGGTCAAGTCCATTAACGAGCTCAATGACGCGCAGCGTGATGACTTAGCTCTGTGCATCAAGAAGCTGACCACGCGTTACGACAACCTCTTTGAGTGCTCGTTCCCATACTCGATGGGCTGGCACAATGCACCAACCGATGGCAAGCCACACGACGGCTGGCAGCTGCATGCTCACTACTATCCACCTCTCTTACGCTCCGCTACCGTGAAGAAGTTCGTGGCTGGTTTTGAGCTTTTAGCCGAGAAGCAGCGTGACCTGACCCCAGAGCAGGCTGCTGAGCGCTTACGCGCTTTAGACGAGGTGCACTACACCTTAAAGAACAAGTAGGGGCAATAAAGCAGCCGTGATGCTGGTGTGAGGCTCTTTGCGGAGATAAGCAGCGGCGATGGTGTTGGCACGGCTGTGTTGATCGCAGTTAAGGTGAGATTAAGCCGCTGTGGCGGCTTAAGTAAAAGCGCTCTGCGGTGCTCTTCAGAGGATCGGCCGAGGCTTTTAGCAACTGCATGCTCTTACATCGCTGGCAGCAGCAGTACTTGCGTACTGCGTATTTGTGTACTGCGTACATGAGTACTGCGTACACGCGTACATGAAGCTGCCAGTTAAACCAACAGCAAACAAAGACAAGCACTGGCACATGGGCTATACGCCGTGTGGCTGGTGCGCCCAAGGTAGCTCGGGGGGGTGAAACCGAGCTGCCTTTTTAACCAGTGTAACTGGTTTACCAAGTACTCTTGGGCCTAGGCTTTACCTGATCCTGCCTATCCTCCTCCTCACAAGGTTGGGATTTAGGTGAAGCCTAGGACTAGTTAGGTTCTCAAGAACGGATCGGTTCTTGAGAACCCCATTAAGTCCTGATGCCTGATAAAACAAGATAAAGCCTAGGCCCAAGAGATCTTGGCGGGGGTGAGCTCTGTACTCTAGAGGATAGGGTACAAGAAAACCTGCTACTCATGCAGCCACAAGCACAAATTGGTGCATGCAAAAAGTGCAGATAGCGCTCAGTTTCTGTGCTGTTTGCGCTGGCAACACAAAGTTGCGGTGGCAACACGTTGTGGTCGAACCACAGAGCTTGTATGGAGCGATGCACTCAGAGTAAGGAGGGCTTGCTCTGAGGTATTGGAGGATTTTCTCATGTTAGACGTAGTGAAGGCCAAGAGTGTTGAAGCCTTTACCGCCCACTTTGGGTGCCAGCCAGAGTTCCTGGCGTATGCGCCAGGCCGTGTGAACCTCATCGGTGAGCACACTGACTACAATGACGGCTTTGTGCTGCCATGCGCCATTAAGTATGGTACCGCAATTGTGGCCAAAAAGAATGGCACCAATAAGATGCGTATGCTGGCTGTGGACGTGAACCACGAGACGGACGAGTTTGAGTGCTCCGCTACTTTCACTGCACATGAGACCAAGGTGTGGGCTAACTACCTGCGCGCCATGGTTGCCCTCATTATGCAAAAGGGCCACAAGGTCGAGGGCTTAGATCTGGCCATTAGTGGTGACGTGCCATTAGGTGCAGGCTTATCCTCTTCTGCTTCCTTAGAAGTGAGCTTTGGCCACTTATTGTCGAGCATCTTTGGCTTAAACATCCCACTGCAAGAGATTGCTTTAACCGGTCAAGCTTGCGAGGCCTTAAATGGATGCAAGTGCGGCATCATGGATCAGACCATCTCCGCTTGCGGTAAGGCCAACAGCGCGCTGTTAATTGACTGCCGTTCCTTAGTGTTAACTCAGGTGCCAGTGCCATCTAACTTAGACATCCTGATTGTTAACTCCAACGTCAAGCACTCGTTAGTTGGTGGTGAGTACAACGAGCGTCGTGAGCAGTGTGAGAACGCTGCCAAGATCATGGGCGTCAAGGCTTTACGTGATGCCACCATGGACATGCTCAATGCCAAGAAGGGTGAGATGGACGATGTGACCTATCGTCGTGCTCGCCACGTCATCACTGAGGATGAGCGCGTCTTAGAGGCGGTTGATGCCTTTAAGCATGGTGACTTAGCTACCTTAGCCGAGAAGATGTACGCCTCACATTGCTCGATGCGTGATGACTTTGAAATCACCATCCCAGAGATTGATGGCTTAGTGGAGATCATCCGCAAGGCTATCGGTGAGAACGCAGCGGTGCGTATGACCGGTGGTGGTTTCGGTGGTAGCGTGGTGGCTGTAGTAGAGCCAGCCAAGGTGCCACAAGTGAAGGCTGCCATTGACGCCGAGTATGAAAAGATTTCTGGTAAGAAGGCTACCATTATCGAGACCCACGCTTTCGACGGTGCCTACTTCACCACTCTGTAGAAGCTCTGGTGCCGCTTACAAAGCGGTAGCTTAAAAGCGGTAGCTTAGCTGACACGATAACAACTACCTCGCAATCTCAACAGGGAGGAGGCGACTGCTCCCTGACAACAACAAGCAAAAGGCCGCACTACTTGGGGAGCAATCCCGCGGTAGCGCGGCCTTTTTATTTGCCTGTTTTGAGCGGCGTCAGCAGCACAGTGCAGAGTGCCTATGGGGGTAAAGTGGTGGGGGGTCCGCTTAGCAGAGGTGGTGCTCTGCGACCTTGAGATGCCAACGGCCGCTTTGCGGCGGCCGTCTGTTATCTTAAGGGTATCTTTAGGGAGTCACCAGTCACAAGTCAGAGTCTACGACTTAAGTGCAGTGCGTACACGACGCACCACCTCTTCTAAGGTCGCACGTGGGCAGCCCATGTTGATACGCACAAAGCCGTCAAAGTGAGGGCCAAAGTGCGAGCCCATGAGCACACTGACCTTGGCCTTATTGACAAAGAAGTCCTTGCACGCCTCTTCGGAGGCAAATACTTTAGTGAAGTCGATCCATAAGAGGTAGGTACCCTCACGTGGCTTAATGACAGCAGCAGGGAAGAGGCTTTGCAGCTCTTGACGCAGGTAGTCCTCATTGCCATCAATGTACTCGTTAGCCTCGTCAATGTAGTACTCACATTGCTGATAGGCCACTCGCATCATGGCATTGCCAAAGGCATTGGCATCGGTTTCACCGGCGGCATTGAGCGCATGCTCAAAGCGCTTTCTTAAGTCCTCATTCGGGATGATGAGATAGGACATGGCACAGCCCATAACGTTAAAGGTCTTAGCTGGCGCATTAACGATAATGAGGCGATCACGGATGGGGCCGGTTAAAGCAGCCGTGCTTACAAAGTGCTGTCCCTTACGCGCAAAGTCAGCGTGAATCTCGTCAACAAAGAGCAGCAGATCGTGCTTGACGCAGAAGTCAGCAACTGCTTGCAGCTCTGCTTGCGTCCAGATACGGGTAGTTGGATTGTGTGGCGAGACTAAGATCATGAGCTTAGTGTGCTCATCGACCTGCTTTTCGAGGGCCTCTAAGTCCATGACGTAGCGGCCGTCTTTTTCGCTCAGAGGGGGATCGATCACCTCACGGTAGCTGTCAGAGGTGACGTCGTTAAGAGGTGGGTAGTATGGCGAGTTGAGGATGACCTTATCGCCCTTTTGTGAGAAGAAGTTCACCAGCACACTGCAAGCGACCACGATGCGTGGCACGTAGAGGATCCACTCCGGCTGCAAGGAGACCTGATGGCGCTTTTGGTACCAGTTGACGATACCCTCTTGATATTGCTTGCAGAGGGTGGCGTAGCCTAAGACACCGTGATCTAAAACCTTTTGCAGCTCAGCGATGATCTCAGGTGGGCACTTAAAGTCCATATCGGCACAACCCATTTGGATGGTGTCGGTATTGCCCACTTCACGATCGGCAGCGTCCCATTTGTAGCTGTCTGTACCGCGACGATTGATTACTTGAGAAAAGTCGAACTTGCCCACAGAAAACAATCCGATTCATGGCCGCGCAGGCCAGCAACGTGGCTGCGTGAGGTGAGGGGGCCTAAGAATGTTGGCTCGTACCTTAAAGAGCAGCCACAAGCTCTGAGGCGGTCGCAGTGTGTCTGCGTGTCACCTCTGTTTGAAGTCGTTAGTGCACACTCCCCCAAGCGTTACCCGCTCAAGGTGCCTTGTCAGCTCCTGGCTATAGTCAGAGCTAAGCAAAGCTTGGCGTGAATAGCACCTTATCTTGAGGGGAGACTGATCACAGACCACCTGAAGAGGGGGTAAGACTTGAGGTGTGCTCAGGAGTAGTGGTTGGGAGTGGTTGGGAGTGATAGTAAGTGGTAGAGAGTGAATGGGCGTTACGGTTTAGGCCTTAACGCAGATGCACTCGATCTCGATGCCCACACCCTTTGGCAGATCCTTTACCGCCACGCAAGAGCGGGTTGGATATGGGGTGGCAAAGTACTGAGCATATACCTCATTGATGGCCGCAAAGTCAGCGATGTCTGCTAAGAAGACCGTAGTCTTGACCACATCAGCTAAGCTATAGCCCGCCTCTTCGACTAAGGCCTTTAAGTTCTTTAAGCTCTGGTCGGCTTGAGCGGTAATAGCCTCTGGCACCTCACCAGTAGCTGGGTTAACTGGGATTTGCCCCGAGACAAAGAGCATGTTGCCAACCTTTAAGGCGGAGCTGTATGGGCCAATAGCCTTAGGGGCGTTTTCAGAGGTGATCACTTCTTTAGACATCTGTAGTGCGATCCTTTGTAACTGGAGAGTGGCAGGGAGAGTGGGGAAGTAGGGAGTAGTGCTTTCTAAGTTACGAGACAAACGCAGGCTTGTCAAAAGCTTTTGTACGCTTTGCGCTGTGTTTGTGCTCTTGCCTGCACTTGTGATGGCAGCTAGGGCCGTACAAAGCCGAAGAAGAGGAGAAGGAGGAGAGGTGGGGCTTTAAGGTGCAGTGCCTGCTGCTAAGAGCGTGCAGCAGACAGCTGCAAAACTACCAACTACCAACAACCATGCGGAGCAACCTTCTCCAGAGTGGCTGTCAGTCCGTGGAGAAAAGTACAAAGCCTGCGGAAATCGGCGTTAACTGGCCTTAAGAGTGTGACAGCAGAGTACTGCGCTCTGTGCTTCGGCCGTAGATATTGCAGCAGCAGGGCATAGGGTGTAGCTGGCTATAGCATGTACTCTAAACAGAGGACTGCTTAGGAGTAACTGGGTATTTTATACACTATTTTGCTCTTTTTGCTAGATAAAAGTGACATTTCGTGGGGTAAAGTTCTGTCATTTTATCTTTTTTGTTACACTACGAAAAATGCAGACACAGGTGCCGGTGGCAGCATCAGGGCTCTGGTCATGACTGTGAGCTGGCCTGCAATTTATGACAGCTAAGCACTTGCAGCTGGCGCTTCTGTGTGAAGATGATGCAGAGTAGAGCTCAGCTCAGCTTAGCACAGAGCAACGCAGCGCATCGCAGCTTAGCTCAGCTCCGTGTGACATCGCTTTGGTAGGACTGCACTTTGTAGTACCGTTGGTGCTGCATATCACTTTTAGGAGAAGATCATGGGGAAGAATCGTGAATTACGTGACGCCGGCTACCTCTACGACGGTACCTCCGGTGAGCCAGAGCTGACAGAAGATCGTAATCGCGCTAAGGATCTGTGCTTTGAGTTCAACTGCTTAACGCGCCCAAGCGACACTAAGCGTCAGCAAGAGCTCCTTGACAAGATCTTAGGCAAGCACGGCAAGAACACTGGCATTACGGCCCCGTTCTATGTCGACTATGGCTATCAGATCGAGGTGGGTGATAACTTCTACGCCAACCATAATCTGGTGGTGCTCGACCCAGCCAAAGTGCGCATTGGCAATAATGTCTTTATTGCCTGCAACGTGACCCTTACCACGGCTGGCCACCCAACTGATGCCGAGACCCGTAATAAGGGCATTGAGTACGCCTACCCGATTACCATTGGCGATGATGTCTGGATTGGTGCAAACGTCTGTGTGCTGCCAGGTGTAACCATTGGCTCCAATGTCGTGATTGGTGCAGGCTCGGTGGTCAATAAGGACATCCCATCGGGTGTGGTGGCTGCGGGCAACCCATGCCGTCCAATCCGTGAAATTACTGAGGCCGATAAGTACAAGTACTTAGTGCCACCAAAGTGCTGCGAGCAGCAAAAGCAGTAAGTCCTAAGCCCCTGAATGGCTTAAGCTCTGTAAACGTTTACATTTTTAGAAAAAAGCTATGGCGCATGAGGTCATTTAGGGGTAGGATAGTAGCACTTGCAAGGGAGCGCAGGCGTCAGCCTGAGCTTTTGCAATCATCATCATTTTTGTTTCCTCAAGGCTGTCTACGGACGGCCTTTTTAGTTTCTGCGGCGTGTTGGTTACTGGCGGCGATGGGTTGATAGTGAGTAGGGCTTAGTTAACCGCAAAAGCGTCTGACGGCGTCTTATCTCAAAAGTAGCACTTCAGCACAACACCTGCTATCAGGGTAAAACACTTGATTGTAGGCAATTACCTTCGAGTCCTTGTTTGATCTTGGCAGAATGCAGTGCCTGCACTTGTCTGTGCCCTTGTGCTCACTGCAAAGACCTAACCTTGTCATCGTCATCGTCACCATCACCAACAACAACAACAACAACAATAACGGCCTCACCTCTGAGTTTGCTGCACAGCAGTGGCACTAAGATTAAGCAAGTGCGCCGGTGACGTGGTGTGGCTAGCGTAAGAGAGCTTGTTTCTTGCCTTTGTTAGTGCGTCAGAACAGAGCGTGGTTATAATGAGTATTGTGCCCGCATGCCTGTATGCATGTAGGTAGGTAGTCAGGCAGATAGACTGTACCCTGTACGCCTGTCTCCAGTTACGCCTAACTGGTCAGAGGCGCAAGCAGCAGAGTGAGGAGACAAAGAGTGTTGCGTTCTAGCATCGGTGACGAACCGCGCAAAATGGATCAGGGCGATCTGTTTTCGCTCAGCGTCTATCAAGACGCCCTCATATACTTTGTCCAGCTCACAGACACGCCTTTTGCCATCTCGCTGCAAGGTAGCAGTGGTTCCGGTCGTACTTCGCTTATGACCGCCATGCGCCACCATCTCTGCGCTAAAGAAGACGACCCGTACTTTGGCATTTGGCTCAGCGCTTGGCAATTTGCGCTGCTCAAGGACTCCAGCCAAACGCAAATTGGCATCTTGCAGGGTATCGTTAATCAGCTCGCCTCTCTTACCAAGGCTAATTCGTCCCAAGTAGCCCGCTGCCGCGCCTTAATCTCCTCCGTCTTTGCCGTCAATCAAAATGAGCCGCAACTGGCTACCACCGCCAATGTCGAGGCCCTCAAAAATAAAGAACCTGAGTCTGCTCATAATAAGGCAGCAGCCAGTGCGGCTATCCCTGATGCTGACCTGAAAGCAGTGGAGCTTAACTGGTCGCAAGCGCACGATCACCATCAGCCGATTGCAGATGATGAGCCGATCAACCTCGATAACGTCCCTAATTGGGATGCTGAGGTCGCTGCTGTGGAAAACGGTGCCAACTCTGCTGCTATTAACCCTGACCGAGAGAAGGAGCGCGCAGTCACCTTGCAGGTGCCGGTTAATGATCAGGGTACAATTGCCGTTGATGGCTCTGAGGTACACGGAGACATTACGCAGCTGCGTGCTGAGCTTAGTGCTCTGGTAGAAGAGATCCTCTCTTACAACCCACAAAAGCGTGGCTTGCTCTTTTTCCTTGATGACTTTGATCTTTTGTCATCGGAGTTAGCCGTCGACCTCTTGGTGCTGCTCAAGAACTTAGTGGCGCTACCGCACTGTGTGCTCATGGTGGCTATCAACTACGATACAGTAGTGCGGGGGCTGGTTAAGAAGTGGGGCTTAAGTACTGACCATGCGTTGCCTGAGCGCTACTTCCGCTCGTTCTTTGACCGTCTGGTGCAGCTGTCCTTTAAGATGCCTCGCTACAGTGCAGGTATCAGAGACTTTATTGCTCACATGGCCAATGAGATCGGCATCTTCTCTGAAGAAGAGCTCATGGATAACGAGATGGCGCAGAAGCTCTACGCCACATTAGAGGTCTGCGTCGCGGCCACCACAGATCACAATGTCCGTAAGATTAAGAACCTCCTGAATGCCATGTCGCTGATTCTCATCACGAATGAGATGCAGTATGCCACAGAGCAGGTCAATCTCAATGCGTGGGATAAGGTGCTGCTGGCGGCGGTGGTGGGCTTGCAGTTTAACTGCCCTGCGCTCTTTAACCTGATGGCCAACCATCCTGACTTTTTGCACTGGGATGAGGAGTTTGCGGCTAAGGAGTACTTGCCACAGCTTAATGCTAAGACCCGTGAGGTGCTGTCGCGACAGATTAATGGCGAGCTTAATGGCTGGAAAGAGGTGGTCGCACGGGTGGCGCTGTCACACAATCTGCCGGTAGGACAGTCGTGCCAGCTGTTGAGTTTGCTGGATACGCTGGCGCGCACGTTGGTGGAGCATTATCGCTTTGGAGCGGCGGAGGTATTAGGGCCGCTGTTTGCGATGGCGCAGCTGACGCACGTCAAGGGCGCGGCCTTACAGGACATGCCGTTGTCATCGCTGTAAACGTAAACGTGGCTGCTCTTTGTTTGGTTTTGTTTATTCTCAAGAGGATGGCGCCTCAGTGTCGCAGGTGCAGGTGATGCAGAGAGTAGGCACCTCCATCTGTCTACCTCGAGATAACGGCGCATAGCGCCGCAGGTAACTACGAGAGTAGAGACCACATCTGTCTATTTCTAGATAGCTCTGCCAGCGCTGCATTTAACTTCGAGGGTAGAAACCACCACCACCACCACCACCACCACCACTACCACTACCACCACCACCGCTACCACCACTACCACTTTCTACCTCGAGATAACGGCGCTCCAGCGCCGCATGTAACTTTGAGAGTAGAGACCGTCTCTGTCTACCTTGAGATAGCGGCGCCCCGCGTCGCATGTACCTTGAGAGTAGGCTCCGTCATCTGTCTACCTCGAGATGGCCCCGCCCCGCGCTTTTTCTTCTTCTTCTTATCTCCAGTCCTTGTTCTCCTTTGGCCTTGCGCTTCCTCCCTCCCACCACGCTTTGCTTTTCTTGCCTGCTTTGTCCCCGTTTTCTGCCGCCAGTAACTCGCCTTTTCCTCTCCTTGCCGCACCAAACTGACTCTTTTGGGGCAAATTTTGTGATATTGCGCACATGTTCTGTGATATGCGCTTTTTGCTAGTGCATCGCTAAGCCTCTTTGCATTTTCTCCTTATGATGACCTCAAGCATGATGGTTAGGGCTCGTAGCAGGGATTACTACGCTCTAAAACGGAAACCATCATGCTCTGTGAGTCCTAATCCCATGGAGAAATCTGAGGATGTTTAAGCCTCTCTTTAGAATCTGCTGCGCCGGAGCCCTCTCCTCTGTGATCGCCTTCGGCCCTGCTGTGGCAGCAGATAATGACGCCGAAACCATCAAGGTCGGTGTGATGCACTCCCTGTCTGGCACCATGGCCATTTCTGAGAGTACCCTCTCGCAAACCGTCCAAATGCTGATCGATGAGCAAAACCAAAAGGGCGGCCTGCTCGGTAAGAAGTTAGAAGCCGTCGTGGTCGATCCTGCCTCCGATTGGCCTGTCTTTGCCGAAAAGACCCGCCAATTACTGGCTCAGGATAAGGTCGCCGTCATCTTCGGTTGCTGGACTTCTGTCTCGCGTAAGGCCGTGTTGCCAGTGGTTGAGGAGTTGGATGGCCTGCTCTTCTATCCTGTGCAGTACGAGGGTGAGGAGTCTTCCCGTAACATCATTTATACCGGTGCCGCGCCTAACCAGCAAGCTATCCCTGCCGTGGACTACCTGCTGAACGACTTAGGCGTCGAGCGCTTTGTCCTTGCAGGTACCGACTACGTCTTCCCACGTACCGCTAACAAGATCATCGAAGCCTACCTCAAGGCCCATGGTGTTGCTGCTGACGACATCATGATTAACTACACGCCTTTTGGTCACTCCGATTGGCAGAGCATCGTCTCGCAGATCAAGGACTTTGGTAGCACCGGTAAGAAGACGGCCGTGATCTCCACCTTAAATGGTGATGCTAATGTGCCTTTCTACCGTGAGTTAGCTAATCAAAACGTTCAGGCTACCGACATCCCTGTCATGGCCTTCTCGGTCGGTGAAGAAGAGCTCTCCGGTATCGATACCGCCCCATTAGTAGGCCACATGGCAGCATGGAACTACTTTGAGAGCATCGAGACCCCAGAAAACACTGACTTTATCCAAAAGTGGCACGAGTACACCAAAAACCCTGACCGCGTCACTAACGACCCAATGGAAGCGACCTACATCGGCTTTAACCTCTGGGTAAAGGCGGTCGAAAAGGCGCAATCCACCGATGTCGATGACGTGCTTAAGAACATCGTGGGTGTTGAGACGCCTAACCTCACCGGTGGTACCGCTAAGGTCTTACCAAACCACCACATCACAAAGCCTGTTTACATCGGTGAGATCCAAGACGATGGCCAATTTCAAGTGGTTTGGGAGTCTGATGCCGAGGTGGCAGGTGACGCGTGGAGTGACTATCTCCCAGGTTCTGCCGACTTAGAGGCTGATTGGACTGACCCAATCAATTGCGGCAACTACAACACCAAGACTAAGAAGTGCTTAGGTGCAGCCGCTGCTGAGAGCGCCGTAGCACAGTAAATACCAGTAATAGCCTCTTTTTGGGATGATCGCACATGGCCAAAACGCTTAAGTTACGCCTGTGCAGCATAAAAGCAGGTTTGTGCCAGGCCACACGACGTGGCCTGTACCACTGTGCCGTAGTGGCCATGGCGGGGGCGGTGAGTATCGCCCCGCTGGCTACGGCCAGTGCTACCCCTGTAAATGCTATGTCCGTGAGTATGGTAAATCCTGCTCCTGCTGACATCGCCACGCGCTTGCTCTCTTTTGCGAGCGTGACTTTTAGTGCTGCTCCATCTACCGCTGTTTCCTCCTCTGCATCTGTCTTAGCTTCTGCTGCCACAGCCACTGCTACCACCAACCCTAATATCTCTGAAGCTTCAGCACCAGCAACGCTTGTCAGCGTCGCCCAAGCTCAGTCTACTAACGCTGTTGCTCCAGCATCAGCCTCTGCACCGCAGGCGGCAGCCAACGGCTGGTGGGGAGCGCAACTGCAATTATCTCCTGATCTCATCAAGGCGCTGTCTTCCTCCAGCGTTAAAGATCGTAACACGGTCATTACGGCTTTAGGCAGCAATATCACTCCTGCCAATATGCGCCTGTTGCAAGCTTTAGAGGGCAATCAGCTCTACTACAGCCGCCAAAATCAGCTCTTTTATGTGCAAAGCGGTACCAGCGCCAGCGCAGGCTATAACGAGTTATTTACCGGTAGCGCGCTGTCCTCTACTGAGAGTAAGCCGTTAAAGCTGCGCCGTGTTGCTGTTTCTACCGTGCAGCGTCAGCAAATTAATGATCTTCTGCGCGAGGTGGCCTTATACAGCGTCAACCGCGCTGATCGCCTCCGCGCCGCCACGGCTTTAGCTGACTCTGGAGCCAATGTGCCAGCGCGCACTACGCTCGAGCAATTGCTCTTTACCGAGAGTGATCCTGAGGTGTATGCCGCTTTGCGCACAGCATGGGCCTTTGCCGCCTTAGAAGACATGCAAGGTGGTGATCAGACCTTAATTAGCGCCATCAACCTCTTAGAGGAAAAGGGTAACAACACCGCTTTAAGCGCCTTACAAGCTGTTGCCAGTAGCGATCAGGCCTCGGCCGCTGTGCGCTCAGCCGCCACCAAAGCGGTGAACTCCGTGGAGTTCTCCCAAGGCGCCGCAGCCTTTGCCGAGAACCTCTTCTTTGGTTTGAGCTTAGGTTCGGTGCTGGTCTTAGCCGCCATTGGCCTTGCCATTACCTTTGGTGTCATGGGCGTCATTAACATGGCCCATGGTGAGCTCATCATGATTGGTGCTTACTGCGTCTGGGGTCTGCAGCAACTGCTACCCAACTCGCCAGGCCTTGCTCTGCTGCTCTCGATTCCTCTGGCCTTTATCGTCAGTGGAGCGGTGGGTATCGTCATTGAGCGCGTGGTGATTAGCCGCCTCTACGGCCGTCCCCTTGAGACCTTGCTGGCCACCTTTGGTATCAGTCTGGTGCTGCAACAGGCGGTGCGTACCATCTTCTCGCCTTTAAACCGTGCGGTGGTCACCCCAGAGTTTATGCAGGGTTCGATTCAGCTTACGGAAAACCTTTCGGTCACATTAACCCGTCTGTACATCATTGCCTTTTGTGCCGTGATCTTTGCGCTGATCCTCATCACCATGAATAAGACGCGCTTAGGCCTTGAGGTGCGTGCGGTTTCGCAAAACCGTCCTATTGCGCGCGCTTTAGGTATCCATTCCTCGCGGGTGGATGCGCTGACCTTTGGTTTAGGTTCAGGCGTGGCAGGTATGGCGGGTGTGGCCTTAAGCCAGATCACCAACGTCGGTCCAAACTTAGGTCAGAACTACATCGTGGACACCTTTATGGTGGTGGTCTTCGGTGGTGTAGGCAATCTGTGGGGCACCTTAACCGGTGGTCTCATTATGGGCTTAGCCTCGAAGTTCTTAGAGCCAATCTCTGGTGCCATGCTCTCCAAGATCATCATCTTGGTGGCCTTAATCTTCTTTATCCAAAAGCGACCTCGGGGCTTATTCCCACAGCGTGGTCGTGCGGTGGAGGCATAGTAGATTATGGAAGCTAAGCATCCTTTGCACAACGACTTAGCCGTCGCACGGCAGGCTAAATTGCAAGCCTTAGGTGCATCCTGTAAGCAGCCGCTCAAGCAAGAAAAGCTGTGGAGCAAATCCACCCAAGTTTGCACCATCGTACTGCTTATCGCTATGGCCGTTGTCAGCATTGGCGCCAGCATGGGACTGGTGTCGATGTACACCGTGACCTTATTAGGCAAGTACATGTGCTACGCCATTATGGCGCTGTCCTTAGACCTCATTTGGGGTTACCTCGGCATCTTAAGTTTAGGTCACTGCGCTTTCTTTGCCTTAGGCGGTTACGCCATGGGCATGTACCTGACCTTACAGATTGGTACACAGGGCGTCTATGGTTCGACCTTGCCAGATTTCATGGTCTTCCTTAACTGGAATCACTTGCCATGGTATTGGCAGGGTTCGCACTATTTAGTGCCGAGCTTGCTGCTCTCGCTCCTTGTTCCTGCTCTTTTGGCCTTAGGCTTTGGCTATATCACCTTTAAGTCGCGTGTCTCGGGCGTGTATCTGTCCATTATCACGCAGGCACTTACCTATGCCCTGATGCTGGCGTTCTTCTTAAACGAGCTGGGCTTTGGAGGCAATAACGGCCTCACCGACTTTAAGACCATTGCCTCTTTGGATGTCACCGCCGATAGCACGCGTATTGTGCTCTTTAGCCTCACTTCCTTGGTGCTGGTAGGCTGCTTTATCGGCGCGCGTTATCTCATGTGCTCACGCTTAGGCCGCCTCATGATTGCTGTGCGTGACAGTGAGAGCCGTATGCGCTTTATCGGCTATCGTCCAGAAAACGTCAAGCTGGTGATCTTTGTGCTGGCCGCTGCTATGGCCGGTTTAGCCGGAGCGCTCTTTGTGCCGCAGGTGGGTATCATCAACCCAGGCGAGTTCTCGCCTCTAAATTCGATTGAGCTGGTGATTTGCGTGGCCTTAGGTGGTCGTGGTTACCTCTATGGCGCGATTGTCGGTGCCATTGTTTTAAACCTCGTCAAGACCATCTTTACGGCGGTGTGGCCAGAGGGCTGGCTCTTTGTGTTAGGTGCGCTCTTTGTGGTGGTGACCGTGTTCTTACCTTACGGCTTATGCGGTCTGTTCCGTTCCCTGCTCGCTGGCAAAAAGGGAAGTGATGACAGCGACAGCACTGGTACGTTAGAGCCAGAGCCACAGGAGCAAGCTCCAGCGCCACAGGCACCATCTGTATCGGCTGTCGGTGCCAGTGCCAGCGCTAACGCTAGCGCTAGCATCAGCACCGCCCGCAACGCCTCGGAGCAATCGTTCTCCTCAGCGCGGGCGCCAGACGCAACACAGAAGACTGTTTCGGCGCAGGCGTCTGCTGCCGCTGTTACCTTGCCGGTCAATAGCACTGCCGCTGCGGCTATGGCCGTGGCTGCAGCCATGGCCAATGGTGACAGTGAAGCGCAAGCCAGTGCCGCTGCGATCGCCGCTCATGAGGCCACACTGGAGCAACGCGCGCAAGCTGAAGATGACGCACTCTTTGCGCGCTATGCCGCCACTACGGGGAAGCAGCACGCGGAGAGCAGCAAGGCGTACAAGAATGCTGCTTATCAGGCCTCTCGCCATGAGTTGCAACAGAGCTTAGTGCAGGTACAGGAGGTACGGCACCATGTCACCGCTTAATACCTTACGCCAGTCAGGCGCTGCTTTACGCCATTCTGGCAAGGTCTTACGCCACCCCAGCGCAGCCTTGGGCGGAGCGGTAAGCAAGCTCGGCCATAAAGTTTTGCCCCGCTCGCACCACAAAGAGCAGCAGCAAGCTCCACAGGGCCGAGGCATGATGCTTTATGTGGAAGACCTCACGGTGAGCTTTGATGGCTTTAAGGCCTTAAACAACCTCACCTTTTACCTGTGCGCCGGTGAACTGCGCTGCTTTATTGGCCCTAATGGCGCCGGTAAGACCACGATGATGGACGTGCTCACGGGTAAGACCCGTCCTGATAGTGGCAGTGCCTACTTCTGCTCTGATCCTGTGCATGAGAGTGCCGACAACATGTTTAACCTCCTCGAAATGGACGAGGTAGACGTGGTGCAGGCTGGTATCGGCCGTAAATTTCAAAAGCCAAGCGTGATTGAATCCTTAACGGTAGCGCAAAACCTCGAACTGGCCCAAGAGCACAATAAGGGCGTCTTCCATGCGCTCACAGCTAAGCTCCATCCACATGAGCGGGAGTTTATGGAGGAGATCCTTGAGCGCATTCGCTTAAGCTCCAAGCGCAATGTGCTGGCGGGCATCCTGTCGCATGGGCAAAAGCAGTGGTTAGAGATTGGCATGCTGCTGATGCAACGGCCACGCTTAATCATGCTCGATGAGCCGGTAGCGGGTATGACCCCAGAGGAGATTGAGATGACCATTGATCTCCTGCACGATCTTGAGGGCAAGCACACCATTATGGTGATTGAGCACGATATGGCCTTTATTCGTGCCATTTCGTCCTTAGTGACCGTGCTCAATGCTGGCTCGGTCTTGTGTGAGGGCACCATTGATGAGGTGTCTTCTGATCCACAAGTGATTACGGCTTATCTGGGGAGTGCGTAATGCTCGATTTCAAAGGCATCAATCAGTTTTACTCGCAATCACACATTCTCTGGGATGTGGATTTAACAGTACCTGAGGGCCAGTGCACGTGCATTATGGGCCGTAATGGCGAGGGCAAGACTACCCTCTTAAAGTGCCTCATGGGCTTGCTGCCTATAAAGTCCGGTAGCATCACCTTTAACGGTGAGGATATCTCCCGCCTCTCCCCTGAGCAGCGCGCCAAAAAGGGCTTGGGCTATGTGCCGCAGGGCCGCCAGATCTTTCCTCTACTCACGGTAGAGGAAAATTTGCGTATTTGCTTGCCGCTGCGTGCCTCAGGGGATCGTCATATCCCTGAGTTTATCTACGACTTCTTTCCTGTGCTCTACGAGATGCGCAAGCGTCGTGGTGGTGACTTATCAGGTGGCCAGCAACAACAGTTGGCTATTGGGCGGGCGCTGGTAGCTGATCCTAAGGTCTTAGTGTTAGATGAGCCGACTGAGGGTATCCAACCAAATATCGTGAGTGATATTGCAGCGGCGATTCGTAAGCTCAATGAGACCATGGGACTGACGGTGCTGTTGGTAGAGCAAAAGGTGCCATTTGCCCGTAAGGCGGCACAGAGCTTTGTGGTGATGGAGCGTGGTCATATTGTGGCCGGAGGCCCAATGAGCGCGCTCGATGATGACACCATTAAGCGCTACCTCTCGGTGTAGAGGCAGATTCTCTTGGCATTAAGGCACCAGCGTGCTGCGTGCTTGATCTTGTATGGGGTACTGCCTGTAGGTTAATACCTTTGTAGTGAGGCTGCTGTTTACTGCTGTCATTGTGCTACGGCCGTGAGCGCGGCTCAAGCAGCGCCTTATCTCAAGATGATCATCAAGATAAAAAGAGCAAGCACACCTGCTAACCGTAAGGGGCGACTGACTTCAGAGATGATGGAGTTTAAGGTCAGCGTGTGTGTGCCCAACCTGAAGATAGGTTCAGTCTCGCCTGCACCCATTATCTCGAGGTGTGGCAAGTACCAGCACGCAACCTTGTAGCCTTCACTTATGAGGTCACTCCTTCCTCAGTGTCAGCCCCAAAGGCTGATACCACTGGTAGTGGTAGTGCTTGCTCTGGTTTTCTGGCTGCCGCCAGCTCGCTTGTCTTTTTCTGGTCTTTGCTGTGGTTCCTGTTATGTCCGTTGCGGCTATGCCTGATATCTCCTCTCCTCTGGCTCCTGCAGCCACAGACATTACTTACGCTGCCAATGCTGCTGCCGCTACAGCCGCCACTCCTCAGTGGCGGGCACAGCTCAAATTAGAGTTTACGCCGGTAGCGGGACGCACTGCTCTGACCTCGTATGAGCAAGAGGGCCCCTTGCGGGTACAACAGCTCTTTTATCCCACGGCGCTTCAGCCAAGTGCCGCTGTCTCTGCCACAGCGCTAAACACGGTGGCTGAGGCGCATTGCTACGTCTTACACCCACCTGGGGGTATGGTTGGTGGTGATGCCCTCTATCAGCACATGCGTGCCGCCAAAGGAGCGCAAGTGGTGGTGACCACGCCTGCTGCGGGCAAGTTTTATCGCAGTAACAGCACGCAAATCCAGCAGGTGACGTTCTCTGTTGCAGAAAACAGCGCGCTCATGTATTTGCCGCAGGAAACCATTTTCTTTGCCTCGTGTCAGGCGAGATTGCATCAAGAGGTTGAAGTTGCACCCACGGCCATCTTTATGGGCGCGGATATCTGCTGCTTTGGTCGCGTTGGCCGTGGTGAAGATTTTTCCACAGGATGGGTGCAGTCTACGCTGCGCCTTAGCCGTCAGGGGCAGCCACTTTTAAGTGAGATCCTGCGCGTCGGTAAGGGCTTTAATCCTCAAGCGTGGACGACGCTGCATGGTGCCTCCTGCCATGGGATGCTCTATGTGGTGCCGACTGTGGAGCAAGAGAGTTTGATGGCGGAGCTTACACCTAAGCTGCAAGAGCTGCGTTTGCCAGAGAGTAGGGGCGGTGCTGGTGCTGATAGGTCTTGCCTGTATGGCTGCACTTATCGGCGCGGCGTGCTGACAGTGCGCTATTTAGGAGACAGGGTGGAGCAGGCAAGAGCCTTACTTCAGGAGGCATTGACACTGATTTATCCGGCGTTACTGGGACGCCCATGGCAGGCCCCGCGTATTTGGCAGACCTAATTTAAGTCACCGCAAGTGAATTTGTCGACAAATGAGCCACTGACAGCTCTACTGAGCGCACTTGCTGGCGGAATATTAACCCACAATCAGTGTATTCGCCTACTACTTAGGGTACTTAGGGGTAGTTGGTTGCTACTCACCACAACTGTCATCGTGTCTTCTGCTCTGTTTCAGACGCTGGTAAGGCGAGATTACCACAGAGAGCTTGAACGTAATGGCAATGCCCCCAAGGTGGCACGTGAGCGCACAGGTTGTTAAGCCGCGCCCGATGACGCCACGCTAAACGTAGCCACTAACTTGAGCTTTATTGGGGAAAGGCAAGGAACGACTTGCTTAATAAATGACGGTATTTATGGCAATCATTAGTGCCTCACCTCAAGGTAAGCTCAGACTAACTTGCTCCCTTTATCTCGAGGTGTAGGTTGTTGCCAGCACTCCACCATGCATCCGGCAGTTATTAGAGCACTCATTCCTAAGTGGCATCCGCCGTTAAGCCAGTTCAGACTGATTTCTTTTGTGAGGAGCACATATGGATCTTCTACCACGGGAAAAAGACAAGCTCTTGCTGGTCACAGCAGGCATGTTAGCCGAGCGTCGCAAAAATCGCGGCCTCAAGCTCAACTACCCTGAGGCCGTAGCCTACATTTCCTTTTACCTCTTAGAGGCCGCTCGCGACGGTAAAAGCGTGGCTGAACTGATGAGTTACGGCCGCACCCTCTTAACGCGCGCTGATGTGATGGATGGCATCCCCGAGATGCTGCATGAAGTGCAAATTGAGGCCACTTTTCCCGATGGCACCAAATTAGTCACGGTGCACGATCCTATTGTCTTGGAGGGGCCACAATCATGATTCCTGGCGAGTACATTCTGCGTCACGAAGACATCGTGCTTAACGCCGATCGTAAGGAGATTAGCCTTGAGGTCACCAACACTGGCGACCGTCCGGTGCAGGTGGGCTCTCACTACCACTTCTATGAGGTTAATCCCGCCTTGAGCTTTGAGCGGCAGCAAGCTTACGGCATGCGCCTCGATATCCCCTCAGGCACGGCGGTGCGCTTTGAGCCAGGGATGACGCGCACCGTTAAGCTCATTCCTTACAGTGGCCAGCGCTTTGTGATGGGCTTTAGAGGCCAAGTGCAAGGCTTACTCGATGCCAAAGAACTTAAAGAGGCCCACAGAGGAGAGCACTGATGCAGACTATTTCGCGGGCTCAATACGCCGAGCTCTACGGCCCAACCGTGGGCGATAAGATTCGCTTAGCCGATACCGACCTCATTATCGAAATTGATCACGACGCCACCGTCTATGGTGAGGAAGTGGCCTTTGGTGGAGGTAAGACCATTCGTGATGGCATGGGCCAAAGCCAAGCGCTGGCTGAAATCAGCATGGATACGGTGATCACCAACGCCGTGGTGCTGGATGCAGCAGGCATCTTTAAGTGCGACATCGGCATCAAGAACGGTCGTATTGCCGCCTTAGGTAAGGCGGGTAACCCCCAAGTGCAGCCCCATGTCACCATGATCATTGGCCCCAGCACCGAGATCATTGCCGGTGAGGGCTTAATCGTGACCGCTGGTGCCATTGACTCCCACGTGCACCTGATTTCGCCACAACAGGCGGCAGAAGCCCTGTGCTCGGGTGTTACTACCCTAATTGGCGGTGGTACTGGCCCTGCGACGGGTACCAATGCCACCACCTGTACTCCAGGCCCATGGTACTTAGAGCAAATGATGCTCGCTTGTGAGCATCTGCCAGTTAACATTGGCTTTTTAGGTAAGGGCAATAGTGCGGCACCGGCGGCTTTAGCCGAGCAAATTGAGGCAGGCGCTTGTGGCTTAAAGCTGCATGAGGATTGGGGCTCGACGCCTGCGGCGATTAGCTGCTGCTTAGAAGTAGCTGACCAATATGATGTGCAGGTGGCAATTCACACTGACACGCTCAATGAAGCGGGCTTTGTGGAGAGTACGATTGAGGCATTTGGCGGGCGCACCATCCACACCTACCACACTGAAGGAGCCGGTGGCGGCCACGCGCCGGACATCATTAAGGCCTGCAGCCTGCCTTTTGTGCTGCCATCGTCTACCAATCCAACACGTCCTTACACCGTTAACACCATTGACGAACACTTGGACATGTTGATGGTGTGCCACCACTTAAATCCACGCTTGCCGGAGGATGTGGCCTTTGCTGATTCGCGTATCCGTAAAGAGACCATTGCCGCTGAGGATATCTTGCAGGATATGGGGGCCTTATCCATGATCTCCTCAGATTCACAGGCGATGGGCCGTGTAGGTGAGGTCATTACTCGCACGTGGCAAACCGCACACAAGATGAAGGTGCAACGTGGGGCCTTACCTGAGGATGCGGGTAAGGGTAACGACAACATCCGTGCGCGGCGCTACATTGCTAAGGTCACCATTAATCCTGCTATTACCCACGGTTTAAGCCGTGAGATTGGCTCGGTGACGGTGGGCAAGCTGGCTGACTTAGTTTTGTGGCGTCCGGCGTTCTTTGGGGTGAAGCCATCTATGGTGATTAAGGGTGGCATCATTACCTCGGCTTTAATGGGCGATATTAATGCCTCGATTCCAACGCCACAGCCGGTGTATGCCCGCCCTATGTTTGGTGCTATGGGCTTAGCGCCAGCCTACAACAGCTGCACTTTTGTATCGCAGGCTTTCCTTGATAAGGGAGGTAAGGAGCACCTGCAGGGCTTAGGCTCTCATCGTACCTTAGTGCCGGTGCAGGGCACGCGCAACCTCTTTAAGACCAACATGGTGCTCAATGACGCCATGCCGCAGATTGAGGTGGATCCTGAGACCTACGAGGTGCGGGCCAATGGTGAGCTCTTAACGTGCGAGCCTGCTCAGGAGCTGCCACTGGCGCAGCGCTACTTTCTGTTTTAAGCAGGGTAGGGTGGTAACTTTTAGTAGGGATTACCAAAAGTTCTGACCCTCTATGAGGTAGAGGTGATTATCACCACAACACCCTCGAGATAAGGTGCATTTACCAGCCTCTTAGCAGGTGCCTAAGCAACGATTAGCTGGCTATCTGTCAAAGCATAAGTGCCTCTGAAGTAGGGTCATCTTTAGCGTGTTTATCGCACGAGAGATGGGGTGCTGTAACCCTGCTCATGGATGGGTATAGCACCATAAAAGAGGGTGAGAACTTATGGTGAAACTTACTAGTAAGTGTCATCACATTTAAGCTGATGTTGTCCGTTAAGGAGCCCACACTTTTGTAGTGATAATTACCAAAAGTTCTGACCCTCTATGAGGTGGGGGTGTTTTCTCCCACCATACCCTCGAGATAAGGTGCCTTTGCGGGCTCTTTAGTAGGTGCCTAAGCAGCACTCAAATGGCTGCCCGCCATGGTATAGGTGCTGCCAATTTAGGGTCACCTTTAGGCAAGAGGGGCGTTACAGGACACCTTGCTCAGTGCCCTGCTTAGCCCCCTAAAAAGAGGGTGAGAACTTTTGGTGAGATACACTTGCGCGCTTGCAGTCTTGTTTTGCTTTTACTTTTGCTTTTGCACTCGTTACCCATTAGCACCATTCACTAATTCTTAACCTGAACTCATAAGCTCAGCAACCGCTCACGGCAGGAGACCCTCTAAGGTGATGCTCACTTTTTCTCAGTTCCTCGGCCAAGTGCCACCGCAAGGTGATGCCGCCAACGTTTTTCTTAATGCGCATCAGCGTTCTGTGTGCCGTCAGGCCGTAGAGCTTTCTGATGGGCAGGTTGCAGGCCTCATGCTGCCACGGGGTACAGTGCTCCATGAGGGGGATGTGCTGGCAACCAGCAATGGTGAGCAGGTTGTGGTGCATTGCGCTTTAGAAGAGCTGATTGAGGCAACCGCTCCTAATGTCTTTTGCTGGGGGCAGGCCTGCTACCACTTAGGTAACCGTCATTTGCCATTGGAGCTCGAGCTGGGCAAGGTGCGCTTTTTACCTGATCCCGTGATCGAGGAACTGTGCCACAAGTTAGGTTTGACCACACGCACTGTGCACATGCCATTTCGCCCTGAAGCAGGGGCTTACGCCAGTCACAGCCATAACCACGGCCATAGCCACGATCACGATCATGCTCATGACCACGCCCCTGAGCACAGCCACGGGTATGTCCATCACCATGGTTCATAGGCATGATCATGATCACGACCATGGAGCGGCAGAGCCAGCTGCTATTACCGAGATTGTGGCAGCTTCCTCAGCCACGGAGCCGGTGCGCTTGTAAGTCAGTAGGTAGGCTTGAGGTTAGGGTTATGGATACGGCTTTAACGGTAGATAACAGCACCACAGCTGTAGCTGGAAACAGCGTTGCAGAGCTGCTGTGGCCTGCAACCTCGCCACAGCTTTTAAGTTTGCTGTGGCTGAGCTCCCCCACTCTGCCTACAGGTGCTTTTGCCTTTTCTCAAGGACTAGAGTACTGCTTTAGTGCAGGGATCATTACCACTGCTGCAGATTTACAAGCGTATTTGGCAGATGAGCTCAATCTAGTGTGGCCTTATTGGGACTTACCACTGCTAAAGCGTATGTATGAGACGTTGGCCATGGTGCCTGCTACACAAGTTTCTGCGACGCACTGGCAAGAGTGCCAGCGACTCAATGAGCTCTTACTCTCAGGTCGAGAGAGCAAAGAGCTGTTGCAAGAGGAGCTCTCGGTGGGCAATGCCTTAAAGCGTCTTTTGCTGCACCTTAAGGTCTTACCTGAGGTTATCAGTAATGAGCTGCAAGCTTATAGCAGCTGTGGTGCAGTGCTTGGCTGGGCGCTTTTTGCGGCCTTTATGCCGCAGCAGATAGTCAGTAGCCTACCGCCGCTGGTAGAAGTGCAGCGTGCTGCTGTGCCGCCTCGTGCGGCGCAGGAGTCAGTGGCTGGAAACAGCGTAGCGCTATTGCAATCTTATACCTTTGCCTTAGTGCAGGGCGCGATCTGCACTGCCTGTAAGGCCATGCCTTTAGGTCAAAACGCCGGACAAGAAGTGCTCTTACACTTGCTGCCTTTGCTACCGCCAGCGATTACTACGGCGCTGCATGTAACTGATGAGGACATGGGCTGTGCTCTGCCACTTACGGCTATTGCCAGCGCCTGTCACGAGACGCAGTATGCGCGTATTTTCCGCAGTTAGTTAGTTAGTTAGTTAGTTAGTTAGGAACGTAACAACTATTAACTACCAAAATTTTTCTCGGCTCGGATCGGCTCATAGTGTGATGGGGAAAGCACCATCACTACCATCAAGGATGGTCACACCAAACGCCATAACACCTAGCAAAAGCTTGATTGCATTGTTACTACTGCGCTTTGGTATCCACCAACTCTGAAGCGAGCCAAAAACTGGTAGTTATTAGTTAATAGGTTCCTTAAGGGCACCAGCGCAGCTGAGCACAGAGTACAAAACGGTAAGAGAGAAAAAGAGGACATCACAATTATGGCGACGGCTGATTGCTTGCGAGTGGGCATTAGTGGCCCTGTTGGCTCAGGTAAAACAGCACTGCTATTAAACCTCTGCCAAGCGATGCGCCACCACTACGAGGTGGCTGCAATCACCAATGATATCTACACCAAAGAAGATGCCGAGTTCCTGCTGCGTCATGAGGCCTTAGACGCTGACCGCATTATTGGTGTGGAGACTGGTGGCTGCCCCCATACTGCCATTCGTGAAGATGCATCGATGAACTTAGAGGCGATTGAGGTCTTACATCAGCGCCATCCGCATCTGGATGTGATCTTCATTGAGAGCGGCGGCGATAACTTAGCTGCTACCTTTAGCCCCGAGTTAGCTGACCTCACCATCTACGTGATCGATGTGGCTGAGGGCGATAAGATTCCCCGTAAGGGCGGCCCAGGTATTACGCGCTCTGATCTTTTAGTGATTAACAAGATCGACTTAGCACCGTATGTTCATGCCTCGTTAGAGGTGATGGAGCGTGATGCGAAGAAGATGCGCGGGGAGAGAGCATTTGTCTTTGCCAACATGCTCACCAAAGAAGGCTTAGACACGGTGATCTCTTTTATTAAGACCAAAGGTTTACTGCCAGAGCGGGGGTAAAGAGTGCCACGGGGGTAGCGGCTGCATATCCTTTCCTCAAGTCACATGCTGCTACCTTCGCTGGCTTTGCTGGTTTTTTGGGACACGCAAAGGGGCAGGGATGAGGTCATTTGATGGTGCTGTGGTCACACCACCAGCCCACGCAGTGTAACTGACGAGGCCTGAGCACATACAGGCTAGGCATTACAAGGCACTTATGGGTAAGAATAGCGCGACAAAAAGGGCGTAAAGAAGCTTTGCAGCAAGATCAGAAAGAAGAGGGAAAGAAGAGAAGTGAAGTGGTGCTGGATACAAGAATCGAACTTGCGACCTTTTGATTACGAATCAACTGCTCTACCGACTGAGCTAATCCAGCACATAGATGCGGCCACACTAAGCTGATATTAGTGCGGGTTTGACGCTGTGGTGTTTGCCCCTGAGCATCGAACGGCGGCTATTGTAGCAGAATGAATTAGGAGCGTAAAGCTTTTTGTGAAAAATATCACAAAAGTCTGTTTTTGCTGATAAATAAGCCGTTTACGTAGTTGTAAGAGGGGTAAAAGCAGAGGTAGTAAGAGTTTTGGGGATCTGTTAGGGCAGGTGCTGATGGTTGTGGGGGAAAGATCGTGAGTATAGCGGCGGGGCAGCTCTCTGTGAGAGAAAGCTGGAGAGGCGTAGGCTCTCGCTGCCGTGGCAGGTAGAATAAAGGAAGGGAGAAGCTTACACGGGAGCTTACTTATGGGTACTGGCGTCCCTAAGAGCAAGGCCCGAGCTTTCAACATTGCCAGCATGAATTTGTACCAGCTATTTACATCTAGTCCACACTGTGGACATCTAGTAAATAGCGAAGTCGCGGCGTAATACCCCCTGCACTCGGTAGCGCAGGCATTCTTATTCTAGCACGTTTAATTAGAGGCTGCGCAAGTACGTAACGTTGGTGGTTAAGAGAGGGTTAAGGGGCATACTGCTCAGGCTAAATGTTGCAGTGCAGGCAGTTGCTGTTGCTGTGAAAAGCTGTGATCTCTGATGTGTGATGGAGGGTCACAGAGGAAAATAGGGGAAAGCGGGCCGCTAGGCGCTGTGTGTGGAAAATGAAGAGGCAGGAAAGAACTAAAGAAAGGCGTGATAAGCGCTTACGCGGGGCCTCACTTATGGGTACTGGCATCCCTAAGAGCAAGGCCCGAGTACTAAACAACGCCAGCATTGTACTTGTACAAGTACTGTGTTTTTTTTTTTTTTATAACACACAGAAAGCCGCAGGCTTAAGCGCGAAAGGCCGTCGCCTTGAGCGCTTGATGTGGTCATGATACCCCCTGCACTCGGTAGCGCAGGCAGTACCATTATATCACGCTTATTTAGAGGCTGTGCAAGTGCGTAACTGTGGTGCTAAGGGGAAAAGTGCGCATGCTAAAGGTGGCAGCGTCGGCCTTGCAGAGTGGCTCTACTGAGAAGAACAATGGAAACCAAGAGGGAAACAGAGGAAAGCAGGCAGCAAGGTGCTGTGTGTGGAAAATGAAGAGGCAGGAAAGAACTAAAGAAAAGCGAGAAAAAGCGCTTACGCGGGGCCTCACTTACGGGTACTGGCATCCCTAAGAGTAAGGCCCGAGTATTTGACAACGCCAGCAATGGCTCGTATAAGACCTTTAACTAATACTTTAAAGGTCGCGATCCCAGCTTGATGCTGCCCTGTACTCAGCAGTACAGGCAAGATCATTTTAGCATTGGCGTCGCAAGGGAGGGTACAAACTTAGTGATAGCATGATGCACTTCTTACTTTTAGTGGTGAAGTGCGGGAGGGGCAATTGTAGAGGCTGTCTTAGCGGTGTTGGTTATCACAGTGGGACAAGGCGGAGAGCCAAGTAGAGCCACAACGCACTGTGCGTGCAGCATTAGATGTAACAGCAGAAGCGCATGAAGCAGAACAGGCGGGAAAACTTATACACAGAGCCTTACCAATGGGCGCTGGCGTCCCTCGTAAGTAAGGCTCGAGCATTAGACATTGCCAGCAGGTAACTCGTACCAAGCTCTTTGATTCTTGTCAAATCAACTTGTTGATTTGACCCAAAGAGCCAAGTTCAGGCATTACGCTACCCTGTACTCTGTAATACAGGCAATCTTATTGTAGCATTAGCGCATCAGGAGCGCGTAAAACTGCGGTCACCGCTCACAAATGCGTTACACTAAACGCAAGCACCACTCGCTGCCTGCTTTACAGGGACGGACGCTGTAAGCTACAGGCTAAGCATAGGGATGAGCCATCATGGAAGAGTATCGCCACATCTTTATCAACTGCGCGCACTTAGTGGCTTTGTATGCCATAGCCTATATCTCCGCGCCGATCACACCAGCCAATATCCTTGAGTATGTGGTCTTAGCTTTGGCCTCAATGTGGCTGGTTCACGCCACCTATCTCATGCAAAAGCAGAGACGCCGCCTCTCTTCCATGTTCTTTTTGGCCATGGCCTTAGTGCCATGGGCTTTTTACGGTGAGCTGTGGTACATCTACGATCATCGTGACGGCATCAGTGATGAGGTCTTTGAGCAGAACTTGGCGCATGCGTTGTTCATCTACCAGAGCTTCAAATACCTCGTTCTGGCCTGTGCAGTCGTCGCTGCCTTTAAGGGGATCTACCAAGCAGTAAGAGATTTTGGTAACAGCCGCTAAGAGCCAGCGCTGAGTGACATTACGTGTAAGCTGCGCGCTATAGCTCTTAGCCTCACGTAAGGTCGCTCTCTGTAAGTACAGATAGCGGGTGAACTTGGCGTAGGCACGGGTAAGGGCGGTGAGCAGAGGAGCAGCTGTCTGTCGTAGCAGTAGCGGTATCCAGAGTAGTGGCTGTACTTGCGTAGTGTTGGTGGCTCTCCCTGTAGCCGTTATGTATGTGAGAGCAAGCGTGTCGTGGTAGTGCTGTGCGGCGCGGACGTGGCTATCACGCCCCATAATCTCCAGCTACGCTTAGGCTCATTTGCGCCTGTTATCTTGAGGTTGTAGACGCCCCTGCGTTTTCTAGCTCTACTCAGAGTTTGGGGGATGCCAAAAAGCAACAGCGTCCTGTGATCAAGCAAGGGAACCTATGTGAGGGAGTGTGGCGTGACCAACCTTGGAGTAGTGTTGGTGCCATATGCACCAAACTTTGAGGAGATCCCGTTTTCCTCTGAGTTCCTGCAAAAGCCCTCACGTATGAGGGTGCCTTTTCCTGAGGTTAAGGCGAAAAAGATCGGGAGTAGAGCATAGCATAGCAGAAGCTCGTGTCACTTACTTAGAGGGCCGCGCCGTCTTCAGCGCTGGCACCTCAAGCGTCACAAGTTGCATCTTGTGTTGTTTTGACCGGTTACGTCTTGTGCTGTGGCAACAGAGGCAGATGCACTACAGCATCTGGCTCCGCTGCGTGCCGCGAGGAGCTCTGGTCTTCTCTTGGCGCTGGGCTTTGCTTAGACCACAAGTGTGGCGCTGTCGCGATTCAGGGCGCGCACATCAGCTGTCACTGGCGCCTCACTTAATGGCAGTGGTGGCACCCGCAGCGACTTAATGCCATTGTGGTCACGTTGCTCCCTCATCAAGGTGCACATCTTCTTTGGCTTCTGCCCCGTGTGCTGGAAAAAGACACGCTCAAAATGCGTCAAACTGCCAAAACCCACATCCATCGCAATCTGCGTAATGGTCTTGTCGCTCTCCACAAACAAGCGCTGTGCATGCAACACTCGGATCTTGTTGACATACTCCACAAAGTTGCACATGGTAAAGCGCTTAAACTCGCGGCATAAGTGGTACTTGTTCACGAAAAAGCGCGTCGCTAAGGCCTCAAGACCCAAGTCCTCGTCATAGTGGTTGTGAATGTACTTCACAATCTTGGCAATACGCGCCTTTGTGTGCGGCTCAATCGCGGTGCGCTGATAGCGCAGACCCGACATTAACAAGAGCTCTAAGCGCGAGAACAGCACCTGCTCATGAAAGAGTGAATCAGGATGCTCTTGCTCAGAGATAAGCTGACACAGCTGGTGGTAGAAGTCCAATTTCTGCTCAGGCGAGACCAGCGTATGCGGTTGCAGATTCTGCTGGAGCATCGCATCAATCTCGGGTGGCAGTACCTCCGGCTTAAAGTACAGCACTACACGGGAGAACTCGATGTTATGTCCCGAAAAGGAGTGATGCATGGTGTAAGGGGGGAAGATAATAAAGTCGTGTGGTTGCAGACTAAAAGAGTGGTCACCAATCACCACCTCACGCGTGCCCTTTTCTAGGTAAAAGAGCTCATAGTAAGGGTGAAAGTGACTTTGCATCGTGTTGTCATTCACACTGCTGATCCGCTCGGCAGCAATGGAAGAACCGGTCTGCATAAAGATGGCGGCGTTGTCGATCATAAAACCCACCTCATGACTCTGCCTTGCTCTTCCTCCCTGGCTACACCTCCTCCGCGTAGCTAGAGCTCAAGCAGATAAAAGCACAGCCCTGATGGTCGCACCAAAGCGCCTCTGGACTGTTTGTCCTCCATATGTGCGCTCTTGTCACCTCACATAACAGGAGCTACACCTCCATACCACCAGCATTCCTCTTGTTGAGTGGTACCAATCATCAGCGCACCAGCGCTTGAGCACCGTAGGGCTTAGCTCAGTAGGGCATAGCACAGCAGGGCATAGCACAGCAGGGCATAGCACAGCAGGGCATAGTTGAAACGCGAGTATCCCAAAAAGCAAATTCCAAAGGAGAGCCCAAAGGAGGTAACTGCCTACAATCAGGTGTTTTACCCTGAGAGTAGGGGGTTGTTAAGGCGCTACTCTCATAAGGCGCCGTTAGGCGCTTTTTAGGTTACTTACGTTGAAACCTACTCTGCTCAAAGCAGGGACGCTAAAGCCGCCTTAACCTTGTAGGTAAAGCAGCCGGTGAAATCTGTAAGGTGAGTGCTTTTTCTTCTTTGGGTGCGGTTGTGTCATACCCGCAGCTTAGGGGAGGGTATGAGCCATACTGACTGTTGGCGCGCCTGTCATGACTGCACTTACTGTGAGTGTCTCATTTGGCTCCACCCAGATAGCACACTATGGCTTAAACATCAGCTTTTACACGTTAGTCATGGCTTTAAAAGTTGCTACCAGAGACCTCTATCAGAGACTTTGGCGCTTGTCGCGGCAAACTGGTATGTCAGTTTGCCTTAAAGCTTGATTGTAACTGTGTTTGGCACCACTTCAATGTGCTCATAAGACTAAGCATATATTGCACGTCGTAGTGCGTGTCCGCCTCACCTCTGGCCGTTAGTATACGCTCTTTTCTCCCGCGCAAAGCTGATGTTCATGCGCTTTGTTACAGATAAGTTCTGAAGTGTGAGCTTAATCTTGTTTTTGCTACAAGTGCAAGAAATGTTGAAAATTTGCTAGCCTCACGCAATCTTTATGGAGTTTTTGCACCCCCAAAATCCTTACTATGTATGCAGCTGAAATGGTAGTGGCCCAGTGTCCTCTTTTCACCCCGTGTGGGGCGATGTCTTTGGGGCGGGCGCTGCTAGCGTCAAGCTCTTATTTAGCCGTAAGGATGAGGGAAAAATGCGAGTTTGCACCAAAGCTCTGAGCTGTGAGGCTCAAGATAACTACTACGAGCTTCAGACTGATGCCTGCCCAGTGCGCCTTTACTTTTTGACCCCAGAAATCGTGCGTCTGCGCGCCGGTTTCGATGGTGACTTTAAGGAGTACTCCTACTCGCTGGTCATGACCGCATGGAACAGCGTCACTGACGACATGATGCGCGCTTATCGCCACAAGGTCGAGGTCGCACCTAGCACCTTAGTCGATAACGGTGACTGCTTTATCCTGCAAAGCTCCGCCTTAAAGGTGATTGTGCACAAGGATCCATATCAGGTCGAGATCCAAGATCTTGAGGGTAATGTGCTGCACCGCGACTGTGTGGACTTAGCCTTACAAGAAGACAGCAACTTCCGCCGTGTGCATACCTCCGAAATTGAGGCAGACGACGGCTTCTACGGCTTTGGTGAAAAGGGTGGCAAGTTCAATAAGGCGCAGGCTTTTATGACCATGTGCCCAACTGACGCTATGGGCTACGACCCACAGTACACCGATTCCCTCTACAAGCACATCCCTTTCTACATTAAGCTCAACCACCATACCAAAATTGCCTCCGGCTACTTCTATCACACCTCCTCGGAGTGTGACTTTGATATGGGCCGTCGTAAGAGCAATTACTGGCACCGTCACTCCACTGTGCGTGTGAGCAAGGGCGACCTCGATCTCTTCTTCATCAAGGGCCCATCGGTCAAAGAGGTCATTGAGCGCTACACCGACCTTACCGGCAAGAGCATCCTCCTTCCAAAGGCTGCTTTAGGCTACTTAGGCTCGTCGATGTACTACGCTGAGCTTGATAAGGACTGTGATCAAGCTATTTGCAAGTTTATTGAGACGGCTAAGGCCGAAGACATCGGTATTGACGGTTTCCAGCTCTCCTCTGGCTATTGCACTGCTAACACCACTGCGGGCTTAAAGCGCTGCGTCTTTACATGGAACGATGAGCGCTTCCCTGATCCAGCCGCTTACTTCAAGGCTATGGATGACTTAGGCATTGTGGTCTCGCCAAACGTCAAGCCAGGCATCCTCTGTGTGCACCCAAATATGGACGACATGCTCGCGCACCACATCTTTGTGCGTGATGAGAAGTCAGATGAGCCTGCTATCGGTACGTGGTGGGGCGGTAAGGGCTACTTTGCTGATCTGACGAAACCAGAGACCCGCGCTTACTGGAAGCAACAGCTTAAGGATCACCTCTTTGCTTACGGTTGCTACAGTGTGTGGAATGACAACTGTGAGCTTGACAGCATCGTCAACAAAGACTGCCGCATGTGGGTTGAGGGCTTAGATAAGACCGTCCTTGAAATGAAGTCGGTGGTCAGCAGCATCATGTGCCAGATCACGGTCGAGGCCCTGCGCGAGTACTATCCAAACCGCCGCCCATTTGTGGTCTGCCGCTCGGGACACGCGGGCATTCAGCGTTATGCCCAAACGTGGTCAGGCGATAACTTAACCTGCTACGAGACTTTACAGTACAACGTGGGCACCATGCTGGGTATGTCGCTGTCAGGTGTGGCCAACCAAGGCTCGGATATCGGTGGCTTCTACGGCCCTGCCCCAACGGAGGAGCTTTTTGTACGCTGGGTACAAAACGGTATCTTCCAGCCACGCTTCTCCATCCACTCGGTCAATGTGGATAACTCCGTAACTGAGCCATGGATGTATTCCGGCAGCAAGCATCTTATTCACGATGCCATTAACCTGCGCTACCGTCTCTCGCCTTACCTCTACTCTCTGATGTACCGCGCCCATGAGACTGGCTTACCTTACTTTAGCCCAATGCTTCTTGAGTTCCAGCAGGATCCACAGGTCTATGACGAGGCCGAGACCTTTATGTTGGGCTCCTCGCTCTTGATCGCCAACGTCTTGCATCAGGGACAAACTGAGCGTGAGGTCTACTTCCCAGTAGGTGAGGTCTTCTACGACTTTAAGACCTTTGCCCGTTATGAGGGGGGGCAAAGTGTGACCTTCCCTGTGGACTTAGCTTCGATCCCAATGTTCCTGCGCTCGGGCTCGCTGGTGGTCATGGCAGGTGCTGAGGACAAGATCCGCAATCTGCAACGTGATCAGGTCAAGCACCTTGAGATCATCGCCGCTCCTGATAAGGATGGCACCTTTACCCTCTATGAGGATGACGGCGTCTCCTACGATTACGAGCAGGGCAAGTTCTTAAAGACCCAGATCGACATGCACGCGGGCACCCTCACGAAGTTTAACTTCCACTATGAGGGTGACTTTGTCAGTACGATTGAGGCGGTCAAGCTCTATGTTATTCACCACGAGAAGTGCCCATTCTATGTGGAGCTTAATGGTAAGCGCTTAGAGCACCTGCTGCACCGTCCTGACTTTGAACAGGCTACGGCCGCGTGGTACTACTCGCAGAGCCGTAAGTGCGTGGAGATTAAGTACCCAGCTCTCAAGCAGGACTATGAGGTCACGATCTCTTTTGCCCCATTTGACATGATCGGCATGTAAGGACTTTTGCCGCAAGTTTTACCACCCTGAGGTGTGCCCTTTCGCGCTTGTCATCTTGGAAATGTCCCTTGAGATAAGCGCTAGAAACGGTCTTTATACCGCTTACATGTCTCAAGTGCCGCAGCGCTTAAGAAGCACTTTAGGGGGTAAGACTTGTGGTAATGGTCAGTAGTGCTTGCGTGTGCTGGGAAATGGTTTTGTGGGGAGAGCCCGTGTGCGGTAATGCGTAGCGGTAGTTTTTGGCGCTAGCACCTGTTTGGGAGGTGCTGGTGCGGACTTTTCCCACCCAAAACAGTAGTGCCTGTGTCACTGCTGAACAGGCTGTTTGCTGGTAAGTAGTAGCCACGGCTTTGCCTCTGCTTTTCCTCTCTTGTTGCTCCGGATAGGGGAGAGGAGAGTAGGGGCAGTGAGCTTAGGGTTTACGAGCAAAGAGCCATCGCCTTCTGCTCTGCAGATGGCCACAGGCTGTGTGGTGGAGGCTATACAGCGTCTTGTTGTTGCAATGTGAGAGGATGTCAGTTTTTCTATGAAAGCTCTAATTAAAGCGGCGCTGGTCGCTATGGCCATGGTCGGCCTCTGCTCCTGTAGTGAGCAAAGCGCCACCAATAGCCAAGAGGCTACGCCTGAAAAGCCAATGGTGTTGACCCTTGCGCACAGTCTGAGTGAAACCCACACGGTACACATTGCTATTCAGCAATTTGCCGATGAGGTCGCAGAGCGCACTAATGGGCGCATCAAAATCAAGATCTTCCCTAACGGCCAGCTGGGCTCTGAGCTGGAGCAAATGGAGCAGGTGATGGCCGGTGTGATCGCCATGACTAAGGTCTCCTCGCCAATGCTTGCGACCTATCAGGATGCCTATCACACCTTTGGTCTGCCTTACATCTTTAAGGATACTGAAGACTTCTACAACGTCATGGACAGCGATGCCATGTACGAGTTCTTCAAGACCAGCCACGATAAGGGCTTTGTGACCTTAACCTATTACACCTCCGGTGCCCGCTCCTTCTACACCGTGGACAAGCCAATCCGTAACCCAGAGGACTTACATGGCTTAAAGATTCGTGTGCAAGACATGGCCTCGCAAACAGAGATGGTATCGATGATGGGCGGTACCCCAGTGGCTATGTCCTATGGTGACGTCTTTACCTCGCTGCAAACCGGTGTGATCGACGGTACCGAGAATAACGAGACCGCCTTAACCTTAGGTAAGCACGGTGAAATCTGCAAGGTCTACTCTGTCGACCAACACGCCATGATTCCTGATGCGCTGGTGATTTCCAGCCGCTCTTGGGATAGCTTAAGTCCTGAGGATCAGCTGATTATGGAAGAGGCTGCACGTCATTCCACGGTCGCGCACCAAGATATGTGGGATCAGGCCATCGAAGATGCGGTGGTCGAAGCGCGTGACCAAATGGGTGTGACCTTTGTCTACGACGTTGATAAAGAAGCTTTCCGCAAGGCTACGGAGCCAATGCTCAGCAAGTACTCTGAGGAATATCCTGGCGTAAAGCACCTGTTAAAGCTTATCGACGATATCCGTGCTGGTACCGCCACCAAAGCAGAGGCTGATCAGATCTAAGACGGAGCGCTGAGTTTATGTATTACTTTTTCCTGAAGTTAAAGCGCGGCATGACCTACGTCTTAGCCCGCTTATGCACCGTGCTCTTGGTCGTTATGACCTTGCTGGTGTTGTGGCAGGTGTTTACCCGCTACGTCATGAATGCCCCCGCTTCCTTTACTGAGGAGCTGGTGCGTGACTGCTTGATCTGGACAGGCTTTATCGGTGCGGCTTACGCCTTCTCCTCGCGTGAGCACATGGCGTTGACCTTTATCCGTGACCGCTTTGCTGAGGGATCACGTCGCACTATTACCATTGCGGTGGATGTGCTGATCCTGTTAGTGGCGCTGCTCGTCATCGTCTACGGTGGTACCAAGCTGGCCATCTCCGCTTCCATGGAGTACTCCGCGCTGTTAGGTATTCCTCGTTCGCTGGTGTACTGCATGGCGCCAATTTCCGGCGTGTTTATCATCATTGCCCAGATCATCAACATCTACGAGGACATCACAGGCGTAGATTTAAGTGCGCCAGCGGTGCAAATGGAGCAGGTCGTGGTGGATGCCAAGGAGCTTTCAGATTCTTCTGGCACGAGCAGCGATACGGATAAGCCACAGGAGAAATAAGCGATGTCTATTGCCCTAACGACGGTAGTACTTTTTGCCGTCTTCTTCTGCCTTTTGGCGCTCAGCGTGCCAATTAGCGTCAGTATTCTGATCTCCTCAGTGGTGACCGCGCTTACCACCTTATCGTGGGATCAGGTCGTGTTCATCTGCATGCAGAAAATGAATTCCGGTGTGGAGAGCTTCTCGCTTTTGGCCGTACCGCTGTTCATTTTGGCCGGTAACATCATGAATAACGGTGGTATTGCCCGCCGCATGATTAACTTTGCCAAGCTCTTCTGTGGCTTTATCCCTGGTTCTTTAGCGCAGGCCAATGTCTTAGGTAACATGCTCTTTGGTGCGCTGGCTGGCTCTGCTGTGGCCGCTGCTTCGGCTATGGGTGGCAGTATCAACCCAATCCAAAAGGAAGAGAAGTATGACATGGCCTATGCCACGGCCGTGAACATCGCTTCGGCGCCTACGGGTCTGCTCATTCCTCCAACCTCGGCCTTCATTGTGTACTCCACGGTGGTGGGTGGCGTCTCGATTTCGGCGCTGTTTATGGCCGGTTACATTCCAGGCATCTTAATGGGTCTGGGTGTGATGGTGGTGGCCTACCTCTATGCTCGTGCTCACAAGTATCCAACCACTGGTGTGGTGCCTTTAAAGACGGCTTTAAAGATCACCTTAGATGCCATGCCAAGCTTCCTGCTCATTATCATCGTGATCGGTGGTATTGTTTCGGGCGTGTTCACGGCTACTGAGGGTGCTGCGGTCTGCGTGGTGTACTGCTTGTTCTTATCGGTGCTCTATCGCTCCATTACCATGGAGAAGTTCACCAAGATCTTAGTCGACAGTGCTTGCACCAGCGGCATCATTCTGTTCTTAATCTCGACCTCGTCGGCGATGTCGTGGGTAATGGCTTACTCTGGTATTCCTGATGCCATCGCTGAGGGCTTGCTGTCCTTAAGTGACAACAAGTACGTGATCTTCTTCCTCATCAACCTCATCTTATTGATTGTGGGCATGTTCATGGATATCACCCCAGCTATCCTGATCTTCACCCCAATCTTCCTGCCAATTTGCGTGTCGTTAGGCATGTCTCCAGTGCACTTTGGTGTGGTGCTGATCTTCAACATGTGCATTGGCTCGATGACACCACCTGTAGGTTCGGTGCTGTTTGTGGGCTGCGGCATTAACAAGATTTCGATCGAGCGTGTGTCGATGATGCTGCTGCCATACTTTGCGGTACTGATTGCGATCCTGTTAGTGCTGACTTATGTACCAGCGATTTCGCTCTTTATTCCTGAGATGATGGGCTTAGTCTAAGGACAGCCTTTCTCAGAGATGATGCAGCCTTGCTTAGCTTGAGGCCCTGCTGGGGTAGGGGCTCAGCTGCTGCCAGCTTAAACCGCATAAATGGTGTGGTGGAGCAAATGGCTGGGGCTGCCTCGGTTTCTGGAGTAATCTCACATTAGCTTAAGCCGCGATGTGGAGTGATTCGCATCACGGCTTTCTTTTTCAGCAGAGATGGCAGCAAGAGTTCACTGAGGTAGTGATTTTTACTAAAACTGCTCACATCCCAAATGGGTAAGTGTTTGTCCGCAGCCGCTTTTTTTAGACCTTGAGATAAGAGCGTTAGTGCCTTTTATTCCAGAGACACCATAAGCGCAGCGACTGCGCCGCCAAGTGGTGGGGTGCATTCTTTTGGTGGATTACAGGTGGTAGGGGCACAGAGCTTACCTACCTACCTATCTACCTCAAAGTGCACTACGTCGTGTTTAAGGCCAGAGTGGTTGCAGGCACAGAGGATCTGCTGTTATCGCAAGAGAGGCTGTGTCAGCCTCTTATCGATTTTTGGGCTCTACTCAAAGTTTGGTGGATACCACAACGTCGCCACACACCTTGAGGCAAGCACATGCATTGTGGTGATGGCGTTTAATGTTAGCCACCTCAGAGTAAGGAGCTCAGAGTAGTGTGGGTGTTCTATCTATCCACCAAACTTTGAGTAGAGCTGCTTTTTGTTTGCTCGTAACCAATAAAGGCAGAGCGTCATGTTTGTTAAAGACGTCCAGCAAGTGCGTGCTTTCACGCAAGATGGTGAATGCGGTTATATTGTCTTAGCCGCCGGTGCCCGCGTCAAAATCCAATGCCTCAGTGCAGACATCTTAAGAGTGCGAGTGCATTTTGATCCGCGTGACACCGACTATAGTGCCATGAGCTTAGAACAGTTGTGGCGTGAGGGCATGGTCGAGCACTCCTATGCCTTAGTGCGTACCGCATGGGCCGATGATCTCGATGAGCTCTTTGCTGATGAGCGGCAGCGCGTCAGCGGCGTCATGGCCGAGATCACAACCGACAATGAGAAAGAAGTGGTTTTTGCCACTGAGCACGTCGAGCTCATCATGCGCAAGCACCCACTGTCCTTTAAACTGCGCGATAAGTTAAGTGGTGCGGTGGTTTATGCAGACCTCACCGAGCGTGCTTTTGATAAGGACCACTTAGGACGCCTCACCCATTACAATCTCATCGATCAGCAGCATGATCACTTCTTTGGTTTTGGTGAAAAGACAGGTTATTTAGACAAGCGCGGCCGTCACATGCGCCTCTGCCCTAAGGACGCTATTGGCCACGATCCTGAGTGTGGCGAGCCACTTTACAAGCACATCCCTTTTTATGTGCGTGTTAACGATCTGCAAAACCACTACGTCGGCCTCTTCTATAACAACTCCTACGATGCTGTCTTTGACATGGGTAACGAGCGCAGCGGTTACTGGGAGCCTTACAGCTACTATCAGGTTGATGGCGGCGATATCGACCTCTTCCTCATCAATGGCCCCCACCTTAAAGACGTAGTCCGCCGTTACACCGATCTTACCGGTAAGAGCGCCATGCCAACGCTGCAGGAGATGGGCTTTACGGCGTCGACTATGTACTACGCTGAGCTTGATAAGGACTGCGATCAAGAAATTTACAAGGTGCTCAATAAGATGCGCGACAGCGGCATCTTAGTAGATAACTTCTGGTTGGCAAGTGGCTATAGTGCAGGTGAAAAAGACAAGCTACGCTACACCTTTAACTGGAACTTACGCCGCTTCCCCAAGCCAGAGGAGTTCTTTGCCAAGCTCAATGGCATGGGTATTAACGTCATACCAAACTTAAAGCCTGGCGTGCTCATGGGCCACCCTTACAAGGAGTACTACTTAGAGCGCGATGCCCTTGTCAAAAAGCCACAAGCGGAGCTTGAGGCCCAGCAAAAGCAGGGAGCAGGCGATCCTTACTACGTGGGTAGATGGTGGGGCGGTCCTGGCTACTTTGTGGACTTTACCGGCCCCCAAGGCCGTGAGGCGTGGTCACACCTGCTGCAAGAGCGCATTCTCAAGATGGGCACCAAGACCGTCTGGAATGACAATAACGAGTTTGATGGTATCGAAGATCGCGAGGCGGTGGTGGCAGCCGAAGGTAAGGGGGGCACCATGGCTGAGTACAAGAGTATTCAGTCCAATATGATGGCCTATACCGCGAAAAAGTCCATTGCGGCGGTCTATCCTAACGAGCGCCCTTACATCATCAATCGTGCGGGCTTTGCTGGTGTGCAGCGTTATGCACAGGTGTGGGGGGGCGATAACCTCACCTCATGGCGCACCCTAAAGTTTAATGTCGCGACCATCTTAGGCATGGGCGTGAGCGGTGTGGCTAATATGGGCTGCGATATTGGTGGCTTTGCGGGGCCTGCCCCTGAGGCGGAGCTGATGCTGCGCTGGGTGCAAAATGGTGTCTTCCAGCCCCGCTTTACCATGAACTCCGCCAATAACGACAACACCGTGACGCAACCTTTCATGTACCCTGAGTACATGGAAGAAATTAAGGCGGCATATGCCTTACGCTATCGTCACCTCATTTACCTCTATGCGCTGATGCGCGTGGCGGCAACAGAGGGCTTACCAGTGTGGCGTCCTCTGTTTATGGAGTTTGAAGAGGATGAGCGCTGCTTAACTGACCAGAGCCTGAGCTTTATGTTTGGCCCATCACTCTTAGTGGCGACGGTGCTCGAAAAAGGGCAGACCCAGCGTCCGCTGTACCTGCCAGCAGGTGTGACTTGGTATGACCTCAATGACAACTTTAAGGCCTATGAAGGCGGTCAGGTCGTTAACTACCCTGTGACGAGCGCGACCATACCAATGTTCCTGCGTGACAACTCCATTGTTATCACCTCGGACGACATCAAGCGTATTGTCTTTGATAAGGTCAAGACCTTACAGGTACTGGTGGCCGCTTCGGCTGCTACGGAGCCATTTAGCTTTGATTACTACGAGGACGATGGCCACAGTAAGGACTATGAGCAAGGGGTGTACGCACAGACCAAGATTACGGTGATCCCTGGCGAGCATCTGGAGCTTAAGTTTGACAAGACTGGCTCGTATGAGCACTCCTATGAGCAGCTGTATGTACAGGTAGTGAGTAAGCTTAAGGGCGCGCTTTTTGTCAGTTGTGAGGGTGAGGAGCTGACGCGCTATCTGGTGCCTGATGACTTTGCCGCAGCTGACAGTGGTTGGTATTACAACATGTCCTCACGGGTGATTGAGATTAAGTGCCGCAAGCCACAGCAGGATAAGTTTACGCTGGTGGTGAGCACCAAGCACTTTGATCTGATTGGCATGGAGAACAACGGCTAAGCTCAGCTCAGATTAGCCTAGCTTAGCTTAGCTTAGCTCAGATTAGCTCATGATCTAAGCAGAGCAGTGCTGCGGAAGGAGTGATTGCATAAGTGACCTATGCTGGGTTGAAAGCTGGCCACGATCTACCCCTTAAGATAAATGGTGCTGGTTAGCCAGAGCCTACCTAAAGAGGTGTCGCGGCTGATGGCCATGAGATCAGGCAGCCATTAACTCAGTTAAGTCAGTCGTTCCTGAGGTAAAGCCCAGAGCACTGTGCACTGAGCACAGAGCTCTGAGAGACTGAGAGCACTAAGCTGTGTTGGTTTAAGCAGGCGTTGTGGCTATGGCTACAGCGCCTGTTTGCTTTTGGGTAACACCCACCACCATAACCCGAACTTACGCGTGGCCAGCGCCACGCAGAGCGTCATAGCTGTATATCCATCTCCAAGAGATCACACAAGTCCTAAAAGCTACTCAAGGAGTCCTCAGCCGCTACTTGGTATGGTTACCCAGCAGCTACATGGGGTAGACACGTGGGGTAGAGTAGGTGTTTGCTGTGGTGCTACTTACAGATCTGGACGTCATCTGGCGTATCTTCGGGGTAGCAGTGCTCCTGTGAGTAAGCAGGATGCCTATACAACATGTGCTGGCGTGTGACGTGACCTACTTTGAAGTGGTGGTGGTGGTCTGGATGTGGCTTTAGCGTAGGTGGTCTGAGCTGTAATATGCTGTACTATGTTGGAACCATGTACTACCACCAACTAGTATGGTAGTGCTATGGCGATTATTGCCCATAAATTGCGTCTTTGTATGTAAGGACTGGCGTATTTGCTACATACAACTATAGCTCTGCATAAGAAGAGAAAAAGATAGCACTTGCTGATGTGGTTACAGCAGGGCTTTGGGCTGTGCTTGCGGTTTTTGCATTTCTTTTCTGCGCTGTGATGCCAGATTTTTTGATCTTTACGGGCAGCGGCTTACAAGGTTGTAAGCAGTGCCACGAAAAGCAGTGTTTGCTATGCCAAACGGATTGGGAGCCGTTTGTTTTCATCACATCACCGCCTTACAGCTGAGCTGGGGTGGGAGAAAAAGACAGTTACATAACAAGGGGGTTCGCCATGGACGACAGCCTCGTGTTCAAGCTGATTTTTATCCTCTTTATTGCCTTTAGTATCATCTGTGGAGCAGTGTATATCATCTTCAATGCATGGCGGGATCACAAACAAGAGCATTTAGCGCGCATGCAGCAGACGACCCAAGGGCGAGCACTTAGTTGGCAGCAGCCACAAATGCAGCAATGGCAGCGGCCGGTGCATGGTACGTGGCGGCAAGAGTTTTGGCAGCAGCGCTGGCGTTGAGCCTTGTCAAGAGCAGGCGTTTTCAGACTGAGCCCAGACACAGAATAGCAACCAAGCAAAAGGGGCTGGTTAGGAATAACCTAACCAGCCCCTTTTGCTTCTGCCCACTCTATTGATTGTCGTAAATCGAGTAGGTGGCTAATGCTCCTTGCTCATCTTGCCACGTGTGCAGTAAGTTCTCCAACTTCTCTGTGGCCTCTTGGCATTGCTTGACGTCGTCTCCGTAGTAGCAGGCCTTAAGGCGGGCAATAGCTAAGTCGTTGTATTCCTTGTTGCTCTTGCCTAAATGCTCCGAGCGACATTTGGCCGCGTAATCTTGGTAGTCGCGATCTATCGGCAAAATGTGCGCGTAGCAGTTGTAGTTGTTGACCTCTGGCATCGTGTCACAAGCGCTTAGCAGTAGGGCCATACATATGGCACCTACTGCACAGAGGATCTTCGCCATAACGTGTCACCTCCGTGGTGCGTTTTACGTGGTAGGGATATCCCGCCCTCAGCTAAGAAGCGCAGCTTCACTAAGAGAGATCGTGCTTAACTTCAGGGCTCAGTGCAGGTAATGTCCCAGTCTTGTGATGGTATTTATACCATCACTTGGATGTGTGGTAAAAGTCAAAAAGCGCAAAATAGTCGGTGTGGCCACAAAAAACGCAGAATTTTTCGCCGCACGCGTAGGGGACAGGTTTTTGTGATAGGCTAACAGCCTTGCTTTCTGGTGATGGTAGGCTACGCTTGCGCGGCAGGAGGCTGCTTGCAGCACTGCTGTTGCTTCTGCTTCTGTTGTGGTTCAAGCGCCTTGTCTGTGTGGCGTGTGCAGGTTAGAGCTGCCGCCATGGGGCCAGAGCTTTAGCGTCTTGAGTATAGGCTGCACATGGCAGAGATCATCTTAGGTATTGACCCAGGCTCGCGCAAAACCGGCTATGGCGTGCTGCATATGCAGGGCAATCAGCTCACCTATTTGGGCTCGGGCTGCATTGTCATGGACACGTCTGATCCCATTGCCGAGCGTATGCTCATGATCTTTGAGGCGGTCTCGTCGATTATTGAGCAATTTCATCCGACAGTGATGGCGGTAGAAGAGGCTTTTTTATCGAAAAACGTGCAAGCTACGATTAAGCTGGCGGAGGCGCGCAGTGCGGCCATGGTGGCAGGAGCGCGGCTCAAGCTTCCAGTGTACGAGTACACTCCGATGCAGATTAAGCAGGCGGTGGTAGGCTATGGCGCAGCTGAAAAGTATCAGGTGCAATTTATGGTGACGAAGATTCTCCACTTAAACGGACGCCCCCAAGCTGACGCTGCCGATGCCCTTGCTTGTGCCATTTGCCATGGCTATACCTACAAGGTTAGCGTGGCCATGGGCGCAGGGGTACAAATTGGCTCCAGTGTGCGTGGTCGCTTGCGTCAAGGACGCTAAGCGCTAGACAGCGCCCACAGCCAGCCGCTTGTGTCGCTTGCCTCAAGTGACGTGCCCTCAGTCATCACCTCAGATTGCGGTAAGGCGTAACTCTGTATCGCGCAAAGTCGGCATAAAACGGTAGGGCGCGGTGCTCGCCACGTGGTTGTAAACTAACGTGCAGTTTGCGCCGCCGTGATGTGTTGGTATCACCGCGCCGTGTGGCAAGGTCGGCAGTGTATGGCAACGCAGAGGCAGCATGGCTTACAGGTACAGCAGGGCTCACACCTTCTCTTTGGTTAAGGACAGGATATGATTGGCAGTATTCGCGGTAAGCTCTTAGGCTTTGACGCCGTCAATGCACTCATTGAGGTCAATAGCGGCCTCGGTTATGAGGTAGAAGTGCCAAGTAACCTAGTATCCGAACTAGAAGTGGGCTCTGAGTGCTTCTTGTATGTGCATCACATCGTGCGTGAGGACGCCGACCTCTTATTTGGCTTTAAGGACAAAGAGTCACGCTTGCTCTTTCGTGAGCTCATTAAAGTCACCAGCGTCGGACCTCGCAGTGCCATGGCGATCATTTCGCTCTTTACTTTGGACAGCTTTATTGAGGTGATCAACCAAGGCCGCCTCTCGTCCTTAGTCAAGGTGCCAGGCGTTGGTAAAAAGACCGCCGAGCGTATCATTGTGGAGATGAAAGATCGTCTTCATAAGCTCAATGTCGATGCACACGTCGCCGCTGCCGCCAGCATTGGAGTGAAGCGTAAGACTACAGTGAAGCCTGAGGATGAGCAGATCCTAAGCTCCATCTTGCAGGAAAAGACTGACCCCGAGTCTGAGGAGCGGCAGATGTGTCATACGGCCTTACTGGGCTTAGGCTTTAAGGATGCTGAGGCCAGCATCATTATGAAAGAGGTGTACAAGCCTGGTATGGACGTCTCGACCGTGGTCAAAGAAGGCTTGCGTGTGGCGCGTGAAAAGCGCTTAGTGCGCGCGTAAGCGTACCTCTGAGCGCGCTAAAGTGCGCGTGGTGACTACGGTAAGGTAAAGGTTTTTAGGTGGGGGTGGTCTCTTGCCACACCACCGGTGTGGAGAAAAAGGTGTAGGGCATGGCGGGAACTAAAGGCATTGTCGCTGATACGCTGCAAGTGGAGCTGGAGCGGGAGGTCTCTCCTAAAAAGAGCGTGGAAGAGCTGGCAGCAGAGGTGACGGAGAGCTCAGAGGATCGCGCACTGCGTCCCAAAACCCTCAATGACTACATTGGCCAAGAGGACGTTAAGTCGCAGCTGGCTATTGCGCTGGCAGCCGCCAAAAAGCGCAATGACGCTTTAGATCACGTGCTCATCTTTGGCCCTCCTGGCTTAGGTAAGACCACCCTCTCTAACATCATTGCCAATGAGTTAGGCGTCACCTTATCTACGACCTCAGGACCAGCCCTTGAGAAAAAGGGTGATGCAGCAGCGTTGCTTACCAATTTAGGCCGTCGCGACGTGCTCTTTATTGACGAGATTCATCGTCTCACTCCAGTGATTGAGGAGTTCCTCTACCCTGCCCTTGAGGATTACGAGGTCGATATCATGACCGGTGAAGGCCCTTCGGCGCGCTCGATTAAGATCGATCTACAGCCGTTTACCCTCATTGGTGCCACCACGCGAGCTGGCACCCTGACCTCGCCTTTACGCGCTCGCTTTGGCATCATCTTACAGCTGCATTTCTACTCACCTGAGGAGCTACTCTTAATCGTCACTGCTTCTGCCAAAAAGCTAGGCATCGAGATCGATCATGAGGGTGCCTTAGAGATTGCCAGCCGCTCGCGTGGCACGCCACGTATCGCTAACCGCTTGTTAAAGCGCGTCCGTGACTTTGCTGAGGTCAAGGGCGATGGCCGTATCACCAAGCAGATTGCGGAGCTGGCTTTAGAGATCCTCAAGATCGATAAGGACGGTTTTGACGACTTTGACCGCGCCTACATCAGCACCATTATCAATGACTTTAATGGTGGCCCTGTTGGCATTGAGAGCTTAGCGGCGTCTTTGGGCTATGAGCGTGAGACTTTAGAGAATGTGGTCGAGCCTTACCTCATTCAAAACGGCTTTGTGCAGCGCTCGCGTATGGGCCGTATGGCTACCCATAAGGCTTACTCTAAGTGCGATGCCATGAGTAGGGATGCGCGCTAAAAAGCGTGCTAAAAGCAGGAGGATTAAGCTCTCAGGGGCGGTAAGGCTTAAGGCTTAAGGTCAAGCGGTGATGACACAGGGACAGGAAAAGACTATGAGTGAGCAGCAACAGCAGCAACAGCAGCAACAGCAGCAGCAAGTCTTTAGCAGCAAGTTTCGCGTGTACTATGAGGACACTGATGCCGGTGGCATCGTCTACCACGCTAACTACCTCAAGTTCTGCGAGAGAACACGCTCAGACTTTGTGCGTGAGGCGCTTGCTTATGATCAGGAGCAGCACCTCAAAGAGGAGCGGCAGGGCTTTGTGGTCAGCAAGCTGAGCGCACGTTTTCACTCCTCTGCGCGCTTAGGCGAGGTGCTCACCATTACCTGTGTACCTTTTGCGCTGCGTCGTACTACGTTGCAGATGTACCAAGAGGTGCGCAATGAGCAGGGCGTGCTCTTATTTGCCATGTGTGCGACCTTAGCTTGTGTGGACTTCAATAAGTCAAAGCCAACCAAGCTCCCAGAGTCGTTTACGCAGGCGCTACAGCCGTATCTGTGGCCACAAGAGCCAGAGATGAAGCTCTGAGAGCTGTTCTTGTTCGGTGGCAATAGAGATCGGTGCTTTACTTAGAGTTTGGTGGAGAGAGCATCAACAATACCTCAAGGTGAGGCACACCAAACGCTAACCTCGCCGCACGTGCTTAACCGCATTGACAATGCTGCTTTTTGCTAGCCATCACTTAGAGGCGCAGAGTCCATGGTGGCAGTGATGATGGTTATGGTAGGCACCACAAGTAAGGAGGATATTGCGTTATGGCTGCAGCAGCTAACCTCATAGAAACCAGCTTTTCTCATGATGCTTTTGCCTTAGTGGTCAGAGCAGCTGCCAAAAAGGGGGTAACTCTGCGTGAGTTTGCCTATAGTGCAATCTATCAGGAAGCCGTTTCGACTCTGCAACCAGATGCTGAAGGTGAGGTTATTCCTGTGTTGCATTTGTCCCCAGAGGAGCGCGAAAATTTAGCCAAAATCCTTGCTGATGCAGATAGCAATGCTGAGCTCATTGCTGCTGCCTGCAAGCGGGCCTCTGCCATTCCTTTTAGGGAAGTTCCAGCAGAGGAGCGGTTGTAAGATTGCCGTTTACTGAGGAACGTTGACTTAAGATATGGCGTTGTTTAGGCCAGTGTGTGTGTGTGTGTGCAACCTTAAGAACCTTAAGATAGGCTCACTCTCGCCTGCACCATGCATCTTACGCTGTGGCAAGTAGCAGCACTCAACCTTGTATCCCTCACCTATTAGCTCACTCCTGCCTTAGCCAAACCGTACCGCACCGTGGTCACGAGCGCCAGCACTTTATCCACCAAGCCCTGAAAGCGCCCATTATTACAAGCATCACGAGCTCTTAACCACGCTACGCTCCCGCCCTACAACGATCACCCCATTTTCCCTTCCCGCCGTCCCTCACCCTAAGCATGCTCTAACTTTGCACTGCTATTATTCGCCTCCAAAGCTAGCCTTGCTGCCCCTGCCTGTTTTTTCGGTACAATGTGTAAGCTCACCGCACCCTAGCGTCGTGGTGTGCTCATTGCCTGCAGGGGAAGTTCGCTGACTTCTTCCTTGGCCACCACGCAAGGTTTCTTTTGGAGTTCTTTTCATGCAATCTCAAGGAGCGCTCTCTTTTACTGAGCTGGTGCTCAATGCGAGCTTCTTGGTGCAGTGCGTTATGCTCTTCCTCCTCGCACTGTCGATTGTCTCGTGGACGATCATTATCTCCCGTAACAATCAATATCGCATTGGCCGCGCTAAAGCCGACGAATTTGAAGATCGCTTCTGGTCTGGTATCGATCTTAATAACCTCTATCAAGACTGCATGAAACGCCCAAATGAGCTCGTCGGCCTCGAGGTGATCTACAGCGCAGGCTTTAAAGAGTTTGTCCGCCTCGTCAATTCCGGCCCCGCCGATCAAGAAGTCGTTATGAGCGGTACCTATCGCCAAATGAAGGTGGCCTGCTCTCGTGAGGTTGAGCTTTTAGAGACGCATCTGCCAACCTTAGCGACCATCGGCTCGATTAGCCCTTACATCGGCCTCTTTGGTACCGTGTGGGGCATCATGCACGCCTTCGTCTCTTTAGCTGCGGTCAAAAACGCTACTTTAGCCATGGTGGCTCCACCAATCGCCGAGGCCTTAATCGCTACGGCTATGGGCCTCTTTGCAGCTATCCCAGCCGTGATGTTCTATAACCGCTTCGTGACCAAGGTCGAGGCCTTAGAGAACCGCTATTACAACTTCATGGATGAGTTCTCGACCATATTAAACCGTCGTTTGGTCACCATCCGCTCACAGTTAAATAACCGCAATAATGCTACCCCTCAAGCCGCTGCTAATGCTGCTCCAGTGCCTGCAGTAGCAGCTGCGCAGGTAAATGCCAGTGGCGTCGGCTCATATGGCAATACCACCATGGCGCCACCTGCAGGGGCGGGCGATGCCACCGCTGGCTATGCCACGGCCTCTCCTGAGGGCTATGCTCCTGCACCTGCGGAAAACTCGGGCTCTAGTTTTAACGCCACCACTTACGAGCGGGAGCGGGAATTAGAGCGTGAGCGCCAGCGCGAGCGTGAGCGTGAACTACGTGAGCGGGAGCGTCTTGAGAAGCGTGAGCGTGAGTTACGCGAACGTGAGCAGCGCGAGCGGGAGCAACGGGAGCGTAGTGCTGCTACGTTAAACGCCTCTAATGCTGCCGCAGCCGCAGCCGTTGCTGTCGGTAGTGCGCCTAATGCGGCGGCACAGAGTAATACCCCTGCGCCAAATGTTGCTCTGGGACAGAGCTCAATGGGGCAGAGTGCTATGGGCCAGAACATGGCCCCGAATATGGCCCAACCTAATCGCAATCGCCCAAATCGCAATCCATTGGCTAATCCCGCCCCGTCTGAGAACAGGTCACGCTTAGGCCCTAATGCCCAAGCGTCAGCAGCTTCTGCCGCAGCGGCAGCTGCTGCTAATCAAGCTGCCATGAACAATGCGCCGCTACAGGGTATTAGTGCTAATACAGGGGCTACGGTGCCTCCTCTTAATGATCCACATATGGCCACTAACTACCGTGGAGTAGTGCCACCTCGTAATGCTGCCACTAACGCAAACTTAGCCCATGCCCAATTGCCAGGCGGGGCTGTTACGGCGGTAAAGCCTAATATGGCTGCAGCTCCTGTAAAGAGCGAGGGGCCGGTGTATAAGAGCGGGGTGGATATGGAGCGCTTACGGGCCCGTAATAATGCGCGCAATAACGACAGTGAGCCGCATTACATTGCCCCAGGAGGTCAAAACGTGCGCCGTAATGTCAATCCTGCTGCTAACCAACGCTAAGCCTCGCCAGCAGCTCTTTAAGAGAGAACTGCCCTTTGTTCTTTGTAACTTTTATGGTAGCAGACTTCACGCGAGGTTAACAAACAGCAGCTCCCAAAGGCTGCTGCGATACTGAGAGTGCTGGTAGGTATGTAGGTGCTGGCAGGTGACATCCCCCTGAGACTGCGTTCCAATGCTAGGCAAAGGCACATACACACTGAGGAGCGACTGACTTAATACTTGACCTACTTTAGGTAATCATGGTGCTTCGTCTGAAGATAGGATCAGGATCACCTGCTATCTTCATCTTGAGATGTGTGATCTTGCCATCACGCATCTCATCCTGCGTCATTTATGAGATCATTCATTCCCTACCATCACCTACACACCAGAGCGTTGTTTTACGGCTCGCGTAGGGCGTAGTCGCGCGTTAGTTGCAGGACACTGCTGCTTAATGCTGTAGTGCCACGTGGTGAGTGATTAGTACCCCAAGGCGGTAACAAGAGAGTTTTGCCATGCCAAGAGATTTTATGGGCGAGCGTGGACGCCGGAAATCCCGTACCGTGGCTGAAATCAATGTGGTGCCATACATCGACGTGATGCTGGTGTTGCTGGTGATCTTTATTGCCACCGCCCCAGTCGTGATGCAGGGCGTTACCGTTGATCTGCCGCAAGCTGAGGCTGAGGCCATGAATGAGGATCAGCGTACTCCTATCATTGCCACCGTCGACCGCGTCGGTCAGTACTACGTCAGTGTTGACTCCCAAAGCACTAAGGTGCCTAACTTAGATACGGTGTCGAGCCTCGTCCAAGAGGAGCTGCGCAAGGATCCATCGCGTCCCGTGGTGGTTCAAGGTGATGCGCAGGTAGCATACGACAGTGTGATTCAGCTGATGCAGGCGCTCAAGCAAGCTGGCGTCGAGAGCGTGGGCCTCATGACAGAGCCAATGCCAATGCCAATGCCTCAGGTAAATACCAGCACCACTAACAACACCGCCAGCAAGTAAACCTCTTAAGGATAGCAGCCGCCTCTTACCCTAAGAGGCATGCTGGCTGTAGCTGTGTTCTTGAGAGCAGTGAGCCATCACGCGCTTTTGCCTCACTACCCCCATAACTTCCTACACAAAGCCTGAACGCCGCCTCAAGAAATCAAGCAAGCTTGAGCGGTGTTGCGTCTTGAGAGAGGGTTGCCTTGAAAATCGGAATAGGCACTGCCTTTGTTTTGGCCATGGCCTTTCACGGCGCTCTGTTGGCCACATTGGCGATTAATGTCTCCTTAGACAAGCCAAAGCGCCCTGAGGAAAAGGCGGGGCAGATCATGCACGCGACCATTGTGAATGTGCCACCTGCTCAAGGCAATCCACAAGGCCGCTTACCACAGGTGCAAAGTCCTCAGATTCAAGACGAGCAAGCGGCCCAAGAGGCAGAAGCGGCAAAGGCTAAAGCTGAGGCCGAAGCTAAGGCCCGTGAGGAATTAGCCAAACAGGTAGCGGCCCAGAAGAAGGCCGAAGAAGCACGGCAAAAGGCTATTGCCCTGAAGAAAGCCGAGGAGAAGCGTAAGGCTGAAGAGGCTAAGGCCAAGGCAGAAGCAGAGGCTAAAGCTAAGGCGGAAGCGGAAGCTAAGGCTAAGGCGGAGGCTGAGGCCAAAGCTAAGGCTGAAGCAGAGGCTAAAGCCAAGGCGGAAGCTGAAGCCAAAGCTAAGGCTGAAGCAGAGGCCAAAGCTAAAGCAGAAGCTGAAGCTAAGCGTAAGGCTGAGGCCGAGGCCAAGAAGAAAGCTGAAGCTGAAGCCAAGCGTAAGGCTGAAGAAGAGGCTCGTCGTCTTATCGAGGAGGAGATGCGCCAAGCCAATGAGGCGGAGCGAGCCGATAGCCTCGAAGAAGAGCTCTTAGGACAGGCTAATGGCGCCGTCAATGGTCAGGGCTTAGGTGCTGGTACTGGCTCTAATGACAGTCTCACTTATGGCGCTAAAGTGCAGCAGTTAATTGAGCAGAACTGGCGTATTGACCCTTCCATGAATGGTAAGCGCGTGGTGGTGACGCTTTCAGTAGACAACACCGGCATGATCTACAACGAAAAGTGCGAGGGTGATAAGTCAGTGTGTGCCAGTGCGATTGCGACCTTACACTTGATTGGTATGCTGCCGATGCCACCACAGGGCTGTAAGGACTGCAATACCATTGTGATTACCATGACGCCAAAGCTCTAAGACGCAACGGCGCTCATAACCTGCAGAGCCATTGCCTAGCTGCTCGCTGCCGACCGTTGCTGGCTACTACCACTGGGCGGTAGTTGTTTGCTCATAGGAAGCAAGCGCCCTTACTGGTTACAAGCTGGTTACAAGCTGCGGCCGCGCCAGCGGGCAACAAAGAAGGTGATGCTGCTCGCAAGAGCACTCATTTCCTGCTGCTCAGAGCAGCATGTGGGGCGGGCGCTGCAAGCTGGTGATATGGCAATAGAGTCAGTACTTCAGAGCAGATGGTAGCTGTAACTTGTACCTGCCTGCACCAGCCAGCACCGGCCGTTCGTGCACACAGGCGGTAGCCGCTCTGAGGTAAGGATGCTCTAAAGGTAGATGGGACTGTAGCTGGGTACAACTTGCTGTAGCGGGCGATAATTCTTGCTAAAAGCCTTGCAGGGCATTAGCATTACGTCGCGCCTTTGCTAAACTGTGCGTGGTGCTGGCGGGTGGTGTGCCTTTTCTCTCTTTGAGACGTAGCTGGCTTTCTTGCTACTGGGCGTGACCGCCCGTAAAGAGAAGCTGGTATGTTCATAGTGCGCTGCTATAGTGCATTGCCTTGCAATGCCTTGCTTTTCTTTGCACTGTTTTGCAGCATTTGAGCACTTGGCGCCTGCGTAGCGCTTGTCAACTCCTATTACCTTGGGGTGATTCACGGTTTTTCCATTTTTTCGTGGGGGATCCATGCGATTTTTCAAAGTATTGGGCATCTTGCTGCTCAGTATGTGTATGCTCTCTGGAGCGCATGCCGCCTTACAAATTGAGATCACGGGTGGCATCAATGAGGGCCGCCGCGTTGTGGTCTTGCCTTTTAGAAACAGCGCACAAACCCAAGCTGACATCAGCTCCATTGTCAGTGCTGACCTCATGCGCTCGGGTAAATTTACCCCCATCACTTACCAGCAGCTGCCACAAAACGCTGTGGTAAATAACACCATTAACTTTGCGGCCTTAGCTACCTTAGGCGCGGAAGCCGTGGTCTCCGGTGAGGTCGTGCCAAACAATAATGGCACCTTTACCGTGGTGTATCGCATCTTTGGTGTGCAGGGGCAAAACCAAGGCAAGCTCTTAACCCAGCCACGCCAATTTTCCTTTAGCCCACAGCAATTACGTCAGGCTGCGCACCTTGTGTCTGACCGTACTTATGAGCTCTTAACCGGTCAACGCGGTGCTTTTAGAACGCGCATTGCCTACATTGTGTACCGCTTTGGCGATCCATATCCATATCAGCTCATGACCTCTGATTACGACGGTTACAATGAGACGCCGATTCTGCGCTCGACTGAGCCTATCATGACGCCAAACTGGTCGCCTGATGGTGAGCGTTTAGTGTACGTGAGCTTTGAGCGCCGTGCACCAACTATCTTCGTGCAGAATATTTTCACGCAAAAACGCACTAAGTTAGCCTCGTTTAAGGGCTTAAACAGCTCCCCATCGTGGTCGCCTGATGGCAATAAGATTGCTTTTACCCTGTCCAAGGATGGCCAGCCTGAAATCTACTATTACGACTTAGTAGCTTCCAAATTAGTGCGTGTTACTAACAATCGCGCCATCGATACTGAGCCATCGTGGAGTGCAGACAGCAATACCATCTATTTCACCTCGGAGCGTGGTGGTCGGGCGCAGATTTATGCTGTGGATTTAAACACCTTAGAGGCTAAGCGTGTTACCTACCAAGGTGCTTTAAACCTCTCGGCACGTCCAATCCCAGGCTCGGATGCCCTGATTGTGATTACGCGTGCTCAAGGCTATCGTGTTGCGCGTGTTGATGCTGACGGCTCTATTTACATGTTGACGACTTCTTCTTTGGATGAATCGCCAAGTGTCTCACCTAATGGGAGCATGGTAATATATAGCACAGTGTACCAAGGCCGAAAGGGCTTAGCTTTGGTCTCCACTGATGGACGTTTTAAGGCGAATCTGCCATCTAACACCTCCGGTGAAGTCAGTGCTCCTGCATGGGGCCCATTGCAGCCTGAAAGATAGACCATCGGGTGCATATAGAGGGGATTACGATGATCAAGAATTTAAAGCTTGCGGGCTTAATGGGAGTGATGATGCTCGCCGTGACCGCCTGCTCCCAGACAAGCACCACTGATGGTGAGATGGTCGATGGTTCGGTCTACAACGATGGCCAGATGATCGATAATTCGGCGGTGTATGAGGATCCGCTAGGTTACGGTGGTGTGGACTCCGAGCCAGTGACCTCGGTTGATTCGACTGGTGCGCTGATTATTGGCGATCCATATGCCCAGCAACAGCAGACCACCTACGATCCAAACTTTGCAGGCCCACAAGCCTTACGTGACAACAACACGATCTACTTCCGATACGACAGTGATCAGATCCAAGATGAGTACGTCTCGGTGATGCAGGCGCACGCTCAGTACTTACGTGACAATCCAGACTCACGTATCATCATTGAGGGTCACACTGACGAGCGTGGTACCCCAGAGTACAACATCGCTTTAGGTGAGCGTCGTGCCCGTGCGGTTGCGCGTTACATGCAGAACTTAGGCGTGGACGTCAACCAGCTGTCGATTGTCTCCTATGGTGAGGAGAAGCCTGTTGATCCTGGTCACACAGAGAACAGCTGGCAAAAGAATCGCCGCGCGGTGATCAACTACTAAGAGCTTTGCTCTCAGGACAGCTGCCTTAAGGGCAATGTCCAAAGTGAAAACAAGCCCCGTGATCGTGAGGTTACGGGGTTTTGTGTTTCTGGGGAGCGCAAAGAGTCTTTGCTCGTTGGTAGGGAGCTTTTCCCTGTAGCGCCAAGCCAGCAAGAGCCGCTGGGGACTCCCACATTACCATTGCCACCACCACCACCCACCACTAACAACACTGGTGTCTTTAAGGTAACCCCCTCGCAGGTATACCCGCGAACTTAAGAACACCATAGCTTTATGATGCTCTTGATGAGCGGCCATACTCTTGAGGATTAGTGCTACAAGTGGCAGCTATAGCGCTTACAAGCCTGTTGTGCGCATCTTAATCACCTAATGGATGCGGTTATGACGCTCTGAGTTGTGCGGTTCACTCTTAGGTTAGTGGGTATGCCTCGCAGGGGGAGATCTCTGTGCAAGGCAAGGGTAAAGACGCGAGTCTGCTCACCACTTTGCTGTAACTTTAACCAGCTGCAAGCGCCTCTTGAGCGTCAACCTGCTGCGCGAATGCTTGCGCGGTCACAATTTGGCACAGGCTTTTTCTGTTTTTGTGGCCTAGGTTGCAGCAGTACCACTGAAATCTCTTTACAATGAGCAAAGGCGCGTGGGGGCGCTTTTGCCCTGTGCCGCTACGGAATCATGGTAGGAAAGGTGCCGTCATGGCTGCCCATTGTTGTTGCGGGGGCATAACTGGCGGATGCCACTGAGGGAGCTTTTGTATGCAAACGCCAAAGTCAATTATGATGTGGAGAGCCACAGAGAAGTTGACCTCCATTCTCTCGACGGAGTACTTGCTGGGCGGCTCAATTGGCGCCAGCTTATGGGCTCTGGGAGATAAGGACTTTGAACAGGAGAGTGCTAACTTAGCACCTGGCTCCATGATTCTGTTGTTTGGTACCAACGACAAGTCCAACTACATCATTGGTGGTGCCTACCTCTTAGGATGGCGTGAGTGCTCGTTAAAAGAGGCGTGGGAACTCTACGGCGTGCACAATGGTGCCTACAACTATAAAGACTTTGTCTCTGAGGTCGAAGCACGCGGCGGTAACGAACAGAGCAATCTGTCTATGGCGCTGCTGGCTCACACCTTTATCTTTGATGTGGCTGACTACGTTCACATCCCTGATGAGCTCTCGGACTTCTTAAGCGACAAGCACGTCTTTACTCTGTCCTTAGATGAGCCTTTAGGCCGCTACCTGCACACACGTGTGTTAGAGCACCGTAACAACTACATTGGCAGCGATGGCGCCGATTGGAAGGGCATGTACTACGCTGCCTCGCACCGTAACTCTAAGGCCTATGTGGCTGAGTTCTCCTCCCGTGTGCTCAATGCTTACGACTTCCGCTGTGCCTTATCTGGCGTTAAAGCTCGTCCGGTGCTGGCCGTGGCGCACATCCAGCCTTTCTATGACTCCAAGTTCCAAAAGTCCAGTAACGGCGTAGTGCTGCGCAGCGACCTCTATCAGCTCTTTAGCGCGGGTTATATCACCTTTGTCTACAAGGACAATGGCGACAAGTTAGTCGCTAAGGTCTCGCAGACGGTAAAGGCTGCTTATGGCGATGACTACATGCAGTACGATGGCAAGGAGTTGCTGTTACCTGCTGATCGCGATAACTGGCCAGAGCCACGCTATGTGCTGTGGCACAATCAAAATTGCTTTGAGAACTGGCTGCACATTCGTGGCACGCATAACTTCGATCAGGCCACTAAGGTCTCAAAGTAAGACCAATTAAGTGGGCTTAATGCGGGCGTAAGCGGCTCTGCGCTTGGTGCAAAGAGCTGCGTGCAGCAGTATGACATGCTCTGTCTTAGCTGTTTCAGGGCAGCTGAGGCGGGGCCTGTGTCGTTTTGGCTGGTAAGCAAGGTAGGTCTTGAGATGCTACTGTGGACGAAGGGAAAAGAGCTCTTTAGCCTGAGTTTAGGAGCTCGAGGAGTCTAAGAGAGTATATAGGGGATGGATCCTTGAGAGGACAGTGCGGGGAAAACAGACGCAAGGCAGAATTAGCTTGTTGGGGGCTAACAATAACGCTGTAGAGTGGCTTAGCTCCCAGCAGAAAAGCGTCATTTGCCTTGCTGCTGTTGTTTGTAAGAGTGCTGTTTTGCGTAAGAAGATCTTACGCGAGCTTGCTGGTTACTGTTTATGTAGAAGAGGACTCTTCTGCTATGACGAGCAGCGGCAGCGGTAGATCTTTTTTCCTCGGTGACCTTTTGGTTTTTGCTGATGTGGTGGTCGCCTTTGGCTTTGCTTGTACTTTCTTTCGTTGCTTAGCAGGCTTGACCGTGGTTTTGCTTGGGAGCAAGCCTCTTTCCTCAGGTATGCCATCCAATACCTTAGAGCCATAGACATCTGAGATATCTGGGATAGTGATGCTATTTGACGCTGGAGCACTCTCTGTTTGCACAAGAGCTGATGCAGGTGCCTTTGATACTTGCGCAATAGGCGCAGATTCAGGTGCTGCTGGCACTTGCTTAATAGGCGTAGTTGCAGGTGCTGCTGACACTTGCGCAATAGGTGCAGATGCAGGGGCCTTTGATACTTGCTTAATTGGCGCAAGTGCAGGCGCCACTGGTACTTGCTCAATAGGCGCAGAAGTATGGGCCTTTGATACTTGCTCAAGAGGTGCAGGTGTAGGTGCCACAGGCACTTGCTCAATAGGCGCAGTCACCTCGGTGGGGGCATTAACGTTTGCTGATGGGACTGGCTCCTGTATTTTCGCTGGCTCTATGACATTATCTGCGAGGTCTACAGCGGTGGCACTTTGTGCAAGGAGCTGCGCATTTGCAAAGTTATCAGCAGTCTCAGTGATGTGCACGTTGATCGGCAGCGTTGCTTGAAATTCCGTTGGAGTGCTATCCTTGGTGTTGTCAGTATCCTCTATTTGCGCGGTGTTGCTCTGCTGGGATAAACCTCGGATGATCTTGGTGCACTCCACGGCACGCTGCTTACTAAAGCGTGTAGTAGGCTCATAGCAGCTCAATACCAGTAGCTGTCCAGCTATCAAGGGCTGATAGTAATCTCTAAGTCGGCTAGAGGCAGTACTGATACCTTTAGGCAGAACTACAACACAGCTGCCCCCAGCATCAAACACAGATTGTAGCGTGCAATTATCTATGTCTTCGTCAAAGCCGCTAACTAATAATACTTGGCCTCGTTGTGCTGCTTGCTGCGCTGTAGTGTTGGTAAGCAGCGATAGGTCGCTTATATCGACCATAGGCTGATTCAAAAGATCAATATTGCCCTTAGTAAAGAACAGTGTAGGAGCACTGCGTTTTAGATTTGTTTTGAGGATTCGAGGGTAGCGTTTGTCTGAAAGAGAGATGATATCATATCCTTGCTGCAGCAAGTCTGTGATCTGAAACGCGTAATTGGTTAATTGAGCGTATGATTGGCTAAAAGCTTGGCATTCTGCATCAGTAAGTCCAAGCTCTGGCCAGAGCTCTTGCTGCTCAAAGAGATCGACAATCGAAAGGCTGGGATCATGGTGTAGCGCGTTGATATAGAGGGTGTTTTTACGCTCCGTAGACAAGGCGTCTTTATGTTTCTTGTCGGCACTCTCCATAAAAGCAAGCGCATACCAGTAGGTTAATGTCTGCCTGTTCAATTTGCGTCTCCTGTGGTTTTTTGGGCTCTACTCAGATTTGGTTGATACTAAAAAGCAGCGGCCCCCAGAGCTCAAGCATGGGGCCCATGTGGTAAGCGTTTGGCGTGCCCCACATTGTAGTGGTGTGAGTACCTCTTATCCACCAAACACTGAGGAGAGCCGATTTGTCTCTCCTCAGTGTTAGTTGATGCCGAAAAGCAGCAGCGTCCCTGCGCTTAAGCAATGAGGGCTATGGTAGGTGATGGGGGGTGGCGTGACCAACCTTCAACCTTGGAGGAGTAGTGAGTAGGTGCCCTATCCACCAACTCAGAAAGGAGTATCCTCTGCTTGTTTTTGGGCATTGAATTTTGTGTAAAACCGTTGCAGTTTTAATCGCCACTCCTGACTAGGGATGAGTTTTAGAGGTGGGAGATCAGTGTTGTCACAGTTGCAGCTGTTAACAAGGGAGGCGTCTTCCAAGTATGCACAAAGGTATTGCATGCGAGGCTTGTCGGTGAATACATACTTCACCATACTCCTCAAATCTTGTAGCTTGTGCTCTCTGATCTGCTCAAGATAAGCTACATTCAGTGCAGGGGCTCCCTGCTTATACTCGTAAAAGGATCCAGTCCTATCAGAGTGCTTGACGACGATGCCCTGATTGCGAAGATTTTCCAAAATAATCATTAGCTCATTTTGCTTGAGCTGCACGAGCTCTTTCAGCTGAGTGAACTTCAATGGTTGCTTCTTGAGAGTATCGATGACGAGTTGGTATGTTGCAGGGGGAGGACAACTGCTTTCAATAAAGAAGTAAGGCAGCTTGCAGTCTTCATATCCGCAGATATTGTTACGATGCTCATTAAACATCAGGACAATGTGCGCTATCCGGCCATCGCGCCCAGCGCGGCCAATTTCCTGATAATAATGGATCGGAGACTGTGGTATTTGTGTGTGTATGATAAAGCGAATATCATCTTTATCTAACCCCATGCCTAAAGCGTTGGTGGTAACAACACACTTATACTGGTTTTGCATCAGCCCTTCTTCAATTTGGATGCGTCTGCCTGCATCATAACCTCCATTGTAGCTGGCAGCGTTGATCCCATTGCTTTTCAGCCAAGTTGCATAGAGCTCGGTTTGTTCTTTCGTAGCGACAAAAATCAAACCTACTCCAGGAGTTTCTGGCAGGTGCTGTGCAAGCCAAATCAGCTTGTCATCCTCTGACTGTACGCGCAATACCCTTAAAGCAAAATTCTGGCGGATCAAGGGGCCTCGAATCACAGTAATCGGATTCGGTTGACCTGGTTGAATTTGGGCTGCAATATCCTTCTGTACGAACGTGGTAGCTGTCGCTGTAGTGGCTAATACAGGCTGGTGTTGTGGCAACGGTAGAACATACTTGACGATGCGCTGAAAGGCAGGCCTAAAGTCATGTCCCCAAGTTGATATGGCGTGCGCCTCATCGATGACCAGCAGTGCAAACTTGATTTTTATCAGGGCTTCCTGCCATTGAGGGTCATCTTGGCGTTCTGGAGTTATGTATACGATTTTGTACTTGCCTGCAATCGTATTTTTAAAGATACGCAGATTCTCCTCTCGGGAGTTATTAGAGTTGATACAGGCGGCTGTAATGCCCAAAGCGTTAAGCTTATTGGTTTGATCACGCATTAGGGCAATCAATGGCGAGAGAACAATGGTTACGCCATCCAAAAGCATAGCAGGGAACTGATAACATAAAGATTTGCCAAAACCAGTGCGCTCAACAAGCAGGACACGTTGCCCTTGTAAAAGAGCATGAATTGCCGTCCATTGATCATCATAGAAGTGGTCGATATGGAAAGCGCGTTGGAGATAGGATTCGGCTTCAGTGCGAGACATGTTTTTTAATTGGTTAAGATCCATACGCTACTCATGTCTTCTTGATACAAAAAGGAACGTTTAACCCACTAAGGCACGGGGCTATAGCTAGGCCTAAAGCCTAAAGATGGTTGGCTGGCCATAAGTAAGGCACTTTGGGAGGCTGGGAGGAGTCTGTAAGCTAACTCTCACCCTCACTACAAAATACTAGAATAGTTTCGTTAGTAAAAAAAAAAAAA
>JAHLFE010000115.1 GCA_018884035.1 Candidatus Anaerobiospirillum pullicola
TAAGGTCTAAGGTGCCCTCAAGCTACTTTGGTAGCTGTGGCTATCAGCTTAAAGGCTATTACCCCATCTGCGGCACCAAGATCCGTGGTGGAATCCTGTTTCAAACGCATGTTTTGCCAAATGGCTGACTCGTATAAGCCACATCTTGCTAGGATCCGTTCAGCTCCAAAAAGCCCCATGCAACCTCAGGTCACAAGGGGCTTAAGAACGTAAAGCACAATGGCGCCGCAGCTCCCCTCTAACGCTCTTTTACAGGGGTAAACAGGAGGCTACTACCAGAAAAATGGTGATTAGTGACCGCCAGCCATACGCCGACGCACCTCATCCTTATTGTCCAGCACAATCTGACGACGCTCTGGAGGCAAATAGTCATCCTCCTCAGTCAGACGTAACCAGTTTAAGGTGTAGAACACTAAGGCACGACGACAGGTGTAAACCACGGTGCCATTTGGCTCCATACCATAATCGAGCTCAATAGCACGACGCGAACGCTCTGGCAGATCTGGATTGGCTCTTAAGACCAGATCAATGAGCTCATTCCAATCCACGTCATCGTCACCGGTGGTGCCTACCTCACGGAAGCCATTACCAATTGGATCAGGGAAACGGTCAGATGGAGCCTTAATCTCTGGCACAGCACAACGTAAGATACGCGAGAGCACAAAGTCACGGAAGCTGTGGTGATCATAGCAGTACGCACGCACGTGCCAGCGTAAACCGTCGTAAGCAAGGCCATGTGGAGCAATGAGGTGATCAGTGTTAGCGTTGCTCGTCAGACTCATGTATGAGATGTGCACCGCCATATTGTTGCGGATGGACTCGAGCAGATTAAAGAGCACCTCAGCAGAGATGTTGCGACGTGGTGGAACAAAGGTAGCCACCCCCACATTAGGTACAAAACCAAAGTAATTGCGGCTTGGTGGTAAGTCACCACGGCATAACGCTAAGAGGTCTGCAAGATAGCTCGTAGGCGAGCACAGCTGTGGGTACAGAGGCTTAAAGTCAGAAGTGCGGATGTAATACTTTAAGTGACGGTCGTAGGCTAAGTTGACGCGAGGTGGTACCGCATCCTGCACCAGCTGGTGGTAACGTGCTAAGTCAAGCGAAGCCTGTGGTACAGAGATGCCAAAGAACTCCACTAAATCGCGGCGGTTAATACGGCCATCGCAGCTTAAACGGAAGTCAATAAACTCCAGACGTCGCGCCTGATTCCACTTATTGACAATCTTGGTGTCAGATTGTGCGCCGTCCATTGCGACTGGCATTGGAGAGCTTTTACTGGCTTTAATTGCCATACTTCACCTCAAAATCCGTCTATGTTCGGCACCGACAGCGCAACAGCCACTAGTAAAGCCGAAGCATAGTGGCGGACATTCTGCCCCTCAATCTAGACGTAGGTTACATTACCGGATGACTGTAGACCTCTGCTCTCCTGCTGACCCCACTTACAGAGACAAAAGAGCTTAAGGAACATCATAGAAACAAAATGCCCGCACTACAGCTAAGCTAAGCTAAGCTAAGCTAAGCTAAGCTAAGCTTATGCTTGCCTGCTCCTGTAGACCACAGCTAAAGGGTTTGGGTGTAGCTGTTGAGGACATTGTTCCCCAGCAAAGGTTATGCGGCCGCAGCTGTACCGCAAAAAAGACATACTTTGCAGCACCGCTCAGTGTGGTTTTTCTTTGGAAAGGACACAGCGGCTCTCAACTTACTGCTCAGTATAACACTTTAGTGCTAGGTTACATACTTTTTAGATGAGCCCCTCATACCAAGCGCATAAAATCCTAAGAGCCGTTTTTTCCACCAAAAGCGCTTATATATACGCTTATAGCGCCATTTATCGCCACTTTGCAGCTAAATGCCCCTTCTGCACTATACGTATTTGTGCTGTCGAAAATGAGCGCTAACGCACAGTCTTATACTAATTTTTGGCCCCTATCGCCTTAAATATACACATAGGCCAAGGGAAACCAGCTCCGCTGCCATAAAGCGGCTGGTTGCTGGGAAAAATCTGGCCTAAAAAGTGATCACACATCCCGGCTTCATAGGCACAGTAATAGATCTGTAGCATGAAAAAGACGATACCTATCGGCTGTAGCAGACTATACTGATGTATTTAGGGAAAATGTGGTGTAGGGCGGGACAGTGGTGTGAGGCAGTACAGCCCGCGCACAGGAAGCGCGCGATGACAGCAGGGCCGCAATACTCAAGAACAGCAACTCAAGGAGCCGCGTAGGACGAGAAGGGACAGGACAGAGCGAAAGACCACGCACTGACAGTAGCAGCAGTGGCTGTAGATCGGGGCAGAAGAGGTGTGACGTAAGATAGCGAGGTGCACCCTGTGCTCTGCGCAGCTATCGCAAGGTAAGACTGCCACCACCACCACCACCACCACTAAAGACAAGGACAAGAAAGTGTAGAGCCAATCCAAGGCCTTTAAAGGCCCTTAACGGCCCTTACCTTAGAGGTACTGCAAGCAGAGGATATTCATGCCCGTAACGATGTCATCACGGATCTTATCGGTGACCTCGATCTTTGGCATGAGCACGATTTCCGCCTCGTTGCTCAGACGGCGCTTTAAGCGGTCGGCTAAGGCTGGGCCTGACTTTAAGCTTTCGGAGTACACCACAATAAGGGCAGGATTGAGCACACAGGTCACCGCCTGTAAGGTGCGCACCGCTAAGTCGTTAGCGGCTTCAGGATCAAGCGGCAGGATGCCAATGTTGTTATACATAGGGAAGTGCTTCACCTCACCGGCAAGGCCATCACGCCCGCGAATCAAAGCACCGTTATAACAAAAGGAGCACACAGGGGAACGGCCAGGCACTAAGGCTAAGCCGCAGACGAACTCATACTGCGCATGGCGCTTAAAGGCTCCCAGCGTCGCTGCATTGATGTCCGTCTCAAAGAACACCGGCAAATGGAAGCGGTTCTTCATGTGCTGCGCTAAGCGCTTAGAGAGCGGGTCACGACGCAGGGCCGAAGCCATACGACCACCAATGGTATCTGACGGCATGGAGATACCAATCATGGCGATCTTTGGGTAGCGCTCGATGTAGTTTTCAATGGCCACCTTAAACTCGTCGGTGTGCACGCTTTGTAAGAGCTCCTCACGGCGCTCAATGCACTCACCAAAGAGGTCGTGGATGGAGTAACCGGCGTAATCATGGCCACTGCGCTTATAGCAGGAGATGATCAGCACCAGCTTATAGGCAGCGTTAAAGTGGTAGGTAGTGGCAGGACGGCCCTTTAAGTTTTTGGTGCGGTTACCCTCTTTTACTTGGCCAGAGAGCACAAGATTAGTGAGGAGCTTGTTAATGGTCACTACCGACAAGCCAGTCAATTCATTGAGGCGCGTAGCGGTAGCGACTTGCTCCTTATGTAGGGTACGCAAGACGATAGCCTTATTGCGCTCACGTATATCGTGGCTCATTAATAATTGCTTCAGCTCTTCCATTGCAGCTCCACATAATGTGATGTGCGGCGGCCATAAGCACCATGGACAAGCCCATAGTGCTGCTCTTAGCAGAATAGTATATCTGAGGCCTTAGCAAAAAGCTGCTATGTACGGCAAACGACACAAAGTACGGCTGCACCTCTCGGTACTGTAGTACGAAGCACCGGTGACCATACCCACAAACTTAACCACGCTTGAGGCCAAGAGCTCTGGGATTTTCGGCTCTACTCAGAATTTGTGGTTCGCTTAGAAGGTAATAGGACAGCTAATTGCTGCTTAGCACTGGCCTTAGCCCAACCACCTAAGACTGGGGCTTGAGCCTATACCCACAGCTTCTGGGAAGAGCCAAAAATCGTTCACATGGCAGACAGCTAAGATTAGCTTGCACCTGAGAAACTGGCACCTGAGCACAAGGCTGCTCTTTACGGCAACACCAAGCCCCGCGATAAGGGCGGCAGTTTTTGGCTGCTCTATTCTCCTGCTCACACTCAGTGGCACTGCTACTGCATGTCTCTTTGGGCAATGCCAAGGTTTGGGCAATGCCAAGGATACAGCTACAGCAGAAGTCTACGTCCCTTGCTGGTGATAGCAACAGCTGCCACTGACTGTAACTTTAAGCACCAAAGTAGCCACCAAGCACCCTTTAACCTCAGCTGTGCAGCCTACAAAGGCTGAACTTTTTCCTATGCAGGAGACAATTATGAGCCCTCATATGAGCATTGGCAGTGACGAGGAGTTAGCCGCAGCCATTGCAAGCTTGCACCAGCCGGAGAGTTTTGTAGAATTCTGTAAACTCAACCAAGAGTTTCTTACCAACGATGCCGCAGGCTTTGCTGAGCTTAAGGACGAGAAACGCAAAAAAGAGGTTAACATCATCTACGGCATACTGAAGCAACATGCGCCCGAATACTGCGATATGCTGGTGCCTTTTTGCAATACCTTAGGCCGCCTTGATGCTGATCTGTTCCAGCCTGTGCTACACAGCGTGCTGCTCTACGCGCGGCTCTGTGAAGCGCAGGATGACAACATCGAACAGGCACGCAACAACATTTTCCTGCAAATCGTGCTGGCCCTCTTTGAAAAAGTTCGCCGTGACTACGTGGCGCAATTTGATGATGACATCCAAGCTTTAGTGCAGCACCAGCCCTCAAAAGAGGAAAGTGCGTGGTTAGCCCGCTATAGCCTCGCCTACATCATCATCTCGCACTTCACAGCCCCTGCGATCTGGGACAGGCCTATTGCTGAGGGTAGCAAAAGCTATCGCCACTTTTTCGATGGCATGTTTTTGACCTGCCACAACAAAATAGGCCAAACAGTCACCCCCACCAGCCGCACTGCCACCAGCAAAGAGTAGGGGAATGATCAGCTTTTGCCTGTCGGCGGGCACAGCCATCCCATTGTGCGGCAGTACGCGTGCTCTGCGATATCAAGCACTCTTTGCGCGGTGGGCAGACCAACTCCCAAGGCCTGAGCCTATGTGGTTAGGCAATCATGCCTGCCTCCTCAGCAGCCGTATGCAGCGATACTCTTGCGGCTGCACCTCTAGCCTTTACTCAGTTTTTCCCCAAAGCGAGTAAAGGCACAACACCAACGCTTAAACTTACTACAGTGACGAAGACAGTATGGATCATACAATCACTGAGCAGCTCATGCATGAGCTCATTGAGCCATTTCACGAGCCTGATAACTTTGGCTCTCCCCAGAATCTGTGGGTATAGTCTCAAGCATCAGTATTAGCTGGTTGGGCTAAGGCCCGTGCTAATCAGCAATTAGCCGTCCACTTACCTCCTAAGCAACCCACAAATTCTGAGGAGAACCACTTTTTTCACGCTACCCCTTGCTATTTGCGCAGGCCTTTCCTCATTTTACTCATTAGCGTTGCTTATAAATCGTCGCCCCAGCTTTCTCCCTACTACGTCATAAGCCCCCTTATATTCACGCTTTCCCTCTGCCTAGCAAGCGTTTACGGCGTTTTTAGCTTTATTAAAATTAATTTAATAACAAGGTTTATTAAATACAACTTTTCCCTCCCCGCTTAGGCCCTGCCAGCAACCTCCCCTCTGCACCTTTTATTGTTAGTTATAACTAACTATTACCCCCGTGTTGTTTATCAACTTTTATCAGTATATAAAGACAATCAATCTAGTTTTTACTAAACAACCCACCCCCTTTTGTCAGGTGCGACTCTCCCCTGCCGCGCCGAAATTTTGTGACGAACATCATATTTTATGCGGCATCACTGCACCTTTAGGCTGTTGTCAGGCTCTATCCCTTTGACTATAGTGAGCTGCAAGGAAAACACACCACTTCCTGTCGAGCACGACACCAATAAAGCTGTTAAATACCGGCTTTAGGGGACAACAAACTGGTATGTCAGTTTGTTTTTTGGTGCCAGTGCAGCGTAGTCCTAAACATTAGAGTTGCTACCGTTCAAGAACAGGCCATCTGTGCACTTATGGTGCGGACAACTTCTTGGGCGCGTTTAGCTTTTGGCAGCAAAGACCAGAAGTAAACGTGCAGCGCTCTAGAGACTAGGATCACGTGACAGCGCGGGCGTGTCTCACTGTCACTGAGAGCTAAAGCAGCCGTGCTGTTTTAGATCTCACCTCCCCATGGCTGATAAGAGGGGCAACGCCCTCTCTTTTTGTAGGACGGCCATGGTAGTAGCAGGTCTTACTTGTCTTAGCTACGAGGCCCAGCTACCTCTTACTGTGGTGGCTTACGTGGCAGTTTACTTTGAGCGTTTTTCCTAAAAATGAGGATGTCACTCCTCAGTTACAGCGCTCAGCACATGCTTTTAGTTAAGGCGTGGCAATCGTTAGGAACGTCTCATACCAATCGGCGCCTTCTACCTTTGCCCCTGATGCACCTACTCTTGTTGTGGCTTACCCCTCCTAGACGAGGCCTAAGATCACTTTGCCTCTTCCGCTACCTGAGCCACCTCGTAACGGAAGTTATTGCACTCCGTCGCGGAGCTGACGGACGGGCTATCAGTTGTTTGCTGTCTTTGTTTGCTGATGCCTACAAGAGTAAGCACCATCCTTATCTCAAAGCGCTTAGCGTATGTAATGATTGGTTGCATGCAAAAGGAGCCTACTTTGCTTCAGATTAGATTACACGGTCGTGGCGGCCAAGGTGTAGTTACCGCTGCCGAAATGCTCTCCTTATCAGCATTCTTAGAAGGCCACTGCGCTCAAGCCTTCCCTAGCTTCGGTTCTGAAAGAACCGGTGCCCCAGTGGTTGCTTATGCCCGTATTGACGATCAAGAGATCCGCACCCACGAACCTATTTTGATGCCAGACGCTGTGGTCGTACAGGATCGTACCTTATTAGGCGCCATCGACGTTTTTGGCGGCTTAAGCGAGACGGGTTTTGCCATCATCAACTCTGCAGAGAAGCCTGAAGAGATCGTTCCAGAGCTCGTCAAGAAGCTGCCTGCCGGTCACGTCTTCACGGTACCTGCTACTGACTTTGCCATGCAGAAGATTGGTCGCCCATTACCAGGTGCCCCAATGTTAGCTGCCTTAGCTGCTGTCACTGGTATCTTCAAGTTAGAGTCGGTGCAGAAGTCTTTCCAGACTCGTTATCCAGGCAAGGTCGGTGATGCCAACGCACAAACCGCTGCCTTAGCTTATGAGTACATCATGAACGTCAAGAATGGAGGCGCAAATGCTTAAGCAAATCGAAGGTTCTCTGGGTATTGCTGAAGCCGTCGCGTTATGCCGTCCTGGCGTAGTCTGCGCCTATCCTATTTCCCCTCAAACCCACATCGTGGAAAACGTGGGTAAGCTCGTCAAGGAAGGCAAGCTCAAGCAGTGCGAGTTCATCAACTGCGAGTCTGAGTTCTCTGCCCTCTCCATTTCCATCGGTGCTAGCGCCGGTGGTGTGCGTACCTATACCGCTACCGCCTCGCAAGGCTTACTGTTCATGGCTGAGGCTGTCTACAATGCCTCCGGCTTAGGCCTGCCAATCGTCATGACCGTGGCCTCCCGTGCTATCGGTGCACCAATTAACATTTGGAACGATCACTCCGACTCCTTATCCCAGCGTGATTCTGGCTGGTTACAGCTGTTCTGCGAGTCCAATCAGGACGCCGTCGACACCCACATCATGGCCTTTAAGATCGCCGAGCAAGTCGGCCTGCCAGTGATGGTGTTAATGGATGGCTTCGTCTTAACCCACGCTTTTGAGCGCTTAGACATCCCATCCCAAGAGCAGATCGACTCCTTCTTACCTGAGTACCAACCAAAGGAGTACTTAGACCCTAAGGAGCCTATCTCCATGGGCGCCATGGTGGGCCCAGAAGCCTTCACCGAAGTGCGCTTACTCCAGCAGCGTAAGATGTACAAGGCGCTGCAGGTCATCGAGGATGTGACCAAAGAGTATCGCGCCTTAACCGGCCGCAACAGTGGTGGTTTACTTGACTGCTACAACTGCGAGAACGCTGACGTTAAGCTCATCATCGCTGGCTCCTCCGTGGGCACCGCCAAGGATGAAATCGACAAGCTGACTAAGCAAGGCTACAAGGTCGGTATCATCTCCTTAAAGGCCTTCCGCCCATTCCCTTACGACGCTCTGCGTGCAGCTATCGGCGACACCAAGAAGGTTGCCGTCTTAGAGCGTGCCTTCTCCTTTGGTGCGCGTGGCATTATCGCCCCAGAAGTCGAGCGTGCTATGCGCGGCACTGGCTGTGAGATCCACACCGCCATCGCTGGCTTAGGTGGTCGCGCCATCTTAGGTTCTACCATCAAGCGCATTGCTGACATGGCCTTAAATGATCAGTTCACGGATGAGGTCACTTGGGTTGATGTTGATGCCAAGATGCTCAACAGCTACTTAAAGGACTCCGAGAACGTCACCTTTGCTGAGGGCCCTATCTCCGATAGCGCCATCATTGATTCGGTCAAGGGCAAGGCTTAGTTGGGGAGAACGCAATGTTAGATAAGATTGAATTTTATCAGACTGGTTCCAATACCATTGGTAACCGTCTCTTAAACCCTTCCATGCGCACGACCCAAGCGGCGGTGGATCGTCCAAACACCTTAACCTCTGGTCACCGTGCTTGCCAAGGTTGCGGTGAAGCTTTAGGTGCCCGTACTGCTATCGATGCGGCGATGCGCGCTACCGATGGCCAGCTGGTGGTGTGCAACGCCACGGGCTGCCTTGAGGTGTTCTCTACCCCATACCCAGAGTCAGCATGGCGCCTGCCATGGATCCACTCTCTGTTCGGTAACACTGCTGCTGTGGCTACTGGTTTAGCTGCTGCCGCTCGTGTCCGTGCAGAGAAGTATGGCACCAAGCCAGTACGTGTTATCGCACAAGGCGGTGACGGTGGTACCACCGATATCGGCTTTGGCCCACTGTCTGGTATGTTTGAGCGTAACGACGATGTGCTCTACATCTGCTACGACAACCAGGCTTACATGAACACTGGTGTGCAGCGTTCCTCTGCTACCCCACCAGCTGCTCGTACTGCTACGACCCAGTTAGTCGGTGAGCACCCAGGCTCTGATTGGGGCAAGGGTAAGGACGTGCCTTTAATCGCCATGGCGCACGGTATTCCTTACGTGGCTACCGCTACCGTGGCTGACCAGCGTGACCTCGAGTACAAGGTGAAGAAGGCCATGTCTTATCATGGCGCCCGCTTCATCCAAGTGCTGGTACCATGCCCATTAGGCTGGGGTGCCGCTTCTGGTAGTGCTGTGACCATCTCCCGTTTAGCGGTGGAGACCGGCTTCTACCCAGTTTACGAGGCTGAGTACGGCAAGATCACCTCGGTGTACAAGATCAAGGACAAGCAGCCTGTCATCAACTTCCTGAAGATGCAGCGCCGTTATGCTCACTTAACCGGCAAGAAGGCTGATCCAAAGGTCTTAGAGCGCATTCAAGCGATGTGCGACGAGAACATCAAGGATTTCGACCTCTTAGGTGACGATATTCCTGAGACCGTGCCAACTGCCATTCAGGCTTACGAGCGTCAAGAGCTGGTTTAAGAGGAGGCCACCCCATCATGATGACGAAACCATTTGCCACAACTCTGGATCCAGCGACTTCGCTTGAGAACCACACTGGTTCGTGGCGTACCTTACGTCCAGTGAATGTCTTCAAGCTGCCACCTTGCAACAAGCAGTGCCCAGCTGGTGAGAACATTCAACAGTGGCTGTACTACGCAGCTGAGGGTGACTATGAGCACGCATGGCGCGTCTTAGTCGAGAACAACCCACTTCCAGCTTGCATGGGCCGTGTTTGCTATCACACCTGCGAGGGTAAGTGCAACCGTGGCTTCTTAGATGAGAGCGTGGGCATCAACTCCGTAGAGCGCTTCTTAGGCGACTACGCGATCTCCCACAACTTAGCTTTCAAGAAGCCTGCTCGTGAGACGGGCAAGCGCGTCTTAATCATTGGTTCGGGCCCAGCGGGTTTATCTGCGGCCTACCATCTGCGTCGTTTTGGCCACACTGTGCACATTGTGGAGATGGCCAAACAAGCTGGCGGTATGATGCGTTATGGCATTCCAGTGTACCGTCTGCCACGTGAGATCTTAGACGCTGAGATTCAGCGCATTCTCGACATGGGCGTGACCATTGAGTACAACCACAAGGTGGAAGACGTCTTAGCCGAGAAAGAGGACGGCAAGTACGATGCTGTGATCATGGGCATGGGTGCCAGCCTGTCGTCCAACGTCAACATTCCATCGGGTGATACCACCCACATCATGACCGCCTTAGACGTGTTAGAGAAGGTGTCCACCGACGGTGACATCCAGCTCGGCCGTAAGGTGGCGGTGTATGGTGGTGGTAACACTGCTGTGGACGTGGCTCGTTCGTTACGTCGTTTAGGCGCTGAGCCAATCATCGTGTATCGTCGTAACCGCGATAAGATGCCAGCCAACGAAGAAGAGATGGATGGCGCTATCGAGGAAGGCATTCAGGTTAAGTGGTTAACCACCATTACTGAGGCTCAAGGCAGCAACCTGAAGATTGAGAAGATGGCACTTGATGACAAGGGCTATCCACAACCTACCGGTGAGTACGAAGAGCTGCCTGCTGACAGTGTGGTGCTGGCTATTGGTCAGAATGTTGATCTGTCGCACTTAAAGAACATCCCTGGCTTAGAGCTGCAAAAGGATGCAGTGACGGTTAACACCACCACCTTTGAGACCACGGTGCCAGGCTTATTTGCCGCTGGCGACATGGTTCCAGGCGATCGTACCGTGACTGCTGCTATTGGTATGGGCAAGCATGCGGCGCGTGGTGTGAACGGCTTCTTAACGGGCCGTCCATACACGAAGATGGAGAAGCATCCAGATGCGCGCTTTGAGGACATGCACCCTTACTACTACAGCGATGCGCCAAAGAAGATTCGTCCACAGTTAGAGCTGGCCCGCCGTACTTCGACCTTTGACGAAGTGCAACACGGCTTAACTGAGGAGAACGCTGTATTTGAGGCCCGTCGTTGCTTATCTTGCGGCAACTGCATGGAGTGCGACAACTGCTATGGTGTGTGCCCAGACAACGCCATTGTGAAGTTGGGTCCAGGCAAGGGCTACGAGTTCAACTACGACTACTGCAAGGGCTGCGGCGTGTGCGCCCAAGAGTGCCCATGCGGTCACATCGAGATGGTTCCAGAGAAGATCTAACGATCTGTTAAGATCTAACGATCTGTTAAGATCTAACGATCTTCTTTTAGGATTCTCAGTCGCAGGAGCAGTCGATGATGCTAACTCAAATTGCTCTCTTGTCGCTGCCGCCTGCGGTTGAGTTTTGCAATCTGAAGCGAAGTCAGGGAGCACCTCCCTGCTGAAGCGGGTTAAGGGCTATGCAAGTAGCTTTTAGCCCGCTTTTTTATTTTCTGCAACCTCGCGCGCCGCAGCATGCCCCGCCTCTGCTTGCGGTCGACAACCACGCTTGCGGTCGGCTACCACGAATGCGACCACAAAGCCCCGCACCTTGGCGGGCGCTCAAGGTAGCGTTACTCCGTGGTGTTCTATGCTGCTCTGAGCCTACACCCACGCCGCGCCTTTACAGTAATTACCACCAGCAGCCACTGTAAGCTGCAGCCTCTACTTGAATCTCCGCTGTGCTAAAAACAGCACGCAAGCGCCTTATCTCCCAAAGGAGCTGCAGGCAAACACTCCTGTCTTGGGGGTGAGATAACTTCTGGCAAGCATCACAACCTACCCCCCACCACCTTCTCCACCGTCTTCTTCCCATACTTACCCCTACCTTAAGATCTCCTACCTCCGCCTTATCTTCTTGCGCTCACAGCGCCAGCACACTGCCTGTATGACAACCCAAAAACCTGCTGACGCGCTGCCTTTTGTCTAAGCCTGAATCTTGCCTCTTTTTTGTGCAACAGCGTAACAATCTGCCTTTTGAGGCAATACACATCGGGCAGAATCAGCTACAATATCTTGATGCCCGTTGGCAAAAGCAAGTATAGAGGCCAGTGTCTTAAGGCTAAGGCAGCTAAGCCTTGCCCTTACCGACTTGTAAGGCTACAGGCAGTCCCTTAGGGTTGTTTTGATGGTACGCCTTCATGTGCTTTAAAGCAGGCTGGCTAAAGCGCGCCTTGCTATATGGCTTTTGGTGGTTTTCTGCAGAGACTCGCCTACAAGCTCGCAGCGGAGGGGCGCCTCCTTGTCAAGGTTGATCCTCGCAACACAAGTAGGACTTGCTCGCACTGCGGCTATGTGAGCAAGAAGAACCGTAGATCGCAAGCTGTATTTGTTTGCGTGCGCTGCGGTTACAGCA